>DATBDG010000223.1:0-16501 GCA_036270055.1 Chthoniobacterales bacterium
GTCGCCGGGCGCGAGATTGCGGCTCAGGATTTCGTCCTTCTGCGGGTTGTCCATCCAGTTATCGTTGGTGGCGAGGAGAGTGCCGGCGCTGTCGCGCAGCTCGAGCTTCGGATTCGGCAGTAGATCGGGGAGTTGAATCCCGCCGTCGACGAGGGATGGCCCGATGCCGCGCAGGACCACTTCTTCGTCATCACTGCCGGTGACGATGAAACCCCCGATGAGCACGTTGTCACCGGTCTCGACCTTCAGCCGGGTGGAAAGGTTTTCGATCGTCGCCTGGGCCGGGATCGGCACGAGTTTGTAGGCCGTGCCGCCGTTGTCCAAAGGTCCGCCGGTATCGCCGAGGGCGTAGAGTTCGCCGTCATCGTCTTTGCCGAAGCCTTTGATGAAGCCCGGGAAAGTGCTTCCGGGATCGCCGACGTTCAGCTCCTGGATGAGGCCGCCGGTGAAATCCGAATAGAAGAGCCGCCCGTGCCCGGCGCTTCCGAGGAAATCGCCGAAGACGTATTTGCCATCGAGCGCGGGAATGCCGGGACCGCGACTAACGAATCCGCCGATAACTGCTTCGCCGTCGTCGTGGGTGTATTCCAGGACGGGCTCGGTGAGAGCGGGATCGGGTGAAGGATCAGGCGTGATCGAGCCGTTACTCGGGTCGAAGAGGAAGGAGCCTTCCTTGCGATTCCAGCCGTAATTCTTGCCCGCCTCGATGAAATCGACTTCCTCGATATTGTTCTGGCCGACGTCGCCCACGATCAGGCGGCCGGTCGTGGCGTCGAACGAAAAGCGAAACGGATTACGCAAACCGTAAGCG
Organism: Chthoniobacterales bacterium; assembly: GCA_036270055.1. Classification (GTDB taxonomy): domain Bacteria; phylum Verrucomicrobiota; class Verrucomicrobiia; order Chthoniobacterales; family UBA10450; genus Palsa-1392. The sequence goes on from DATBDG010000223.1 coordinate 812, forward strand.
TAAATTTCATGCAGGGCGGTCCCGCTGTTGATGAAGGGATTGGTCGCGGGCACGCGGTATTGGCCGTTGGCACTGGTGGGATCGGGGCTCCCGGCCGTGAGAGCGGGATCGAGCGGGTCGATCCGGAGGATTTTGCCGAGAACGTTGCTCAGGTCCTGGCCATTACCGAGGTCCACGGTGTGGCCGTTGCCGACGTCGTTGGAGGCGCCGCCATCGCCTAACGAGATGTAGAGATAGGGCTCGCCGGGACGAAACGCGAGTTTGCCGCCGTTGTGATTGCTCTGCGGCTCGTCGATACGCAGCACTTCGCGCCGGGTCGCCGGGTCGGCCAGATCGGGATTGACGGCCGAGGCCTGCCATTCCGCGACCACACTCTGATGATTGAAGGCGACCGGATTCGGCACCGTAAAATCGGCTGCACCCGCGACCGGTTCGCTCGTGTAGGTGTAAAACTTCCGGTAACCCGGGCTCGCCGAATCGCTGAAGCCGGGATGGAAAGCGAGACCGAGGAAGCCGCGCTCGTCGCCGCCGGCGTTGAGAGCCACGAGCCGCGCCGAAAGATCGAGGAAAGGCGTGGCGAGGAGGGCGCTGTTCTTCACCAGGCGAATACGCCCGCCTTGTTCGAGGATGAAAAGCCGGCCGTCGCCGGCCGAGGTCAGGTCGTTAGGCGCGTTCAAGCCGCTGGCAACGGTCTCGAGGTCGGCCCGGATCGGTCCGCCCGAGATGGGCGGCACCGGGGTGGGCGATGGGCTGGGCGATGGGGAAGGGGTTGGATTGGGCGAGGGGCTCGGACTCGGCGAAGGACTCGGGCTCGGGCTGGGTGAGGGGGAGGGGGATGGCGATGGTGAGGGCGACGGCGAAGGCGACGGGCTGGGCGAGGGTGCCACGACCGTGATCGTCCCCACCATCTTGCAGCAATCGTCATGGACGCTGCAATAGTAGGGGAAGCTGCCGAGTTCGTTGAAGGTGTAGCTGTATTTGGAGCCGCTGTTGAGCACGCCGGAATTCCAATCGCCGGAGGGATCGTTGGGGGTGCCGGAGGTGCTGCTATGGAAACTCGAATACCATTCCCACTCGACCTCGTCCCCCAGTTCCACCGTCAGGAATTGAGGCGAAAAGTTGTTGCCGGTCGGGCCGACCTGCACGGAAAATTTTTTCGCGAAAGCGCTTTGGCTGAGGCAAAAGAGAAGCGCGAAGCCCAGGGCCAGGACGCTGTGACGGAGTGGCAATTGCATCGTTTTTACTAATTACGCATTCGATTTTGTCGGGAACGTCGATCGCAGGCTACTCCGCAAAAGTAACGCGGTTGTTACTTTAAAACCGCACGGTGAATTGGGCCGCGAAGGTACTCCCGATGTTTTGCGAGACGAAATCTCCCCGGGCTACGCTGTATTGCAACTTGAGTTGGGAATGGGCGGTGAAACGGTAACCGAGGGCAGCATCGATCCGCCAGACGTCGTGACCTTTCGCGATCGGCTGACCGGTCGGGTCTTCGTCGCGGAAGAAAATTTCCTGATTCCAACGCAGGGCGCCGAAAAGCTGGGGCGTGATCTTGTATTTTGCCTCGAGGTAATAGGCGAAGATATCGGCCTGGCCGAGCCGCGGGATCTCGAAGCGCGATTCGAAGGCTTCCGCCCAAAATTGCCAATGACCGCGGGCGTAACTGATGTCCTGCCCGATCAGGTATTGCCGGTATTCGCTAAAGTCGCTCTCGGTTAACAAAGGCCGCGCATTCGATCGCAGGTAGGGGCCCTCGGCGAACGAGACGCCGAACCGCCAGGCTTCATTAGGTCGAAGGCCGACCCGGAGATCCACTGAAGGATGATCAAAATCGTAGGAATACCACGTTTCGGGGCGGGATGAGACGGTGGCGTTCTTTACCTCCGCGGCATATTCGAAAAGGCCGATACGGCCGGCGACCGAGGCGCCGATGGTATAGGCCGGGCCCCAGATGAGGGGGAGAAATTCATACTTATCGAAGCCCGGCACGGCGATAAAACTTTGCGGCGTAAGCGGCACCTCAAGATCGGAGACGAGCGTGGCGTTTTCGTAGGGCAGCGGCGCGTTGACGAACGGATTATCCCAGGAAAGATGGCGCTCGACCCAGCCGCCGATGATGGTCGAGAACTTCCCGATTTGCAGGTTGAAACGCCCGTCGCTCCAGGGGGTGATGCGGAGGGCATATTCGTCCAGCCGCACCTGGGCTCCGCGATCGCTCGGGTCAAACCCGCTGTCGGCTCGCGCTTGGGCAAAGAAGTAAACCTTCGGCCCGGCCTGCGCGTCGAGGAAGAGGCTGATCCGCGGTGTGAAGAGATCGTGCCCGTCGGCGCGGATAAGGCCCGGGGGCGGCTGCGGAAAATGGTAATACTCGAGATCGAGCAACCCGCTTAATCGGGCGCGCACCTTGTCTTGGAAAAGCCCGATCGTCAGGCTCCGATCAACCCGATCGAGAAAATCCTGTGCGTCACTCACCGACATCGAGGAAACGAAGAGGCAGGTCCAGAGAAAACGCGCTTTCATGAACCTGCTCCGGCGATTTTTTCCGTCGGGACGGCGATCGAAAATACGGCGCTAAACTCCGTCCACTTGGCATCGGAGCGGACGAGTCGCAATTCACCGCCATGCAGACGCACCAGCTCGTGAGCGAGATTCAGCCCCAGACCGTGTCCCGGCACATCCTGGCTCGCTCCCGCGCGATGGAAACGCTCGAAGATGTACGGTTGCGCCTCCGGCGGAATGCCGCGCCCGGTGTTGGAAACTCGCAGATCGACTCGACCATTTTTCACCAGTGTCCGGATCCGGATCGTCCCGCCGCGGCAGTTATATTTGCGCGCGTTATCAAGAAGATTTTGCACAACCAGAGTCGTGAATCCTGATTCGCCTGCGACGTGCAGATCGGTCGGAATGTCGGTTTCGATCTTCAGATGAGCGGCGTTCGGGATCGCCTCGAGATCGTCGACCCATTCCTCGACGAGATGGCTCAGGTCGACCGGGCGCAGATTGAGCCGCAGCTTGCCCGCGTCCATCCGAGAGAGGAGGAGAAGGTCTTCCACCACGCCGGTCAGCCGGTAGGTCTGGTGAACGAGCCCGGAAATCTCCTCGTAAACTTCTTTTGGAAAACCATCGCGGGCGAGGAGTGAATCGAGCCCGGCGCGCAGGACGGTGATCGGGCTCTTCAACTGGTGCGAAGCATCGGCGGAAAAGCGGGCCGCGCGTTGCAATTCCTCTTCGGTCATCTCCAGTTTGGCTTCGGCGCGCTGTCGCTGCACGAGGTTTTCCTGCGACACGACCGCCAGCTCTTCCACCGGCTGCGAGAGACGCCGGGCAATAAAATGACTGATGAGGAAGGCGCCCAGGAGGAGCAAAATACCGGCGATCACAATTTGCGTCCGCAACTGGCGCTGGCGCGCGAGCAGTTCGGTGAGCGGATAGACGCAGACTTCGTAGGCCGGCGGGTAGTTGGATTGCGGGTTGAGCCGCTTAAAAAAAAGGAGGTGCGGGATGGCGCCGATCTTTGTGTGCAGGCTATGCTCCTGGCCGGCAGGCTGCTGCGAGACGGCACGCTGCACCTCGCGTCCGATTTGTGTTTCGGCCGCTGGACCGAATCCCGGAAGGCGCAGCTTTCCCTTCACCAGAATCCCGTTGCTCATCTCGATTGGGGCGTCGGGGACGCTGGTTTCGACCGGTTTAAACCCGAGGACGAGGGCTGAGATGACTTCGTTCGTCTCGGTCGATCGGATCGGGACGGCGATCATTTCATCGACGCCCGCGCTGCCGGATTCGTCGCCGCGCGCGAGGTAACCGGTCTGCATCGTTTGGGGCAGGCGATTAAGCGCGAGCTGCGCCTGTTCCGCAGGCAAGAGATCCCCCGCATCTGCCGCTGGCGGCACAATGACGGCGCCATGGCTGTCGAGAAAACGATAAAAGCGGGCATGCAAGGCGTCGGCCGCATCCACCCGGCTGGTGGTAGGTCGATCAGTCAAATCGCGCAATTCTTCTCGCGCGCTGGGATAAAGGAGGTCGAGGGCATTATCCTCGAGCGCGGCGTGGATGCGGGCGTTCAGCGCGATGGCGCGGGAGCGATCGGCAACGGCGTCGTTGCGCAGTTCCTGAAGACGGTGGAGGGCGGCCAGCTCGAGCTCGAAATCGCGTTGTAAGTCGGCTTCCGCATCTGCCGCCGCACGCTCTTGTGCGACGTAAATGCCTAACGAGGTGAGGGCCGAAACGACGAGCATCATGGCCAGGAGGAGCTTGATGCGGAAGCGGCGAATGCCGGGGGCGCGGGTTTCGGCGGCCGCCTTCACGGCAGATCGACCTGCCGGACCGCGCCCTCCTTCAGCTCGATCGGGCGCTCCCAGGTGGTCCTGCTGTCGACCCAGGCCTTGAGGGTGAAATGGCCCGCCGGCACGTTCGTTAGGCTGTAATGCCCATCGCGGTCGGTGATCGTAAAGTAGGGCGTATCGAGTACGAGAATGAGTCCGCGCATGTGTTCGTGAATGTCGCAGCGCAGGGTGACGAGCCCGGCCTTGTCAAAAACGACCGAAGGCGGCGGGTTCTCATTAGGCGGATAACGCCCGAGGTCGAAGCGCTTCGCCGACGAATAGGAAAAAATGTTGTGGTAGGTGTCGTCGAGATTCGGGAACGCAACTTTCGTCCCGACTTCGATCGCGAGGAGCGGCGGGCGGAAGGCGAAATCCTTCTGCGCCACTTCCGTGCTCGCGAGAATTTTTGGTTTCGGGAAATCGCCCACTAGGTAAACCACCGCCCGCGGCGGGTCCGTTGCCAGCACCCCCGCCTTGCTCACAATCTCGTAGCGCTCGTTCACGACCGGCGCGAAATGCGTCTTGGGCAATTGGATTTTGCCTTCGATTTTCGCTCCCGCCTGGCAGATGACCGGGACTAAAGCTAGGGCCGCGAGGATGTGAAGTGGCTTTCGACAATTCATCGGTGGCGGGAGAAGCCAGCAAAATCGGTGCGTGAGACGCATGAACCGGTCAATCTATTTCCTTCTCGGGACTCGAACTGCTTCCTTTGTCCCCTGTGAATAGCTTGAGAATGAAAAGTAACAAGCCCGTAACTTTTGGCGATTCGCCCCTCTGGAATTGTCCGGCGAAAATGTGCTCCCGCAACCACTGGCACGTGAATAAGTTCCGTAGAATCGAATGCGTATCCTCGTAGTTGAAGATGAAGTCCGGCTCGCCCGCCATATCTCGCGCGCCCTCACCGCGCAAGGACATGACGTGCTTGTGGCGCATGAAGGGGAGTCGGCTTTGCGCCAGGCTAAAGAATCCCGCTACCAGTTGATCGTGCTCGATGTCATGCTGCCTGGAATTGATGGCTTCGAAGTTCTGCGTCAGCTGCGCAAGGCGCATGTCGATAGTCGTGTCCTGATTCTGACCGCGCGTGGCGAAGTGAACGATCGGGTAACAGGGTTGGCCTTGGGGGCCGATGATTACCTGGCGAAGCCGTTCGCGATGCAGGAGCTGGTCGCGCGCGTTGCCGCCCTCGGGCGACGTTATTCCGAGAAACCGGCGGTCAAATTGCAGGTAGCCGATCTCACCCTCGATCTGGGGGATAACGAATTGCGTCGTGGCGATCGTCGGATTGAACTGTCAGCCCGCGAGCTCACCTTGCTCCGGGTCCTGATGCGGGAGCCTGGAAGGATCTTTAGCAGGACCGAATTGTGTGAGAAAGTCTGGGAGCGGGAACACGAGTACGATATGAAGCTGGTCGAGGTCTTCATCAGTCGGCTGCGGCGGAAGATTGATTCTCCGCCCCTCATTCATACAGTTCGCCATCTCGGCTACACGATTCGGGAGGAGCCATGAAGAAATGGCCTCTGCGTTGGAAGGTGGCGCTTTACGCCGCGCTCCTTGCGATCGTGGCCACGATCGCCGGGGCCGCCACGACTTGGACGGTCATGTGGCACGAGGAGATTTCCGCCTTCGATCGCCGTCTGACAGTGGATGCGCAGGAGCTTTTCCGTGACGTCGAGCATTTCAAGCGCGATTCCGCTTCGAAAGGCCATCTCTTTAACGAAATCTTCGTCCCGCTTGCGCTCCGCAACCGGGTTATCGAAGTGACGGATGCGACGGGGAAAACCCTCTACCTTTCCCCCGGTCTGCGGGAACCGCTCTTCGGCGATGGAATCAAGAGCTTCCACACCCGCAAGATCGGCGGGCGCAACATTCGGATGGGCGAGTTCAATGAAAAAGGGCTCACCCTGCGCGTCGGCGCCGATTTAAAGGAGATCAATCAGATCGGGCGGGACATTTTTCGCGGAATGCTGGCCGCGATTCCGACCGTCTTGATCGTGATTGTGATCGGCGGGCGCTGGGTGGCGAGCAAAGCGATCGCGCCCATTGAAGAAATTCGGCAGGCCGCCGCCCAAATCACGGTCCAGCGTCTCGACCACCGCCTTCCGGTTCCGCCGACTGGCGACGAAATCGCGGGCTTGATCGAAGTGCTCAACGCCGCTTTCGAACGCCTGCAGCGGAGCTTTGAACAATCGGTCCGTTTTTCCGCCGACGCCTCGCATCATCTCAAGACGCCGATCGCCGTCCTGCGCGCCGGGATTGAGGAAATTCTGAGCGATCCGCAGTGTAATCTTCACACCCAGGCGACGGCCGAAGGGTTGCTCCACCGGGTCCACCAGCTCAATTCTGTCGCGGATAATTTGCTCCTGCTCGCGCGCGCGGATGCTGGCCGGCTCGAAGTAAATAAGAGCGAGTTCGACCTCAGCGAATTGCTCGAGGGGGTGCTGGATGATGCGCGCGCGCTGAGCGAGCCGCTCGGTCTCACCGTCGAATCGGAAGTGCCGAAGCGTCTTCCGCTGCAGGCCAATCGCGCCTTCGTCGGGATGATTGTGCAAAATCTGCTCGAGAACGCAGTGAAGTACAATTGTCCGGGCGGCCGGGTCCGTGTTGTCGCGCGGAGAGTCAACGGCTCGGTCGAAATGACCGTTGGTAATACTGGCGAAGGTATTCCGCCCGAGCGTGTGCCTCATCTCTTTGAGCGCTTCTATCGCGCGCGGGGCGATGAACGGATCGCCGGCACCGGCTTGGGCCTCAGCACCGCGCGCGAACTCGCACGCGCCCACGGCGGCGACCTCTTCTTGCAGCGGGCCGATTCCACCTGGACGGAGCTGAGCGTGAATCTGCCGCAATCGGCCTGACGAACCAAGGCCGGCGCGTCGCCGCGCACCTCAGCCTTCGCGCAATCGGAAGTCTGCCGCCTCGCGCGGTGCGCGGAAAAAAAGGTAACAGAGTTGTAACTTTTTCCATATGACCACGCGCGCAGCCAGATTCGATTCTGAAACGATCATCCAGCCATCACTATGAATCGTTACACCCTGACATTCCCAGTCGTTGTCGCACTGCTCGCCTCTACGATCGTCGCTCAGGAGTCGCGCTCCGAGCCGGCGGCGCGCAGCGCGTGGAGAAAGCAGGAACCGATTCCCACGCCCTGGTACTTCTACGATGTGGATATGCTGAGCACGCAGGAGGGTTGGTCGCTCTCACATCCCATTACCGGCGATCACGCTAATATCTGGCACACAGTCGATGGCGGGAAAACCTGGAAACAACAGGGTCCGTTGTTCCGGCAGCTAAATGGGATCTCGTTCGTCGATGCATTGCACGGGGTGGCGGTAGGCAACGAATTCCGATTCACGGTTGATGGGGGCAAAACATGGCAGGTTGGCAGCACACTCAGCGGTACCATGTACGACGTTGAGCTGGTCGATCAAAATACGGGGTATGCCTGCGGGTTCGGCGAAGTTAGAAAAACGACCGACGGCGGCCTCACCTGGGTGTCACAATCCATCCCACTTTTTGGAAACTTTGTTGGCATCGACTTCGTGAGCGCGACCACGGGGTGGGTCGTAGGCGCGGAGGGAAGTGTTTACAGGACAACCGATGGCGGCGTGACCTGGGTTCGGCAGCGGCGCGATTCGTCGAAATTCTTCACCGGTGTGAGTTTTGTGAGCGCGACGGAAGGATGGGTCTGCGGGAATAGCACCATTCTGCATACCACCGACGGCGGGACGACCTGGGTAACCCAATCGGTTCCCTCCGGCGCAGACGCGATCGAAATTCGTTTTATCGATTCCCAAAACGGCTGGGCTGCTGGCGCCTTGCGCTCCATTCTCCATACCAGCAATGGCGGGCAGACCTGGACTCTCCAGCTTGGCGGTGTTTTTGAAGAGCCGAACAACCGCTATCCCTTTGAAGGACTCGACGTGACGAGCGCGAGTTCGGCCATCGCGGTCGGCGGCGGGAATTCGATCTACACCACTGCCAATGGCGGGGGCAAGTGGACCAGCCGCGGGAGCGGCTCGGGCACACTTCCGTTCCGCTTTGCACGAACCGACTCGAATCACATCTGGTCCGCGAACTCAAACAGCGAGGTGCTTTATAGTACGAACGGCGGGAAAAAATGGGACCGCACCATCATTCAACTCCAACTCGATTGCGAGACGTGCTCGAATACTGCGGATCTTGCTTTCCTGAATAACAACGAAGGTTGGGCCGTGATCAACGGTCTCTTCACCACCACAAGCTGGGTCTGGCACAGCGTCGATGGAGGAAAAACGTGGCAAACTCTCAATGTCACTAACACTGGTGCCCTGACCGGCATCGCCATTGTCGATGCTACGACCTTGGTGGCCGTGAGCGGGACGAGCGACCTTATCTTCCGTAGCACAAATGCCGGGGTAACCTGGACGGCTGTGCCTCATCCGATGGGCGGCGCTTGGTTCGGCGCCGTTCGTTTTGTTCCTGGAACTCAGACCGGCTGGGCGGTTGGCGAGGGTGGAAAGATCCTGAAGTCTACCGACGGAGGCGCCACCTGGACCCTACAGCGAGACGCATCGCACCCTCTTAATCTGCTTGATGTATCCTTCGCCGATTTGAACAACGGGTGGGCCGTAGGGGGAGAGCAGCTGCACACCGCCGACGGAGGCGCCACCTGGGTAAAGCAGAATACCGGATTGTCGGTTTCGTTCTCCGTCTACGCCGTAAGCCCGACCGTGGCGTGGATCGGTGGAATCGAGGAGTTAGTCCGAACGCTGGATGCCGGGGCGACCTGGACGACCGAAAGGCCTTCGAATACGGCTTGGTTTTGTTTGAATTTTCTCGACACCGACAACGGCTGGGCGGGTGGGCAGGATCAGGACATCGATGACGTGCCCGGCAGCATCTGGCAGCGAACCGGAACAAGTGCGCTGGCGCCGGCTGAGGCGCCCCGGCACGATGTGATCTCGCCTAAGCGAAACCCTCTCTGGACGGCGCCACCGTCCGCAATGAGATGGGACTAGAGTTCGATTCTTCAATCAACTGAGCGAAACATATGAAAGCTACTCGTTATCTAACTCTGATTGCCACTGCGGCAATTCTCTCCTGCTTTGCATTGAACGCGAGTGGCACCAGTTCCAGAGTCATTCACGCCTTTAATGGAGCAGATGGAGACGAGCCAACCTGGCTGCTCGAGACCAGTGACGGCACGCTCTGGGGCGTCACTTTCCTCGGGGGCGGCGGTGGCCTTGGCAATGGCGTCCTCTACAAGATCGATCGGCGCGGCACTTTTTCGGTCGTTCATACCTTTACCGACAGCCCAGATGGTTCCCTGCCGGGCAAACTTATTCAGGCAAGTGACCGCACGATTTATGGGCTGACCGCGGGTGGCGGCGCGAATTTCGCCGGCACGGTCTACAAAGTGACGACGGCTGGCGCTTACTCCATCGTGCATTCATTCAACTCGACGACTGAAGGCAGCGGTCCAAACCACCTTTTCCAGTCGAACGATGGCTTCTTCTATGGAACGACCTCTTCTGGCGGAATTCCTGATCCTGCTTGCCCGAATCACGAGCCACAAGGAACACTGTTTCGAATGGACCCGGCTGGCAATGTCACCGCGCTCCATACTTTCTGTGAGGACAGCGATGGCTCGGTCCCTGACAGCGTCGTGGAAGCAACGGACGGTTTTCTTTATGGGACCTGTAAGCAGGACGGACCGGGCTTATCCGCCGGCACATTCTGGAAATCGGACAAGGCGGGCAATGTAACGCTGCTTCATACCTTCGGACCCAAGACTCTGAACGGAGATCAACCTACGGAGCCGAACGGGATTGTGCAGGCAGGCGACGGTTTGTTTTATGGAGTGGCAAATAGCGGTGGTCTTGCTTCCAATGGCGCGATCTTTCGCGCGGATCCCGCCGGAAACGTAACGACGATTCATTCCCTCAGCGCCTTGGTCACCGATGGGTCTGACCCGGAAAGTAACTTCTTTTTGGCGAGCGACGGTTTCTTTTACGGCACGACGAGCCATGGCGGTCTGCCCTTTAACGACTTTAATAAGGCTGGCATAGTCTATCGGACCGATACAGCCGGTCGCCTCTGGGTTCTGCACACGTTCATCGGGGACGACGGCAGCAATCCTGTGGCGGCGCCAGTCCTCGACCCGCGCGGCCGTTCTGCATTTGCGACTGCCATTTTCCAGGGGCCATCAAATCATGGCACGACGATCAACCTAAACCTCCGGCAGAACCTTCCCATCTCTGACTTGACTTTCAGCCCGAATCCCGTCAAAGGCGGCCAGGCGAGCACGGCAACAATTACACTCTCGCGACCGGCCGGCTCCTCGGGGCAAGTCATCACTCTCGATGGCTCGGGACCCGCTACCGTGCCGGCAACGATCACGGTACCTTCCGGCCAGGTTACAGCTACCTTTATCGTTAATACGCAGACTGTCAGTCAGTCCATCACCGCTGGTGTGACCGCATCGATTGGCAGCATCGGAATCAGTGCATCGCTGACGCTTACCCCCTGACAACCACATTAATTGAACTAGCCGCCATGAAAACTCGATCCTACATTCGCAATTCCATCCTCGCGCTCGGCCTCTTCCTCGTGAACGCAGTCTACTCCGCCGAGATTCTTTCGCCGTTCTTCATTCGGGGCGATAGTGCCATTCGGCTCGCCTCTGGCGATCAGACCACGCCCGAGATCGCGAGCGGCGGCAACGTCACTCTGGCAGTCTGGCAGGATCAACGCGCCCTGCCGGCGGAACTGCTTTTTCCTTCCTTTGAATGGGAAACGTCGAATGACATTTACGGCGCGAGAGTTGATGCGAGCGGCAAGTTGATTGACCGCGTTCCCATCCCGGTGGCCCAGGAGAAGGCGATCCAAGGCAACCCGCAGGTGGTTTGGAATGGGACTAACTGGCTGGTGCTGTTTGAGAGCGTGGATGTCAACGGCACCGGGTTCTATTACCAGAACTCACTCGAAGCGGTCCGCGTCTCTGCCGCTGGCGTAGTCCTGGACCCAACCCCGATCAAGATTCGCAATGTCACACCAGCCGGCTCATCCTGGACAGCGGCGAGTGATGGGACTGACTGGGTCATCGCATTTCAGGAAAGCGACATGAACAGCGCGCTCGATCTGCTTCGCGTGACCGCGGCTGGGAGTGTCCTGCAAGGTCCGACCGTGGTTGTCCCGTCGACTTATTTCCTCCGCTCCAACCTGCGATTGGCCTACGCAAATGGCGTCTTCCTTTTCACCTGGGCTGAGTTCTCCGATACCAAGTCGCTGCGCTTTGACGCCGCTTTCAATGTTCTCGATCCGGCGCCAAAAACACTTGTTGCCGGTCACATCGTCACAGACTTAACCTCGAGCGGAACTCAGTTTTATGCTGTCTGGACACAGCCGGTCTCTTTTGTTGAGCAAGTCACTGGTTCCCGGATTTCAACCGCTGGTGTGCTGCTGGATGGGAGCGGCGTGGTGATTTCGAACAACAGCAGTAAACCGGATGCATTCGCCCCGCCGTTCGTAACCTGGGACGGCATTAACTTCAAAGTTACCTGGGCTTCCGCCAGTAAGTTGTTCCTCGCCCGAGTTAGTCCAGATGGAGTTGTTCTCGACCCAGGCGGCGTGCTGGTTCCGGGACCGATGTCAGGCCCGACCGCCTCCGCTGGCGGCGGAACGCTGCAGGTGGTTTGGAGCGTCCTTCAGAATAGTGAGTTCGACACTCTTTCCGCGCAGATTAACGCCGGGAATGTCGCAGGCCGCACGCTCTCGATCGGGAGCGGCGCTCCGGCCCAGACCCGCAGTGACGTAGCCGTTGGCGTAAGTGGTTCCATGATTGCTTTCCGGAGCGATTTCTCGGGCACCAACCGCATCATGGCCCAGCCGGTCGACTTCAATGGTCGCAGTCTGACTCGCGAGCCGATCCAGCTCGATTCAGCATCTAACACGAATCCGCCGAGCGCGCCCTCTGTGGCCTGGAACGGGACCCTGTATCTTGTGACTTGGGGCAATGCCAGTGGCATCGTCGCCCAACGTATGAATCAGGACGGCACCCTGATTGATCCCGCTCCTTTCTTCGTTATGCCAGGCTTCGGTCCGACCGAGGTTTCAGCCGTCGGCAGCACTTTTCTCGTCATCGCCCGTCAGTTCATCAATAATAACCCGGAGCTGATTATTCCGGTCGTCTCTCGTGTGAACGGTGATACCGGAGCAGTCCTCGATCCGGCCGGCTTCTCAGTCGGTAACTCCTTCTGTATCTCCGTCTCGGTGACAAGCGTAACAGATCGCTGGATGGCGGTCTTTCGCTCGAACACGACCCATGATAACCCTGTAGGTTCGACTTATGGCACATTTGTGAACACCGACGGGACGAAGAGCTCGACCTTCGTCATCTACGGCCCGTCCGGGGCACCGGGTAACGGCATTACTGAAGTCGCGGTTGCTTCCGACGGCACCAAGGCGCTGGCTTTGCAATCTGCCCCGGTTTCGAGCACGGTCGAGACCGATCTCATCGGAGTCATTGTGAATGCCGACGGCACTCACCAGCCGGCTGTTAACCTGACGCCGTGGCTCGGCAATCAATACAGCCCAAAGGCGGTCTGGAACGGCACTCATTACGTCGTCGTCTTCAACGATCAGATCAACCGGTTTGCCCTCTTCACGCTCAACCAACTCGATTCACGCAGCGACCTCTTCGGAATGCGCGTGACCGCAGCTGGCGCCAAGGTTGATCCGATGGGATTTGTCTTCTCGGCATCTCAGAGGGCGGAGGGTTGGCCAAATGTCTCCGCCGGCACCGGCCGAACCTTGCTCAGCGGATCGGTCTTGCTCAATCAGCGGCTTGATTCCTATCGCGTCGGCTATCAGTACCGCGGCGCCAACGCTAACCAATGGCCGGTCGCGGTCGCAACGGCGACGCCGGATAGCGGCAACATACCACTTAGTGTTAACTTCAGCTCAGCCGGGAGTACCGATCTCGATGGCTCTATCGCCTCCTACTTCTGGGATTTCGGTGATGGCGCGACTTCGACCAGCGCAAATCCCCAACACACTTACACCGCGCCGGGCGAGTACGTTGCGACTCTTACTGTGACCGACAATCTCGGTGTCTCAACGACGAATACAGCGGCGGTCGAGGTCATGGCGCCGAACCAGAATCCGGTGGCAAAGTTTGTCGTGACTCCGCCCACAGGCAAGGCGCCGCTCAATGTCACCCTCACGTCTGACGGCTCATACGACCCTGATGGCGCGCTGGGCAATTTTGAATGGCATTTCAGCGACGGCGGCACTTACTTTGGGCGAACCGCCTTTCACACCTTCACGCGGGCCGGCACCTACACGATTTCGTTGACCGTCTTCGACAATCGCGGCGGCTCGGGGACGAGTCAGCAGACCATCGTTGTTCAGTAACTGGCGCCGACGTTCGTGAAGACGAAGGCAGTTGTCTCCGCTCTGCTTCTCCTGGGGGCCGCGGCGGCGCAATTGTATGGCATCGAGGTGACTCAATTCACCGCGTCGGCCCACGCCTATCCGGTGATGCGCGATCTTGATGGCAAGGAGCTGGGCGACGGTGAATTTACCCAGGAGATACGCGATCATCTCCTGCGAATCCGAATCGCCTATGATCTTCGTCACGGTCACACGATCGAAGAGAAAGCCGCCTTTGCGCAGGACTCCGCGCTGACCCAGAAGGAATGGTCCTGGCAAGAGCGCCGCGATGGCGATCTGGAGCGGGAATACAAGGTTGACTTCGATGCCGGCAAAGCGACCTCGCGAAAGCGCGAAGACGATGGTCTCAAAGAGCGGTCCGATGAGGTAAAGATTGAGCCCGGCACTACCTTTGCCGGTTTTGGACTAGTGCTGGCGTTGCAGAACTTGCGCGACCGCCTTGTCAAAGGGGAAGCGATCGAACTTCGGGCTGTCGGTTTCACGCCCGGGCCACGTGTCGTCTCGGTCAAGCTTACCCATGCCGGGATCGACCGAATGCGAATGTCGAGCCGGGTTTTGCGAGGGGAACACTTCCTGATTCATCCCGAGATCCCATGGATCGCAAAGCTATTTCTTAAAGTGCCCGATACTGACGTGTGGCTCACACCCCCACCTTCTGGTTTTCTTCGTTGGCAAGGTCCGCTGGCCGAGCCAAGCGACCCCGTGGTCAGGGTCGATCTTTCTTCGGGCGGAGAGAGCGGTCCGGCCGAGTCAGCGGATAAAGAGCCGGAAGAATAGGGGCTAGCAAGAAAAACGCGGAGGCGACCTGAGTCGCCCCCGCGCATTATTTCCTTGCCTCCGGTGAAGGAGTTATTTCCGGTTAGCGTCCGCCGCCGTGATCGTCGCCCGGCTCGCGTTCACCATGCCCGCCGTGGTCATCACCCGGCTCGCGTTCCCCACGGGTGACATTGGCGTTGCCGCCTTTGTCGTCACCGCGTTCATGATGCCGGCCATGGTCATCACCCGGCTCGCGCTCGCCGCGAGTGACACTGCCGTTGCCGCCCTTGTCATCACCGCGTTCACGATGCCGGCCATGGTCATCACCCGGCTCGCGCTCACCACGAGTGGCGCTGCCGTTGCCGCCTTTGTCGTCACCGCGTTCACGATGCCGGCCATGGTCATCACCCGGCTCGCGCTCACGTGACAATGCCCGGGCCGCCCGATCATCGTTGCCATGGCGCCGCTCGCCATGTCCACCGCGATCATCGCGTCCGCGGCTGAGGCTTTGATTTCCGCTGTTTCGACCAATCACATGGTCGGCGCCACGGCCGCGGCTAAGTCCGCGACTGGAGATGCCTTGATGGATGGTCCCGCTATGCATGCCTCCACGGCTACCGCTCATGCGCATGCCGGAAGGACCCCGACCACTCGCCTGACTGGTACCACTGAAGAGGAGTGTAAGTCCAGTTGCGACGACCGTCACAGCTGAACGCACGACTAATTGTTTTGTTTTCATGAGGCGAACGCTATGAATCACCAAACGCTGAAGCAAACAGGCAAAGGTAAAACGTCTGTAACCTTATGCTTTCAAGCGGAGAGTTGATGCCTGTGCCAGCGGGGTGGGCGCCTTGCTACAGAGTGATGTTGTTCAAGTAGGCGCTCCGACCCGAAGTAACAACTCTGTTAAGTTAGCAGGCGAACTTCCCTATTGCAATACCGAAAAGATGGTGGGACGCGGACGCCGCAGGCAATTCGACGGGCGCTTAGGTAACAAAAGCGTTACTTAAAACCTCTTCTAATCGTCGATTTGGACGCCAGCATCGATTGGTCGCCCCACGACTAAAACCACTAACCAGGAGAAAAAAATGAAGATCAAGCTCAATATTCTATTCGTCGTTTGCTGTGCAGGGTGGATATCACTCGTAAACTTGTCTGCGGCCACCATTCAAGTACAGGTCGG
>DATBDG010000224.1:0-41028 GCA_036270055.1 Chthoniobacterales bacterium
TGCAGGTGGTGGAGATCTGTCGGGGTGAGGCGGCGCAGAAGCAATTGCAGGTGGAGCTGGACCTGCGGGCGACGAATACGTGGGTGGCAGCGGACCCTGCAAAGTTTCAGCAGATAATTTGGAACCTGCTCAAGAATTCCATCAAATTTACGCCGGAGAAGGGGCGAATCGCGATCGCATCGGCCAATGAGGAGGCAGACAGGGTGAGGATCGAAGTGCGCGACAACGGCATCGGGATTGATCCGGATGCGATCGGCCGGGTCTTCAACGCCTTCGAACAGGGCGACCAATCGTTTCAGCAACGTCACGGCGGTCTCGGGCTGGGCCTGGCGATCTCGCGGGCGATCGCGGAGGCGCACGGCGCGTCGCTCGTCGCGCTGAGCGACGGGCGGGGGCGCGGCACGACTTTTCGCCTAACGATGAAGAGGACCGAGCCGGAGACGGAGCCGCCGCGCGAGGCGGCGGAGACGGGTGGCACGGCCGCGCGCAGGCTGCGGATCCTGCTGGTGGACGACCATGCCGATACGTGCGCGGCGCTCGAGAGGCTGCTGACCCGCCGCGGCCATCGCATCAAGGCGGTGTACGATATGGGGTCGGCGCTGGAAGCGGCGCAGCAGGATTCGTTCGATCTGGTGATCAGCGATGTCGGTCTGCCCGACGGGACGGGGATGGAACTGATGGGCCGATTGAGGGAGGTGCGAAAGCTCCGCGGGATCGCGATCAGCGGATTCGGAATGAACGGCGATTTGGAGAAAAGTCTCGAGGCGGGATTCTCGGCGCATCTGACCAAGCCGGTGAGTTTTGAAAAGCTGGAGAGCGCGATTGAAGAGGCGATGAAAGAAAGGTAGGAAGAAATTTGGGTAAGCTGATGCCGTAGCTGAAAACTTGTCGGGGTGTTGCGGACCCGGTTTTGTTTTGCAGATTGCAGCAATGGGTGAATCGCGGGCGGCGAACGAAACGGAGAAACCGAGAGAGGCTGCCGCGCTGCTGCGGGATTTTCGAACCGATTCCCGGATGCTTGTGCTGGTGGCGCTTGCCATTCCCGTGGGCGTAATAGCGGCTTTCGTCGCCAAGGCTCTCCTCTGGCTTATCGCCGAATTGACGAATCTGGTCTTTTTCCAGCGCTTCTCGGCGGTGCTGCCGCCGCTGCAAAATCATCAGCTCGGGCCTTGGGTGATCGCGGCCCCGGTCGCAGGCGCGCTCGTCATCGGCTTAATGGCTCGCTATGGATCGGAGAAGATTCGGGGGCACGGCATCCCGGAAGCGCTCGAGGCAATTCTCCTCGGCGGAAGCCTGGTCGAACCGAAAGTCGCGCTTCTCAAACCGATCTCATCCGCCATCTCGATCGGGACCGGCGGGCCGTTCGGCGCCGAGGGACCAATCATCATGACGGGAGGCGCCTTCGGCTCCATCATCGCGCAGTTGTTTCATTTGACGGCGGCGGAACGCAAGACGCTGCTCGTGGCGGGTGCGGCGGGCGGGATGGCGGCGGTTTTTGCGACGCCAATCGCAGCCACGCTCCTCGCGGTGGAGCTGCTGCTTTTCGAATGGCGCCCGCGGAGCTTCATCCCGGTGGCGGTGGCGTCGGTGGTGGCGGCCCTCTTGCGAGTCCCATTGTTAGGCAGCGGGCCGATTTTCCTGACGCATCCGCACCCTGCGCTGGGCGCAGGGGCGATTCTGTGGGCGGTGGCGGTTGGTTTGCTGGCAGGGTTCGGCTCCGGATTGCTGACGATACTGGTCTATTGGTGTGAGGATCTGTTTCTCAAGCTGCCCATTCACTGGATGTGGTGGCCGGCGCTGGGAGCGCTGGTGGTGGGATTGGGGGGCTGGTTTGATCCCCGGGTGCTTGGGGTTGGTTATCATTTGATCGATGCGCTGCTCAATAGCCGCATCATGGGCGCGGCCGTCCTTTCGCTGCTCGTGCTGAAGGCGGTGGTATGGTCGATCTCGTTAGGTTCGGGCACCTCGGGCGGGGTGCTGGCCCCGTTGCTCATCATCGGCGGGGCGCTCGGCGCGCTCGTAGGCCAATGGTTGCCGACGGGTGACGCCGGCTTGTGGGCGATGGTCGCAATGGCCGGAATGATGGGCGGCACGATGCGCTCGCCGCTCACAGGAATCTTTTTCATGCTCGAGCTGACGGCGGATTTCAATGCGTTGCCAGCACTCCTCTGTGGCTCAGTCGCGGCTCTGGGGGTGACGGTGTTGCTGATGCGGCGATCGATCCTGACGGAAAAGCTGGCGCGGCGCGGCCAGCATATCGCGCGGGAGTACAGCGTGGATGTCTTCGAGTTGATGCGGGTCGGTGAGGTGATGGACCGAGTGTTTGCCCTCATCCCGGCGATGACGCCGCTGGCGCAATATGCGGACCGACTAGCCAACGCCGATCAAACTGTCGGCCGCCACCAGGGAACGATGCTGGCAAACGAGGCCGGTGAGCTGGTGGGAATCGTCACTCGGGGCGATGTGGTGAAAGCAATCGGACGCGCGCCCGGCGCGGAATTAACGGTGCTGGAGGCAGGGCAGACGCAACTGGTGGTGACTTATCCCGATGAGACGTTGCACGACGCGATTAGCAAGTTGCTGCGTCACAACATCGGGCGGCTCCCGGTGGTCAGCCGGGCGGAGCCTAAGCGAGTCGTGGGGTATCTGGGCCGGGCGGGAATTTTGGCCGCGCGACGACGTTCTCATGCAGAGGAAACGGTGCGAGAACGAGGATTGAAAGGAAGAGGGCGCGGAGCACTTGAGGCCACGCAACCCTGAGACGGGCCCGAGGGCGTTACCCGCTGACCTCTGATGGATTGCGTTGGGGCGTGCGCAAGGCGGCAGCGGCGCTCTTCAGCTGTGAAGATTGTCGCAGCTCCGCGGATTGCAGGCGAACAGATTCATCCGCTTTCACGTGCATCACGGATAGGTCCGAAATTAAGCGACGAGCCCGAGAACAGGGAATGGCATGCGTGTGAGGCGTAGGGGAAATCCGATTATTTCGTGATGAAGCGGGTGCTGTTTTTCTTGCTGACGATCGGACTGTGTGTGGGCTCGGTGCAGGCGGATGACATGGTCCGGCAGCTGCAAGTCCGGCTGAAAAACGGGGGGTTCTATCATGGCGATGCCAACGGCGTCTACGATGAGGAGACCGCTGTGGCGGTGGCTCGTTACCAGATTCGCAACGGGCTGCCGATCTCAGCCGAAATGGATGCCACCACTCTCCACGCGCTCGGTTTGAAGCCGCGGGGGACGACGAAGACAGAGGAGCCCGCCCCGGTCGCCGGCGCCTGGCGGCGATTGCGCAACGGCGACATGCAATTCGTCGAGAATGCGAATGACGGAAAAATTCCTCCGCCGAAACCTTCGACGCAGGCAGACCATTCCTCCCCGCAATCTGGGCGAGCGCGACCGGCGCCCCCCGCTTCGACCGAGCCAGCTGTCTCCACGCAGGCGAGCGATTTCTCGGATAAGGAACGGCTGCGGGAATACGTCGGCGCGTTTATCCTCGCGGGACTGGATCCGCAAACTGGCGCGGAGCTGGAGTTCTTCGCCGACCGGGTGAACTACTTTGGCGAGCGGAACATGAGCCGCGAGAAGGTCCGCGCCGATCTGGTGCGCTACGCCCGGCGCTGGCCGGAACGCCGGTTCTGGCTGGCGGGCGATATTGAGGTGGCCTCGCAGCCCGACGGGAAGGTGCAAGTGACCTTTCCGCTCCGCTACGAGCTGCGGAACGGGTCGAAATCAGCCTCCGGGAAGGTGATGAAGACTTTGGTGCTGCGACAAACCGGCGGGAACGACCTGGAGATTGTGGAGGTAAGTGAGCGGAAAGCAGGTTGAGAGCGCGAAAGGCAGGGTGCTACTCGAAGCAGCGCTGATCCACTATCACACAATGCGATTACCGTTAGGCTGATCGATCGCCGGCTAGCGGTTGGTCACTCGATGTTAACGGATGCACGAAGCCCTCGCTCCGTGTTGGCTGCCGGCGAGCTTTAGACCGCCGGCGGGTGAGGAAGTTGCGGCGGGCCGCAGAACCCCCGGTGAGAAGTGCTCGCGAAGGCAGGCTGCCATCAAGATTTCGATTATGGTTTTATCGATGGCAACAATTGTTCTTGAAATGAAACGTTCATGTCGATAATATCGGCGTCACCAATGGTCGTATAGTTGCTACTTGGGAGGGAAATGAGGAGTGCGGTCGATCCGCTGCCGGCAAACAACAACCAAAATGACAACACAAAATGTTTTTCGCGACCGGCGCGGGGTCTGGGCTTTTGCCCTCGGTTGCATCGGCGTGACGATCGGGGTGCTGCTGCACGTCCCGATGTTCTGGATGGGACACAATAATGGTTTCGTGCTCTACGGCATGCCGATGGATCCCGAGATGATCTTTGGCATGTACCTCATCATCGCGGGCGTAATCGCGGCCGGCTACGGCCTTCTCCCGAGCAAGGCAGCCTATAATGCTGCGGTGACCTCGCGCATCACAGTAGCGGCGCCGGAGGACGCGCCGCTCAATCGGGCACATTGGACTTTAATGCTCGCACTCGTGGTCGCACTCGTGATCGACGTGATGAAGCCCGCCACCCTCGGGTTCACGATCCCAGGAATGATCAGGGAATATCAGACGACCAAGGCGCACGCCTCGCTGGTTCCGTTTTGTGCCCTTATCGGGACGGCGAGTGGATCAATTCTGTGGGGCATTTTGGCGGATCTCTACGGCCGGAAGGCGGCGATCCTTCTGTCGGCCGTGGTCTTCATCGGGACGTCGATCTGCGGGGCGATGCCGTCGCTGAACTGGAACATCGGAATGTGTTTCCTGATGGGGTTCGGCGCCGGCGGCATGCTGCCGGTGACCTACGCGTTGCTGGCGGAGATGATGCCCTCAAAACACCGCGGTTGGTCGCTCGTGCTGGTCGGAGGCCTGGGCGCGGTGGGCGGTTATTTCGTGGCGAGCGGTTTCGCCGCCACCCTGGAGCCGATCTTTAGCTGGCGCATTCTCTGGCTGATGAACCTTCCCACCGGTCTGATCCTGCTCGGGCTTGGCCGTTTCATTCCTGAATCAGCCAAGTTTCTCCTCGCGCGCGGGAGAAACGCCGAGGCGCATGCGGTCATGCACCGCTTCGGGACGGTGAGCCACAAGCTGGCGGAAGGGGAAGAGGATGAAAACGAGTTAATCTCTCACCATCACCCTCACACGCCGGAGGAATCGGCGGAGGAAGCCAGGCTCTGGACCCCGGCCTTGATCGGGAAGACCGTGGCCCTAACGATCGCAGCACTTTCCTGGGGGCTGATCAACTTCGGTCTCCTGCTTTGGATGCCTAACGACCTGGTGGCAAAGGGTTATTCGATGGCGCTCTCGAGCAAGCTCCTGGCCGAATCAGCCCTGATCGCTTTTCCAACCGTCTTCCTCTGCACCTATCTCTACAGCAAATGGAGTACGAAGTGGGCGCTGACCGCCTTCATCGGGCTAACGCTGCTCGGGTTGCTCTGGGTGTTACAGCTGGAAACGCACGTGGGTGGCAATCCGGTCTGGCCGGTGGGTCTGCTGATCATCGGGAGCAACGGCATCATTGCCATCCTCCTTCCCTATGCCTCAGAGAGTTATCCGATAAAGATTCGAGGCCGTGCCACGGGGTGGGTCGCGATGTTTACCAAGGGCGGTGGCGTGCTCGCGCAAAGCCTGAGTATTCTGGCGCTCGTCCCCTCGCTCGGCCTAACGGCGGTCCTGATCATGGTGCCGGTAATTCTTTCGCTGGTTTTGTTCCTTCGTTATGGAACGGAGACACGCGGGATGGATCTGCGGCATCTGGAGGTAGCCGGCCGGAGGAGCTCCCCGGTGGCGACCGCCGCATTGGTGGAAGCAGAGTCCTGACTGGCTTGCGAGGCTGAATTTCGTTGAAGCGCGTTTAACGCCGGAACCTTCCGGGTTCGATGAGACTTGCGAGGGGAAGATCGAAAACCGTGGTTGGCACGAAACTCGCAGTAAAGGCGGGATGCAAGATTCCGCTCTCAACTCGTGTCTTTTCATCCTGCTGACGGAGGTGCTCCCGGTTGTTGTGATCGCGGTGGTGGCCGCGGTCTGGCTGCGCAAGGTGTTACCGCGCGACGAGACGAGAAAGCACGAAAGCCGCTCTCGCTCTTTAATCGATCCCTCGCTCCTGCTCGGCGACGATCCAGATGCCGGGGCGCGCGAAGGAATGTCTTCGGCGCGAAAGCCGCAGCTATTGTAGCGGCGAGAATCGGCGAGGCGCGGTTGACTGTCCCTTGACGGTCCTTGTCCCGGCTGCGGGGGACGAGGAGAGAAAAGCGTGCGCGCGGTGTCGAGCAGGCTGACGATCGCCGATCACGGCTGGCGCAGAAGCCTGGTGATGCGGGCGTTGTCGAGGCCAATGTCCCAGAGGCCGAACGGATAGAAAAAGCCGGGCTCGCCCAGCTCGACGCCGAGGGTTTCGACATCCTGCATCAGAGCCTGCCAATCAGCATCTGTGCCCGGCTGACCATTGCCTTTCGTGACGACCCAGCCTGGCGGAATCGTAGGCGAGGCGGCGTCGATCGGGAATTCATAGGTCCGCCAGCCGACGGGGAGCCGCGAAATGTCGGTGCCGATGTAATAAGCGTCGACGCCCTTGGAGAAATCACCCGTGCCCAGAGTGGTGTTGAGATCGAGCGTGACAGCGCGGTTAGGCACTTGGACGCCGGTGAAGATGTCGATGTCGACGGCGAGGGTGCCAATGCTTTTTTCGGCGAAATTGCCGAGGAAATGAGTGTGTGGCGTCAGGTATGGCACATACCACGTCGGAACGGCGGCATCGGCGCCGGCATGGAGATACGGGCCGGGATTGCCGCCGTCGGGCTCGATGACCGGCGGATTAACGGTCAGGTGCCAGTCGCCGTTGTTGTTCCCATCGTCGAATGTTTCGACAAAGCCGGCCCGGAGCGTGGGAACGGCAAGAAGAAAAGTAAGAAGGAAGAAGGCAGAAGGAAGAAAGCCGAGGCGGCGAAAGCTGAACGGGAGGGAAAGCAACTTGGCCGCAGGCAAAATGGAAACGGATTTGTGACGCATGGGAAATACAGTGCGACCTGCCGAAGCCTGTCAATGCGGCAGCGAAAAAATTAAGACGAGAGAATGGAAAAAGTAATGGGGAAACGGAACCTGGACTTCCAAGTTCCCGCACACGGCACCACCACGCTGGAGCTATACAGGAAGCAGAGTTGTCGCTAGAAGCATCTGCGTGCGGCCGCGTTTGCCCATGGGGATGAAGGTGCTGGTGGCGTTCTTCGCCTTTGGAGTCTGCGCTTGCCTGGTCACGGTCGTCTTGCTTCTCCTGCCTGGGAGCCCGCTGGATGTAGTCTGGCGACTCAATCCCGAGGCGCAGGCTGCGTTTCACCAAATCGGGCCGCTGCTCTCGGTCCTCCTGATGCTGGCTGTGGGATCGGCGTGCGCCACGGCTGCGGTCGGCTTGGCTCGGCGAAAAGCGTGGGGCCGGCGACTGGCGATCGGAATCCTGGTGGTGAATCTCGCCGGCGATACGTTCAATGCAGTCGTTCGAGATGACCCCAGGACTTTGATCGGGCTGCCGGTCGCCGGAGCGATGATTTGGTTCTTGTGGAAGGAGACAAGAGTAACAAGTGCCGACTGACGATCGCGGTTGTTAGCGAAAGGTCGATAAGCTGGCGGTCCGCCGCACTACTTGTTGATATCTTGTTTGGCGTTGAGTTTGTCGAGCAGGCCTTTGATCGCTTCTTTCTGGGCGCCATCGGGGGTGATGGCGACGGCCTGCTTGATTTCTTCGGCGGCACCGGAGTAGTCGCCCGCCTGGGATTTGATCCGCGCCTGCGCCATGTGCCCAAAGAGGTCATCCGGGCTTTTCTGTGCGACCTGCTTGAAGATTTCCATCGCTTCGGCGTCGCGCTTCTGCGCCTGGAGCCCGCGTGCGTAGCTGTAGAGCTGCACTGGCCTGGCCAACTCCATGGCGTGGTCCCACGTTGTCTTGGCTTCGGCAGTCTTGCCCGTTGCTTTGAGGATGTCCGCTTTCGTCGCGAGGTTCTCAAAACGTTCCTCGGCCTGGATGGAAAGGTCGGCCCACTTCAAGGCCTCGGGCAGAGCGATTTTTTTCTCAAGGCAATATTGCGCCGCCTCGTTAGGCGGGCCCCAGAAATATTGCTGAAAGCCGCGCAGCTTGCGCCGGATGTAAGGCAGAACGGTCTGTTCGTCACTGACCGAGATGCGGAAGGGCACGGTGAGCTTTTCCCACTTCATCGCGACGGTCGCGGCCGCGGGCTGAACGTCGCCGAACGAATATTCGAGCGCTTCCTGCATGTCGCTGGCGTGAGGGTGGACCGTGACGCGAAGGGCGTCCTCGGCCTGGTCGTAGCTGTAGCTGCCCCAGGAGTCGGCGGCTTTTGAAAAAATAATCGTCCAGGTGTCGGCGGTCGGGATCATATGGAGGCCATAGATTCCTTTGGGTAACGCTTTACCCTCGACTGAGATCGGGTCAGTCACTTCGAAGGTGGTGTTGAAGTTAGCCCCGGCCCGCCAGACTTTGTCGTAAGGGACAAGGGCGCCCCAGATTTTGCGGCCGTCGACCAGCGGGCGGTGGTAGCGAATCGTGATGTCGGTGACGCCGATCCGTTGCTGGACCATGGCGGCCTGGCTGCGATCGGGAAGGCCGAGCTCGGTCTGGGCGCGGACGCTGATGGCGCAGCAGATGAGAGCGAGCGGGAGCGTGAGGCGGAAGGGTGTGGTGGTCATATTGGAATATTGGGAACCTGACAGCTGCAGGCTGGGAAGCAAACCTTCAACCCCCGAAAGCTGCTCACCGTCCAAGCTCAATGGACTTTTCACTCTCTTCCGGCTCCAGCAACTGCGAAGCGCAACCGCCGCTTGCCCGTTACCAGATAACGACCGATAACCTCGCGGCCTTCCCGCTCCCAAAAAAAACGCCCCATGCCTTGCGACACGGGGCGTTCCCTTGTCCTTGCGATTAGTGGGACCTCAGCGCCTGGTCACTTCCTCTTCTTCCGGAGTGGACGCCATCGACGAAGTCGTGATGTCCTCGGCTCCGGCGTTCTCGAAGATCTCTTCCGCGCGATCTTCCTCGTCGTCATCGTGGGTATGCACCGCCACCAGGAAATGCCCGGAGCGCAGCTTCTCGTCGTAACGCTTCGCCTCGATCTCGGGAATCCCGAGGCCGATTAAGCCGCCGACGATGCCGCCGGTCGTGCCGCCGATCGCCGCGCCGCTCAGCGCCGCCATGATCGGGCCCGCCGCGATAAACGGCCCCACGCCCGGGATGGCGAGAGCGCCGATCCCGGCCAGGAGACCGAGAACGCCGCCGGCGACTCCACCCGTGGCGGCTCCCGTCGTTGCCCCTTCCGGCGCCTTGGTCGCCTTCACCGGGCCGATGTCATGGTTGCCGCCCGTATCAGGCAGCAGGACCGAGATTTCCGACACCGGGAAACCGGCGGTTTGCAACTCCTGCACGATTTGCTCGGCCTGAGTTCGAGTTTTGGCAATGCAGAATACTTGTGATTTTGACATGTTCTTTTTCGTCTTTCTAGGTTGTTGATTATTGGTTTGGAACTTCCGAGCCCTTCACCTCGAGCTCGTTGTGGATCATCGCCCCTTGCGCCGCCTTCTTGGCGAGCTGAGCGATCTTCGTTTTTTCCGCTTCGCTCTTCACCGGCCCGCGCAGCGTCACCATGTGGTTTTCGGTGATGATCTTCACGTTCTTGGCCATTGTGCTGAGCGAATCGTCGTGCATCACGGCGCGACGAATCGCGGCCGTCGTCTTGATGTCCGGCGAAGAATTTGACTGGTCGCCAGAAGTTTGAGTCTCGCCCGAGCGATCGCGCTCGTTGCGACCGGAGTTATCGGCCGCCGGAGTGGCATTCTCCTGGGCCAGCGCGGAAAGCGCAATCGTGGAGAGACAGAGTAACGATAGAGTAATTGTTTTCATGTTTTCGTGTGTTATGTGCGCCGCCGAGGTGGCGACAGACGTTGATACGGGATTGCGGGACGGCCCGGCCGCTTCTTTCGCAAAATAAAAAAATAAATCTCGTTCGTCTCCCGGCCTCCGAGTTCTACCCAAGCAACCGGGAGCCCGGAGCGAGTGGGAAAAGCGATTTTGGAAAACGTGAAAGCTGAAAACGGAGAGCTGAACCCAGAGGTGATCGCTCGGGGGGAGCCGCGACGCCAGCGCAAGCGAGCCGGGGCGCGAGCGCACCAATTAACCGAGAACCGCGAGTGCGATTGCCACCTTGGTCATGCTACTCCCTTAGCTTTGGTGCTTCGCGTTTTCAGCTGTCAGCTTTTAGAGAATCACTCCTTTGAGCCGATCTCCACCAACCGCTTCGTCAGAAAGACCAAGCCGGCCATCTGACCCCACTCGGAGAGAAGATTGCCGACCACCTGGCCCCATTTGCTTTCCGGATTCATCCGCCAGAAAAGCACCACCCAGACGAGCCCAGTAAGCCCGATAAAGATCAGGAGCGAATGTTCGCGGACGAACTCCCAGGCCTTATTCGGGCTTTGGCCGCGCACGGCCCGGCTCTCTTTCGAACCGATTTCGTAGAAAAACTTCGTCCCGAGAATGAGCATGAGCGAGCCGCTCCAGTCCGCGATCGCGTTCCCGCAGAAGGCGCCGAGCCGCGACCGCGAATCGAGCCAGAGATAACCGCAGAACCAAAGCAACAGGAGCGCCGCCGCGACGATACTTAAAGAATGCCGCCACCAACCGCGCTGTCGCCGTCCACTCCGCTTCATCAAGCGGAAACGTCCGAGGATGCGCAACAGACTTCAACCACGATCGCGCCCTGTCCATTCGTCAGTCACCGTTTCAGGTTTTCGTCCTTCTTCATTCCCTCCCACCCCTGCTTTGGCCCGTGAGTCCGATTCAGTTTCGTATGGTGTTGCTCCGCAAACTGACTGCGGCCGGCATGCCTTGGCTGATGCTGGCGCTGACGGCCACGCTCTTCCTCCTGGTGGCTACGCTGGTCGATCTCCGACCGGTGGTGGATGAGCACTTCTTCTTTTCGAGTCGCGACACCGCCGTCCGCCAAGCCGGCAAAGTCGACCGGCGTTTCCCCTCCTCGCCCAATCTGATTCTTGCCGTCTCTGCCCGCGACATCTCCTCGGCGCAATATCTCGGCCGCATCGCCCGCCTCACCCGCGCGGTCCGATCGATTGACCAGGTCACCTCAGTCAAGAGCCTCACCGCCGGCCCAAAGAATTTCCAAGACGCGATCGAGAGCCCCTTCTGGCGCCGGCTCCTCATTTCCCAGGACCATAAATCGAGCAACCTCGTCCTCTTCGTCGAAAACAAGAATACGGAGGAGCTGGTCCGCCGTCTCGAGCGGATCATCGATCAGTTCGATCAACGCGACTTCCGCATTCACCTCGCCGGCACGCCTTATGTCGTCGAGATGATTCGGCGGAATCTCGTGCACGATTTCCGTACTTTCAGCCTCGCAGCCGCAATCCTTTTTGGCCTAACGATGGCGCTCCTCTTTCGTTCCATCCGCATCTTTCTCGGCATGCTCGCCACCTGCACGAGCGCCGTCCTGCTCACGCTTCTTCTCCAATCGCTCCTCGGCCAGAAGATCGGTATCCTCACGGTCAACCTCGGCACGATCGTTTTCATCATCGCCCTCTCCCACCTCGTCTACATGACCTTTAACTGGCAAACCCTCGCCCGCCGCGCCGGCAAGGCGCCATCCGATCTCGCCAGCGCCGCGCGCCGCATGACTTTGCCCGCTTCCTTCTGGTCGATGGTTTGCGCGTCGTTAGGCTTCGGCAGCCTCCTCATCGTCGAGGCCCAACCGCTGCGCGAGCTCGGATTTGGCGGCGTGCTCGGTTCGGTCGTTGCTTTCCTCTGCGCCTACCTCATGTATCCGGCGTTTCTCCATTGGGCCCAACCGCGCCAGACTGTCGTCGCCGCGCTCGAGCCGCCGCGCAGTTTCTGGTCGCACCGCTTTGTCCTGCCCTCGCTCGCCGTTATTGTGCTCGCCGCCGGTCTCGCCCTGGGTCTCACCCGCATCGATACCGACCCGAGCCTGCTCGATTACTTCAAGCCCGGCACCGACCTGCGCGACGGCCTCGAATACGTCGACCGCAACGGCGGCGCCAACCCCCTCACCATCGTCGTCTCCGACGCCCACGACCGCCCACTCAACACCGACGAGGCCTATCGCAAAATGTGGTCCCTGCAACAGGCGCTCGAGCACGACGATAACGTCGGCACCGTCATCTCCCTCCCCGTTCTTCTCGCGGAAGGCGATCGCACCCCGTTCTCGTTCTTCTTCAGCTACGAAACCATCCTCCGTTTCATGGAGAAACCCGAGCACGCCCGCATCGCGCGCAGCTTCGTTAGTCCCGATCGCACCGAGGCCGTCTTTCTCCTGCGGATGATCGAAGCCCACCGCAAACAGCCCCGGATGGAAGTCGTCGGGCACCTGCGCTCAATCGTGCGCCGGCACGGCTTCACCCCGGTGCTTGTGGGCGGCGTTTACTATCTGGAGGGGCGGCTCGCGCAGCTCGTCGCGTCCAGCCTGGTCACTGGCCTGTTCTGGCTCAACCTCCTTTTCATCGGCATCGCCTGGATCGTCGCCCGCTCCGTGCGCGGCGCGTTCGCCATGATCTTCAGCCTCACCCTCGTGCCACTCTGCATGATCGGGGGTATCGGTTGGTTGCACGTGCCGATGGACATCATCTCCGCGCCAGCTACTAACATCTGCATCGGGATCGCGATCGATTCCATGATTCACCTCGTCTTCGGCGTCCGGCGCGCCCAGCGCGACGGGAAACAAGGTTGGGCCGCGTGGGTGGCGGGGCGCCGCGAACAATGGCGCGGCATCGTTTATTCCGACATTATCTTCGCGGCCGGGTTTGCGATCTTCGCCCTATCAGCCTTCCCGCCGACCCAGCGCCTGGGTCTGGTCGTGCTCGCCGGCCTCGTGCTCGACGTGTTGGCCAACCTGCTTGTCCTCCCCCTTGTCGGCGGCGGCGAATGGAAACGAAGCCGCGCGAAGTCAGCCCCCAGGGCGGCCCCCGCAACCGTCTAAGTCCCCCAGGCCGCTCGCCGGCACGCGTCCCGCCGCAAACCTATGAGTAAACAAAAATAAAGTCTGGATCACCTTCGCGAGAAACAGAGTTACGATGTGGCCTTTGAAGATGATTATAACATTGGGTTCTGCAAAACTGAGCCAAAGCCATGAACGATCAGCCCTCTACTCCACCGCCGTTGCCCGTTCGGAAACGTTTTCCCTGGATTTGGTACGGGCTCACGCTCGGCTTGATTGTTCTGGTGGCGCTGGCGCCGATTTTTGCAGTGATCCTCTGCAGCATCATCGCCAGCGCCTACGGCTGTAAAGTCGACGAAGGCTCAGTTCACCCGTGCATGATTCATGGGAAAGATTATGGAGAACAGCTCTACACGCTGGGAGTTTCGGGCTGGTTCATGCTGGCGACGCTTCCGCTCGGCGCGCTGGCCGGCGCGATCTGGCTGGCTGTGCTGATCCTGCATCGGTCCAGTTGGCGAAAACGCCAGGTCTCCTCCGTCTTGAGTTGAACGTTGGACGTTGAGCCCTAAAGCTTTCGGGGTTGAGGATCGTCACTCGCCACCTCCGCCTCAGTCGGCTTTCAGGCGTTCAGCTTTTCCACTTAGAACTGCCAGCTTTTAGAGCGTAACAATCTCGTTACCGTCGGTCGGTTGACCATTGCCGCCTCTCTTCGGCATCCTCACATCATGCGCGCTTCAGTTACTTATTTCACTGTCGTCCTGCGTCGGCTAATTGCCCCCTGCCTCTGCTGCGGGCTTTGCCTCGTCCTTTCCGCACAAGCCGAACAGCCGGCGGTCGGCCCTAACGGTATCATCGTCCAGAGCCAATTCGGCGGCCAGATTTTCGGCTTCGATATCGATCAGGCCGGCACCGAAGGCCTCCTCGCCGAAGCCCACCGGCAGGATGACGGCTCCACCCTCGCCGCCGTCGAAACCTTCGACCAGCGCACGGGCGCCATCCTGAAGGTCGTCCGCCAAACCATCACCAAGGATGATGACTTCCTCGCGCTCGGGGTCACCGGTAACTCCGTGGGCCTGATCGAGCGCGAACACGTAAAGGGATTTCTCAACGTCGAGCGCACCTTCTTAACCATTAACCCGTTGCGGCGAAACCGGTTCACCGGCCGCTGGACTCCGCCCGTCGGCACTGATCACCTGGTCGAGCTCGTTAGTCGCAACCAAGGCACGCAGAACGCCGTCTGGACCCTCGACCTAAGCAGCAACTTCATGCCCACCGTCTTCAGCACCGATGTCGGCGCCAACACCTTCGGGCCGGTCATTTCCATTAACGACCAGGACTTCAGTAACTCTCCCGATCCCGGGTTCGCCTATGACCCGGTGCGCAACCGCGCCATTCTCGGTCACGCCTTTCTCGGCAATCCATTTATCGCCGGCTGGATCGCGACCGTCGATCTCGCCAGCGGCACCTTCACCAAGTTCCGCAGCGTCGGGATCGGCGACGTCAACGGCCTTGCCTACGATCCGGTCACCGACACCGCCTGCGCCACGACCGAAATCGACTTCAGCGTCGCCTTTTACAACATCGCGACCCAGAGCGGATTCAGCCAGCCTCTACCGGGAGCGACCCAGCAGTTCTTCTCCGGCGCGGCGGTCGAGTTCGACCCGGTGAACCGGCTCTTTCTAGTCGCCCAGGAACACTCCAGCACCTCATCGAGCGGGAGCAGCATTCACGTTTACGACACTGCCGGCAATCTGATCGAATCACTCAACGGCTTCAGTTTCTCCAACGCCTTCAACGTCGTCCCCGCCCACATTGCCATCAAGCCGGCCAACCGCACCGGCTTCGTCGACGGCCCCGACGAAGGTGTCACGCAACTGCAGGGCTTCAGCTACTGAGCTGCGAGCAGCGCGCCTCTGTCCTCGAGCGCGGCAGTCGAACGTTTGCGTCGACTAGCTTTTGACGCCGCGAAGCGATTCGGCCACGCTCCCCGATGAGCAACGAAATATCCGCGGCGCCTTCGCCGAAACTCTTTTTCGAAACACTCAACGGTTTCCAACGAACGGCGGCGATCAAGGGCGCGGTCGAATTGGATTTTTTCACGGCCATGGCCGACGGGCCGGCGAGCGCGGCGGAGCTGGCGCAACGTTGCGGAACGGCGAAACGCGGCGCGCGCATCCTGGCGGATTACCTGACGATCCTCGGTTTCCTAACGAAAAGCGGAGATCGTTATGCGCTCACTCCCGAGAGCGCGCTGTTTCTCAATCGTAAATCGCCCGCCTACGTCGGTGGGGTGACGCAATTTCTCCTCTCGCCCGAGCTGCGGCGAAACTACGACGACATCGCCGCCACAGTGCGCAAGGGCGGCACAGCGCAGGATGAGTTGGGCACGATCGCGCCGGAACATCCGATCTGGCTGGAATTCGCGCGCGGGATGGCGCCGATGATGCGGATGCCGGCGCAGGCGCTGGCGGAGATGGTGCCGCTGAGGGGTGCGCCCAGGGTGCTGGATATCGCGGCCAGCCACGGGATGTGGGGAATGGCCTTCGCGCAAAAGTATCCGCGCGCTCAACTGGTCGCACTCGACTGGGCGCCGGTCCTGGAGCTGACGCGCGCGAATGCGGAACGCGCCGGATTGATGGATCGCTTCAGCACGATCGCGGGGAACGCCTTCGAAGTCGATTTTGGGTCGAATTACGATGCGGTCTTGATCCCGAATTTTCTCCATCACTTCAACAAGGAGGATTGCGTCCGATTTCTGAAGAAGGTGCGTGCGGCGCTCCGGGATGGTGGGCGGGTGGCGATTGCTGAGTTTGTGCCCAATCCCGACCGGGTTTCGCCGCCGGAGGCTGCCGCTTTTAGCTTTGTCATGTTGGCCGGCACGCCGGAAGGAGACGCCTACACGCTATCAGAGTACGAGGAGATGCTGGCGGCGGCTGGCTTTGCCGCGCTTGAGAGCCACGATCTGCCTCCGATGTGGACCGCTATTATCGCCGAACGCTGAGAACCAGCATCTGGCGATCCCCCTCACCATTCACGGCGCCGTGCCCCAAGGGACTCTTGCCTTGGTTCGGAGCGAAGAAAAGAGTTGCCCGGCGATGCCGGTGAAATACAAACGAGAAGGGCCTAAAACAATGAAATTTGCATCAATCATCCCAGCATCTCTTCTGCTGTTTCTCGGTGGATTTGTGTCATCCAGTGTTGGGCAGGAATCTCGATGGGGATCGCCGGAGGAGGAGACGGTGAAGTTCATCATGGCGGCCGAGTCGAAGTGGGCCAACTCGGCCTGTAGCCCGCAGCCGGATCTGAAGGAGGTGATTGCGGATGACTTCCAAGGAACATCGCCAAGCGGGCGGCGCTACGGCAAGGACGAAGCAATCACCGCGGACAGCAAGTCGCTCTCGCGCGACTGCCAACTGGGCGAGGTAAAGGTGAGATTCTTCGGCGACTCCATCGCCATCGCGTATGGCGCGGAAAGCGCGCTCTCCAAGGCTAAAGATGGCAAGGAGACAAAGCGTTGTCTCATCTGGTCCGACACATGGCTGAAACGCGCCGGGAAATGGCAAATCGTGGCGGCGCAGGATACAGCCATCCCGTGTAAGCCTTAGAAACTGCTGCGGTCTTCGGGCTGCTCCGGATTTGGGATCAATTACCGCTGAGGTGGTGAGCGAACGGGATGCGAGCGAATCAAAAACTGACCGCTGACAACTGATGGCTGAAATGGGGTCGGAGATATGATCAGTGATCCGGGCAGTGACGAGCGACGGATGAGGAGTGACCGGTGACCAGTGGCCAGTGAAGGCCCGCTTCTCTTCGATCAATCCCTGCCTAACGAACCGCGCCGGGCCGGGCGAAAGATGCGCGGGGGCGGTTTCGCCTCGTCGCGCCGGTGTTCGACGATTTCGCCCTGGATGGTGCGCGGATCGACCCGGGTGAGATTTTTGATCTGGACGGAAGTAAGGAGCGGTTTGTGCGGGATATCGCAAAGATGATTCGGCACGACCCAGACGTTTTCTTCCGAGGTCATCCATTCATATTCATCGAACTGGGTCAGGTTCACCGGACGCGAGTAACGGCGCAGGGTGCGCTCGCCGCGGAGGTTGAAGTAGATGTGGAAATAACTCAGAGCCAGCTCGCGCAGGGTACGGTAGACCGGTTCGCGATAACGGCAGCCGGTGAAATTCGACTTCGCGACCGCGCCCCAATGGCCGCGCTCTTTGAAGAGGGCGATAACATGGTCGGTATCCTGATCGGCTTCGAGGTCGAGGAGGAGCGGGGGATAACCGAGCACGCGCAGCGCCGCGGCGGCGAAAGTCGCGCCCTCGAGGCAATGGGCGGTCCGTTCGCGCAGGACAATCCGGGGCGACCAGGCGGTGGGCGCGAGATGATACGGAATATCGTCGAGGAAACGCTGGACGCCGATCGGGCATTTAAGGGCGCGAAGTTGGCGAAGCTCGGACGATGAGAACACGCGAAGAAGAAAACGGAAAAGATGAAAACTGAAACGCTGAAATTAGCTTAGCGTGTCCTGAGGTTGCAGGCTCTTTCGTCAGTAGGATATGAAGACAGCACACCATCTCAATACAGGAGACAAACATGAGCACTGAATCGAAAACCTTTCTCTACATCTTTCGCGGCGGCCGCGACATGAATGAAATGTCGCCGGAGGAACTGCAGCAGAACATGGACGCGTGGTTTGCCTGGATGGGCGAGCTGAAAGGCAAAGGCCATTTCATAGGGGGCGAGCCGCTCCATGACGGCGGCAAGGTTCTGCGGGGCAAAAATGGGCAATCAATCACCGATGGTCCCTTTGCGGAAGGCAAAGAGGAGGTCGGCGGTTACCTCATCGTGACGGCGCGCGACCTGGATGAGGCGGCCGAACTGGCCAAAGGCTGCCCGATCTTCCAGAACGACGGCAGCGTGGAAGTGCGGCCGATCCAAAAAATGTCGGCCGATCAGAAAGCTGCCTAACCATTCGCTCCGGTGGACCCGGAAGTGAACCGGCTGGTGGATCATCTTTTTCGCCGCGAGGCGGGGAAGATGGTCGCCATGCTCGCCCGCGCGCTCGGGTTCGATCATCTTCAACTGGCCGAGGACGCGATGCAGGAGGCGCTCCTCAAAGCGGTCCGCACCTGGGGTCTGGGCGGGGTGCCGCGCGATCCCTCGGCCTGGCTGATGCGGGTGGCGAAAAACTGCGCCCTCGATGTCGTTAGGCGCGAAACGAATTTCCGCCGCAAGGAAAAGGAGCTGGTCGCCTTCTTCGAGCAGCGTCCTTCGACTCGGCCCGATACCTTTCGGTTCGAAGAAGAAATCCGCGACGATCAGCTCCGACTCATCTTCGCCTGTTGCCATCCGGATCTGCCGCCCGATGCGCAGGTGGCGCTGACGCTGAAATCGTTGTGCGGCTTTGGCGAAAAGGAAATCGCGGCCGCCTTTCTCAGCTCGGAAGCCGCGATCGCGAAGCGACTCGTGCGCGCCCGACGCAAGATTCGCGAAACTCCGATCACGCTTGAGATTCCAGTGGGCGAAGAACTGGCCGCACGGCTCGACGCGGTCCTGCAAACGCTCTACCTGCTTTTTAACGAAGGCTATAAGGCGTCGCATGGTGACGACCTGGTTCGCCGAGATTTGTGCGAGGAAGCAATTCGACTGGGCGAAATCCTGGTGCAACACCCGGCGGGTAACCGGCCCATGACGCACGCGCTTCTTGCTCTGATGCTGCTCAACGCCGCACGGCTGGCAGCGCGGGCCGATGCGGAGGGGAACATCCTTCTGCTCGCAGAACAGGACCGGCGCCTCTGGGATCGCGCGATTATGGCGCGCGGTCTGGAGCATTTCCGACGATCGGCCGCCGGAAACGAGCTGAGCGAATTTCATTTGCAGGCCGGGATCGCCTGGTGCCATTGCGCCGCGCCGACGCATGAGGCAACCGACTGGCGCCGGATCCTCTCGCTCTACGACATGCTGATCGAGATCAATCGTTCGCCGGTCGTCGCGATCAATCGGGCGGTGGCGATTTCACACGTGCACGGGCCGGAAGCGGCGCTGGATGCGATTGCCGCGATCTCGCCCCGGGAGGTTCTCGAGGGCTACTATCTGTATCATGCGGTCGTGGCGCATCTGCACTCCGCGCTCGGGGATTTGGAGGCGGCCGCGGCCGGGTTTCGCCGCGCGCTGAAGTTGACCGCGCTCACTTCCGAACAGGCTTTCCTGCGCCGCCGTCTGGCGGAATGCAGCCCGAGCAACCAGTAAGGGATGAGCTGTCAAACAAGGTGCGACACGGAGTTGCACAATCACGGGCGAAACGGCAGGGTCGATCGCATGGTTTCGCCGACGGCGCAGGCTTCATCCCGGCTGATGCGGATCTGGCGCCGGGTGAGCGCGCTGGAGTTTTGCCTGGGCGCGGGGATTGTGATCGCCCATAACGTTTACCATCTCGTGCCTAACGAGGTGCCAATCCTGTTTCTGCTCGGATGGCTTTCGGTGCGGATCCGCAATGGCAGTTGGGCAGCGATCGGTTTCAAGCGACCGCCATCATGGACGCAAATCGGCTCGATCGCACTCGGCGCGGCGGCGTTGCGGATCTTGCTCGGCTCATTTGTAATCGAACCGTTGGGGGCGCATTTCTGGCCGGCGATTGAGGCACCGGCAGGGGCCGAACAAATCGCCGGCAACCTCACGGCCGCACTCCTTGCCTTGCTGCTGGTTTGGACGTTCGCCGCCTTCGGTGAGGAGATCGTGTATCGCGGTTACCTGACCTTGCGTGCGGCGGAGGCAGGTGGCGGATCGAACGTGGCCTTTTGGTGGACGACGTTGCTGGTTTCGGTTCTCTTCGGCCTCGGTCATTTTTATAAGGGCCCAACCGGTATCCTCGATTCGACGATTGCCGGGTTGATTCTTGGTGCGGCCTATCTTGTTTCCGGCCGCAATCTTTGGGCCGCGGTCTTGGGACACGGGTTTATCGACACCTATGCGGTAGTAGGGCTTTTCTTTGGTTGGGAATCTTGAACGCTGGTGAAAAGTCACCGTCTCATGGGGGCTACGGCCCGCCCTTCGGGCCCTCGACGCGTTCCACCTTTTCCGAAACTTCAACCACTCCCTTCTGGATCGCTTCGACGTTCGGATGCAACTCGCTCAGGATGGCGTGTTCTTTCTGGGAAATGTTTTCCACTCGCTGCCCCTGTTTTCGGAGTTGCTCGAGCACCGCATTTTGGCGGGACGAAATGCGATGCATCCACCAGAAGCAAACCATCCAACAGGCAAGCCCCGCGATGTTTATGAGGTCGAGGATCCAACGGGTCATATCAAGCAAGGGTGACGCGGCGCTTCCTGCTGAGATTCGGGCCGACTCCGGCGTCTGGAGGTAAGGAACAGAAATTCAGCCCGCCTAATCGAACCGGCTGTCTTTGAAATGGCGTTTGCCTTTTTGCGCCTTCGCGTACTCGTCGCGACTGAGGATGTTTTCCTCGATCTGCATCTCAGTGCGGCAAAACGTTTGGAAAAAGGCGATCACCTTTTCCGATGAGCTGAGCACTTCCTCGGTCAGGTAGTTGGCATCAACGTTGATGCAGATGGCTCCGACTACTCCGTATTCCTTGCGGATGATCGGGATGGTCGTGCACTTGAATTTCCGCGCCCCGAGGTTCAGCTCGTAATTCAGTTTCTCTTCGTGCGAGAGCTGCCGCTTCTTTAGGTCGATGACAAGATTGGTCGTGCCATCGTGCAGGTGTCGGCCGGTGACATTGTTCTCCAGCGCGACGAGGGAGCGCGAGGGATTGGAGAGATCGTGCAGCAAAATCTCGATGCCGAGATTGGGGAATGATTTCCCGATGAGGTAAACGATGCGGTTGAAATTCTCCAGGTATTCGCGGGTGTCGTCCTGGATTTTTTTGCCTTCGTAGCGGGTGAAGAGGCGCTCGTAGACTTTTTGTTCGGCCGGCTCGAGCTGCTCGCGCACTTTGTTCTGCTCGCCGATGAAGATGAGCTGGCGCGCCGCCATCGGATCGAAGTTGCGCAGGAAGTAGTGCACCCCGAGCCGGAAATTGACGAGGTTGAACTCCGGGAAATTGTCGCGGTTAACCGTGAATGGATAGAAGTCGTAATCCTCGAGCTTGCGACCGAAACGGTGCCGCTCCTTGTATTTGCCCCAGATGAAACCGAGCCCCAGAAAAATTCCGGAGACGATAATGGAAGCAATCACGTTGACCGTGATGTCACTGCCGAAGCCAGCGCCGAGGACGAGCATGCGCCGAAGAATAACGGAAGATCGAGCAGGATGAAGGAGGAAAATCTCGCCGCCATCGCCCATCACGTGCCTTCTTCGTGGCGCGAAGGAGGAAGCTCGTTATGCGCGCGGCGTGCGATCTCTAGGTACCCTGGCCCAGTTCGGACCCGACGCGGCTGGCGAAGTGAAATTGAGTGGAGGCTGGGCGCTGCTCGGCTCCGGCTCCGATGTTCCCATCATGGAGCGAAATGTTTCGCTCCGCGCCGGGCCGGCGCCGGATGCGGATGCGATGGCGGCCGGGATGAGTCGCGCTCTGGGCGAGCTGGCGGACGCGATCGCGGCCGCACTTTAGGCGCTTTCAAAATCCGAAATTCCACGGTAGTTAGGCAAAATAATGAAAGCGATCCGTGTCGAAGAATTTGGCGAGCCCGAGGTCATGAAACTGGTCGAGGTGCCACCGTTGCCGCCGGGCGCGGGCGAGCTGTTGGTGCGGGTGCACGCTGCCGGAGTCAATCCGGTTGAGACATACATTCGAGCCGGCACCTATGCTCGAAAACCGGCGCTGCCGTTCACCCCCGGTAACGATGGCGCCGGGGTGGTGGAGGCAGTCGGCGTAGACGTCGCGCAGTTTAAGAAAGGTGATCGCGTTTATATCTCCGGGTCGAGCAGCGGGACTTACGCGGAGTATGCGCTCTGCACGCCCACGCAGGTCCATCGTTTGCCGGAGAATGTTTCCTTTGCCCAGGGCGCGGCCATCGGCACCCCCTACGCCACGGCTTACCGGGCATTGCTGCAACGCGCGGAGGCACAGCCTAACGAAACGGTATTGATCCATGGCGCGAGCGGCGGGGTGGGAACGGCGGCCATCCAACTGGCCCGTGCCCGCGGGATGCAGATCTTCGGGACGGCGGGCACGGAACGGGGCCGGGAGTTGGTGCGCAAGGAGGGTGCGCATGAGGTCTTCGATCACCACGCCGATAATCACGTCACGCGCATCAAAGAGGCGACCGCGGGCCGCGGGGTGGATGTGATCCTGGAGATGCTCGCGAATGTAAATCTCGGGAAAGACCTCACGATGCTCGCGCCTCGCGGGCGGGTGATCGTGATTGGTAACCGCGGACGAGTGGAAATCGATGCGCGCGAGACGATGTCGCGCGACGCAGACATTCGCGGGATGATCCTGCCGAATACGCCACCGGCAGAAATGGGAAGCATTCACGCGGCGCTCGTGGCGGGATTGGAGAATGGAACCTTGCGTCCGGTGATCGGGCAGGAGCTGCCGCTGGCGGAGGCGGGGAAGGCGCATCGGGCGGTTTTGGAGCCGGGGTCGTACGGGAAAATTGTGCTGATTCCCTGAGGAAGAAACGTTCAAAGCTCAACGTCTGGCGCGTGCTTTCGATTTCCTAACCGTTTTCCTCGCCGGCTGCTCCTGCGCCAGGACGCGGGCAAGGTCTTTGTCGTTCGTTAGGTCCAGCCGCAACGGCGTGATCGAGACGTAATGCCGGGCAAAAGCCCCGCGGTCGGTGCCTTCCTCTTCGCCTTTCAACGGGCGGACTGTGAACCAGTAGATCGGCCTTTGCATCGGATCCTTTCCCGGCACCACTTCGCCGTCGTATTGGCGCACCGCCTGCCGCGTCCAGCGAATTCCCGCGCGGTTTTTCCGGCAGATTCACATTCACGAGACAAAGGCCTTTTTCCTCGAGCAGCATCCGGAGTACTTCTTCGACATGAGGCTCGAGGGCGGCGAAATCGGGTTCCTTGTCAGTGACGGTGGTGCTGAAAGCGATCCCGCGCAGGCCGAGAAGCGCGGCTTGTTTGGCGGCGGCGAGGGTCCCGGAATGCCAGCAGGAGCTGCCGAGGTTGGGACCGAGGTTGATGCCGGAGAGAACGAGATCGACTCAATCCCATTGGTAGGCGCCGAGGGCCACGCAATCGGCCGGGGTGCCATTTACCCGGTAGGCCTCGAAGTCGCCGGGCAAAGGCGTGCGCCGATAGCGGAGCGGCCGCGAGGAGGTGATGGCGTGGCCCATGGAAGATTGCTCGACATCCGGCGCCACGATGCGGACATCGCCGAAGCGGGAGACGACGCGGGCCAGAGCGGCGATGCCCGGGCTACAGATACCGTCGTCGTTACAGATTAAGAAGCGTCGTTTCATCTCTTTGAGAAACGTCTCTGGGGCGGCTTTTGGTCGAGCCTCGGCCGCGATACGCGCAAAGACCAGCCGGTTTACGAGTACTGACGATGCGCATTTTGCTGGTGCACAATCCCGACGCTGGGGATGAAGAGGCGAAGCCGGATGAACTCATAAAGACGCTCGCGCGCGCCGGTCACGAGGTGGTTTATCAATCGTCGAAGAAGGAGCAGAAACTAAAGCGGGCGCTCAAGTCGCGGCTCGACCTCGTGCTTGTCGCCGGGGGCGATGGGACGCTCGGTAAGGTCGCGAGACAGCTCGTTGGGCGAAAGCTTCCGCTCAGCGTGCTCCCGTCCGGCACCGCCAACAATCTCGCGCGCACCTTCGGCTTTTGGGCTCCAGCGAAAGAACTGATTGGGCAACTGGCAAAAGGGGAGCGGACGGGATTCGACGTGGGTCGGGCGCGCGGCCCCTGGGGTAAGTGGTATCTCTTTGAGGCCTTGGGCGCCGGGCTGCTTGCGGATCATCTTTACCAGCACGAATGGAAGGATCAGGAAGAGAAATCGGGATCGCCCGCGGAACAAATGCGACGGCATGTGCGAGAATTGCGCCGCCGAGTGCGCAACCATCCCGCACGAGCCTGGAAGATCGAACTCGACGGGAAAGATTTCTCCGGGCGTTACCTGCTTTGGCAGGCGATGAACATCCGGTCGGTCGGTCCGGTGCTAACTCTCGCGCCCCAGGCGGCGCCGGACGACGGGCAGTTTGACTTTGTCGAGCGCGGGAAAATGATCGAGCGCTCCTCCTCCAGCATCTGGAGGCGCGGCTGGCGGGCCGGAAACCGAAGTTTCCCTTGCCGAGCCATCGTTTCAAAAAGATGCGTCTCCGCTGGGAAGAGGGGCCGCTCCATCTCGATGACGAAGTCTGGCCGGCGGAAGATGAGAAACGTCCCGCGCCCTGCGCAATCCAGCTACTAGTAAAGAATTCCGCCTTACAAATCTGGCGGCCGGGAGTGAGAGGCCGGCGCCAGCGTTTCACCAGCTAAAAACCAGGACGCGCGGGTGCGCTTCTACGCCGTTTTGCGCCAAGCATTCCCGCTCCATGCCGAACTTCGACGGCATCCCCGTCCCGGGGGCGCGCGGCTTTGTTCGCGGCTGCGATTCTAGTTGCCGCCCTGAACCGAAAGCTCCCACCGGTAGCCATCGGGATCTTGCAGCCAGAGGCCCAAATGGGGCGAACCAGGCGCTTCGGGCCCGATCTCATCGCCCGGGTCCTCCAGGTCGGCATCCACGCTTTGAAGGTGCTTCAGGGCTTTGCGCAGGGTCGCCATGTCAGGGAGGTGGAAAGACATATGGCCGATTGTGTCAGGCGACGGCGTCCCGCGATGCAAAGCGATCGTCACATTATCGTTGCCAACTGCCACACCTTCTTCGAATTCGAACTGCCGCTCGAGACCGAAGGCACGCTCAAACCACTTGGCGCTCCGTTTCGGATCCCGCACCGCCAGTCCGAAATGCCCGACCTGCCCAATTTCGAATGGCACCTTCACTTTACAAGAATCGCTCCGGCCAGAAGATGCGGACGCACCCGGTGGGGAAGCAAGATCTCAATATTGGTGGCCTAATAATTCCGTCAGGTTCGGCCGTGAGCTTCATACAACTCCCCGCCGATTAACATCTTTTGATGTGAAATGTCCGCCACCAGCGCTCGCGCGCTAACGGGTCCGAATGGAACGGAAAGACCGAATCGAAAGGGTCAGTTAAATTATTGCCGGAGATATGCAAATATGAAGACAATCTATGATTCGCCACGAGTAATCCGATTCGTTAGTCTGTTCGCCTTCCTTTTCTCTCTTCCGCTCGTGATGCGCGCCGCAAATCCGGCCGAAGGAACCGTTGATCCGGCGACGACAACGCCTGTCACTTGGTCGGGAACTGCGATCGGTACCGGTGGGACCGACGAAACGACCGCGATTGAGGGCGTGAACCGCGATACTTTTGTTCTTCACATCGCGGCCGGTGACTACACCGGCAAAACGGTTGCGGTCGAGATTTCCTGGACCTCGGGCAGCAACGATTACGACCTTTACATCCACAAGCGAAATGCGGACGGCTCGGACGGCGATCTGGTCAGCAGTTCCGGCGGTGGGGTACCCGGAACAAGTGAAAGTGCGGTAATCAACCCCCTGACCGACGGAACGGGCGATTTCAATGTTATCGCAGTTTACTTCACGAACACGCCTGGAGCCGATCAACCTCAGGGCACGATTACGGTGGAGACAGCCCAGTCAGTCCGGACCGCCAGCTACGTTAGCGGCGGAATGACTTTCGCGCCCAACTCACCCCTCAAGGCACAAACAGCGGCGCGCGACGGTGAGCCAAGCAGTCGGGTGGATAAGGATGGCAATTACTATGTATGCGGCATCCGCGGTGTTCCGGCTGGCGTCGACCTTTGGTACCTCGACCTGCGTCCGAAGGTCGCCGGCCTTTCCAATCCTTTATTTGATCCCAAGATGAGGGTGCCCGTTTATCGCGGACAGCCCGATTCACCCTATTCGGAAGCCGAGCAGGATCAGCTATCGGCCGGCGCTTTGGGCGGTGGCGATATCGATCTTGCCGCGGGGCAGGCGCCTTTCACCGGGATAGGAGCGACCGGTGAGCCGGCGCTGGCTTATTCCAGTCTGACGGCTGCGAATGTAACTGTCGGGCGCAGCCTGGACCACGGAGCGACCTTTCAGTTTAATCCGATCGGAAACTTCGCTGGCGGAGTGCCAATCAACGATCGTCAGTGGATGGGATTCTATGGGCCTAACACGGTTTATCTTGAGTATCGCAACTTTGGTGCCGGAATCGCCTTCGTGCAGCAATCGATCGATGGCGGCCTGACCTATGGTCCCGCCACCCTCGTCGGCACGATGTCGCAAACTGGCGCGCTCGATGTCGATCAATTCGATGGCACGGTTTACATTAGCGGCAACGACGGTCAGCTCGCGGTCGGCACGCCCCCCGCGCCCGGTCTGCCGCCGGCAATCTATACCCTTTCGCAGCCGATTCCGACGACGGTCGACCCGGCCAATATCTTCGTGGCGATGCGAGTCGCGAATGACCATCCGACAGGCGACGCGCCGAATACGGTTTACCTCTGTTACTCTGACGGTAACGATATTTATGTCATCAATTCCAGTGATAAAGGCGCCACCTGGACCAACCCGGTGCAGGTAAACAATCCCGCGGACTCCGCGACGAAGGTGAACCTGATGCCGTGGATCGCAACCGGTCCGCTTCCCGGCTCGATCGGTGTCGCCTGGTATGCGACCGATAACCAGGGGAACAATGACGATGCGCGCTGGCGCGTTTACTTTGCGCAAAGCGTCAATGCCAATGCCACTAATCCGACCTTCCGGATCGCGCAGGCCAGTGATCACTCGATTCACGCTTCGAATATCTCGATCAAGGGATTATCGCTCCTGGGTGAATCGCCGAACCGCAACCTGATCGACTACTTCCAGGTAAACTTCGATCCTCAAGGAGCCGCCGTTATCGGTTACACTGACGATCACAATGACTTCGATGGTCACACTTATGTCGCGCGTCAGATCAGCGGCCCATCCATCAACGGAAGGAATCTTCCGAAAGTAAAAGAGGGAAGCGGTTTGCCAGCTCAACCGTTTGCCGTTCCCGGCGCGACCCCACCTCCGACTGGCGGTGTCACCCCTCAGGCCATGCAGCCCGGCCCGGCGGGCGAGCAGGTGACTGACTTTGCCTACGACCAAGACAGTGGCCTGCTGGCGGTCGGACCGGAACCATCCGCGGTCGATATCATCAGCATCAAGTATCTCGCCACGACAGTACGTAAAGTGACTACGATCAGCGCGACAATGAAGGTCTCCGACCTGAGCGTGCTTCCGCCAAATGCGACCTGGCGGATGTATTTCACGGCAAATGCACCGGAGACGGGCGTCATCAGCATCAGCGGCAACTCCTATTCCAAAGGCTTGTCGGATGACGGCGACCAGTTCTTCATCGACGCCAGCACCGATGCCAACGGCGTGCCGAGTTACCATTACGGAACAACCGTGCGCAACTTCAATGGTAGCACGACCGATACGGTGGTGGGAGAGGCAGATTCCGGAACGATCGATCAGACTAACTTCACCCTCACAGTCAACATTTCCGCCAGTAAGCTGAACGCCATTCTCTCCAGCGCCGGGCACGCTCTCATCGGCAGGCGTTCGGTCTTCTGCGGTCTGCGCGGCCAAAGCTACGAACTCAGCGACCTTGCGCTCGAAGACTTCACGAGAGGCGGAACCCAATTCAGCGTGCCCTGATC
Organism: Chthoniobacterales bacterium; assembly: GCA_036270055.1. Taxonomy (GTDB): domain Bacteria; phylum Verrucomicrobiota; class Verrucomicrobiia; order Chthoniobacterales; family UBA10450; genus Palsa-1392. The sequence goes on from DATBDG010000224.1 coordinate 27,685, forward strand.
GTTGCACGAGCTAACGCCCGTGATGTTTCGGCTGTTACTGGGGTTCCCGCTGCTTGTTCTGGTCACGGAACTTGATAAAGCGGCCGGGGAACCCTCGCCATCACCCAGGTCGTCGCGGCCGTTGGCGCCCTTCAAGGAGCGGCTGGCGGCGGCCCGATCGGTTAAGGTGGAGACGAAAATTCTCGGCTTGGAACCCGACGCGACTCTTGAGGAGGCCCACGAAAAGCTGGATCCGTTAGCCAATCGATCCCAGCCCGCGATCGAGGCAAAGGAGGGTGCCGAGCACGAGGAAGATCAACGGAAGGTGCTTTGGGAGTTGGCAAAGTCCGATTTCAAATCGGTCCTCGTGAAAACGGATGAAAAGGAGCGAATCATCTACATCGCGGGATTTCTCCGACCGGGGAAAGAGGTTCCTTTCGATAAGATTGGCGAGACTAAAAATGCTCCGATCTTGAACAACCGAATGGTGGCGTGGGACGTTGTTAGGCCGGATCAGCCGCTCATCCGGGTGGTAGCCCGCGGCGAAAAACGCAAAGCGAGTTTGATCACGATCTTCGTCGTGAAGCGTCCGCCCCAGCCTAACTAGGTAAGGTCGGGCACGCGAATACAGGCGGCGGAATGCCCCGCCTGCCATTCCATCAGCGGCGGCACGGCTTCCTTGCATTTCTCGATGCAGAAAGGGCAGCGCGGGTGAAACGGGCAGCCGATGGGCGGATCCATTGGCGAAGGTGGATCGCCCGCCAGGACGATACGTTGGCGGCGTCGCTCTCGCTCCGGGTCTGGTATCGGCACCGCGCTGAGCAGGGCTCTTGTGTAAGGATGCTGCGGTCGCTGAAGAACTTCGTCCGGCGGCCCCAGCTCGACGATGCGACCGAGATACATGACCGCGATTCGATCGGCGATGTGCCTAACGACGGAAAGATCATGCGAGATAAAAATGACAGTCAGCTTCATCTCCCGGCGAATCTGCGCGATCAGGTTGATGATCTGTGCCTGGATTGAAACATCGAGCGCCGATACCGGTTCGTCCGCGATGATCAGCTTCGGCTCAACCGCGAGGGCGCGCGCGATCGCGATTCGCTGACGTTGGCCACCGGAAAATTCATGCGGATACTTATTCAGTGCGCTGGGCAAAAGCCCGACGGTGCGCATCAGCTCGACCACCCGCGGTCGCAATTCGGCCCGCGGGATTTTGCGATGGCTGCGCAACGCTTCGGCGAGCGCATCGAAGACCGTCATGCGCGGATTGAGCGAGGCGTAGGGATCCTGAAAGACCATTTGGAAATCCCGCCGTGCCTTGCGCAGTTCGCGGCCGCGCATCTGCGTGAGGTGACGCCCGGCCAGGACGACGCTGCCGGCGGTGGCGGGAATGAGCTGGAGAATGGTGCGGCCGAGAGTCGACTTCCCACAGCCCGATTCGCCGACGAGGCCGAGCGCTTCGCCCGCCGCGAGATCAAAGCTGACGCCGTCGACCGCCTTTACCGACCCAACTTCGCGCCGGAAAAGCACGCCCTCCTCGACCGGAAAATGCGTCTTGAGATCGCGGACTTCGAGAAAGGGCGTGGTCGTCATCCCGGTCTCGCAGCGTCGCGCGGAAGCGATCCGCTGGCAACGCCGCGCGGGTTGATCCGGGGAGCACGGGCGGTCAGCGATGTTCGCGAATAGAACCGCGTCGCGGGCTGCGCTCGGCGCAGTCGGCAGACTGTCGACTACGACGGGCTGGCAGCCCGTGCTCCCCGGCTACTTTTTGGCCTGCTCGTTTTTTGTCTGGGCATCGAGGAGCGGAACGTACTTGGCGTAGCCTTCCGCTTCCATCTTTTCGCGCGGCACGAAACGCAGCGCAGCGGAGTTCACGCAATAACGCAACCCCGTCGGTGCCGGACCGTCATCGAAGACATGGCCGAGATGCGCGTCGCTTTCCTTCGAACGCACTTCCGTGCGCTCCATGAAGGATGACTTGTCCGTTTTCTCGACCACATGCTCCTTTTCGATGGGCTTCGTGAAACTGGGCCAGCCGGTGCCGCTCTCGAATTTGTCGCTCGAGAGGAAGAGCGGCTCGCCGCTAATCACATCGACGTAAATGCCAGGCTGGTGGTTGTTCCAGTAGGCATTGTGGAAGGGCGGTTCAGTACCGTTTTCGCGGGTCACGCGATATTGCTCGGCGGTCAGTTTCTGGCGCAGTTCGGTCTCGGACATGGTCTTGGATTGGGTTGTGTCGTTGGAAGAATCGCTGCTCGCCGTCGCTTTCTCGGCGGTGGCGGCAGAAGTGGAATCCTTTTTGTCACCGGCCTGGCTAATGTAAAGCGAGCCGGCCGCGATCAAGGCCAGGACCGCTGCGCCAACGGCGAAGCCAGAGTGGCTGCGACCGGGACTAAGCGTCTGCCGATAGAGAGAGTTTTCGTTCATCGCAGATAGGAGAATCTAGCGCCTAACTTATTCCTCGGCAACGTGGGCGGCACCCGGCGCAAGCTCGATCTCGCCCAGTTGCACCCGGAGGCAGGCGCTGGCCTGTCCAGGCGCGACCCCTTGGAGTTTGATCTCGGAGGTGACGCATTTTTCGAGCGCAAATTCGCAGCGAGGCGCAAAGGGACAGCCGCGGATCGGTCGTGTGATGTCGGGCGGTTTTCCGGGAATCGTCCGAAGTTCGCTCCCGCGCGGGTGAAGAGCCGGGATCGACCGCTGAAGAGCTTGCGTATAAGGGTGCTTCGGGTTGTAAAAAAGCGCTGCCGTCGGTCCGCTTTCCAAAATCCGCCCGGCGTACATGACGAGCACGCGATCGCAGATCGCCGAAACGACTCCGATGTCGTGCGTGACGAAAACCACCGCGGTTCCGCGTTCCTTTTGTAGTTGGCCGATCAATTCGAGAATTTGCGCCTGCACGGTGACGTCGAGCGCGGTCGTCGGTTCGTCCGCCAGGAGCAGTTCGGGCTTCGTGATGAGGGCCATCGCGATCATGACCCTTTGTCGCATCCCGCCCGAGAACTCGTGTGGATAAGAGCGCATCCGCTTCGCGGCGTCCTGAATCCCGACTTCGCGCAAGGCCGCGACGCCGAGATCGAAGGCGTCGTTAGGCGTGGCCCTTCCGTGAATCAGGAGCGGCTCGATCACCTGGTCCCCGATCTGGAGGTAGGGATTGAGCGACGTCATCGGGTCCTGGAAAATCATCGCGATCCGATCGCCCCGGATCGCGCGCAGTTCCTTCTCGTCGCAGTGCAAGAGATCGAGCGAGAGCGCGCGCGCGCGAAAAAGCGCGCGCCCGCTCTCGATCCGCCCCGGCGGCTCCGGGATGAGCCGGAGCAAAGAATAACAGGCGACCGATTTGCCCGAGCCCGATTCGCCGACGATGCCTAACGTTTCCCGCTGGCCGAGAGCGAACGACACCCCATCGACCGCGCGCGCCACCCCGGCGCGCGTATGAAAATAAGTGCGCAGATTCTCCACCCGCAGCAGTGGAGGGACGCCCGCCGTGGCGTCCGTGTTTCTCCCGTCACTCGTCACTTGTCACTCATCACTAGTCCGTCGCCGCCTGCGGATCGAGCGCGTCGCGCAATCCGTCGCCGAGGAAATTGAGCGAGAAAAGAGTGAGGGCGAGCGCCAGCCCGGGGTAAATCAGCAGCCAGGGAAACTCTTCCATCGTCTCCGCGCCTTCCTTGATCAGCACTCCCCACGAGCTCATCGGCGGTTGCACCCCGAGTCCGAGGAAACTGAGGAATGCCTCGAGCAACATCACGCTCGGGACCGTGAGCGTGGCATAAACGATGATCGGACCGAGCGCATTCGGGATCATGTGACGAAAGATGATGCGCGCTTTTGATAGTCCGAGTGCCTCGGCCGCCTCGATAAATTCCATCCGGCGCAGGGACAAAACCTGTCCCCGCACGATCCGCGCCATGGTGAGCCATTGCACAGCGCCGATGGCGGCGAAGAGGAGGACAAAGCGCCGTCCAAAGAGCACCATCAACAAGATCACGAAGACGGTAAAGGGGAGCGCAAAGATGACATCCACGATGCGCATCATGACGGCATCGACTCTGCCCCCGAGGAAGCCGGAGACGGTGCCGTAAAGAACCCCGATCGTTAGGGCAACCGCCGTCGCGCAGAGTCCGACCGCGAGCGAGATTCGTCCTCCGTAGAGCAGGCGGGCGAAGAGATCCCGCCCTAACGTATCGGTGCCGAGCCAGTGCTGCGCGCCCGGCGGCCTCGCCCCGAGCTGCAAATCCTGCGCGAAATACGATTGCCCGAGGAAAGAGGGCCCGGCCAGGGAGGCGATGGTCAGGAGCACAAGGATGAGCGCACCGACGACGGCCAGACGATTCTTCGCCAGCCGATGCCAGGCGTCGCGCCAGAGCGAGCTCCGGCTGAGCGTAATTTCGTTAGGCTCGTTCATTCGTAACGCAGTTTCGGATTCATCCGGATGAGGACGAGATCCACCATCAGATTGAAGACGACAATAAAGCCGGCGTAGAAAAGAACCGTGCCCACCACCATGGTGTAATCGCGGTTGAAGGCCGCGGTCACAAAATAACGGCCGAGCCCCGGAATCTGGAAAATGGTTTCCACCACGAACGAACCAGTCAGCAAACCTGCCACGGTCGGTCCGAGATAACTCACGACCGGGATTAAGCCCCCGCGAAGCGAATGTCGGAGCACGACGCGCGCCGGCGAAGCCCCCTTGGCGCGCGCCGTGCGGATGAAATCCTGCGAGAGAACTTCGAGCATCCCGCTTCTCGTGAGGCGCGCGATGTAGGCGGCGTAAAATCCACCTAACGTTAGCGCCGGAAGAATGCGGTCGATCCAGTCGTCCCAGCCCGAGACGCGGACCCATTCGAGCTTGAGCGCGAAAACAAGAACCAGGAGGGGACCGAGGACGAAAATCGGGAGGCAGATGCCGATCATGGCGAGGCCGCTCGGGATATAGTCCGTCACCGTATTCGGACGCAACGACGCCACGATCCCGGCCGAAAGCCCTAACGAGAGGGCGACGAGGAGCGACCATAGGCCCAGCTCGGCCGAGACCGGGAAGGCCTGCCCGATAAGCTCGTTGACGGTGCGATTGGGATATTTAAAGGAAGGTCCGAGATCGCCCCTCACGACGTTGCCGAGGTAAGTGAGATACTGCGCGAAGAGCGGCTTGTTCAAACCGTAGTGCGCTTCCAGATGCCTCTGGATTTCCGGCGTCGTGTTCTTCTCCGCGGAGAACGGCCCGCCCGGCGCGAGCTTGAGCATGAAGAAGGTCAGAGTCGCGACCGCGAGCAGGACAGGGATCGCCTGCAACAAACGAACCGCGACGAAGCGTAGCATCGGGCGCTACTTTGCAGCAGCAGCGCTCGCTTGGCCATTTTTTGCTCCAGCGGGTTTTTGTGAACCCGCTATCCGCACTCGATGACGGTCACAGGCAGCGGGCGCCTCACGATTCGATCAGCCAAATCCTCGTCCCACCGTCTCTCCAGGCGGCAGTGAAAACGTTCGTCCGGCCCGGAACGATTTGGATCCACTGCTGCGAATAAGGCCAGGCGTCGTTCAAGTCGGGCATTTGCTTGATCGTGATCAGGTGCTTGCCGACCGGCACGAAGCCTTCGTATTGCCGGCCATAACCGAGCGTCGCGACCCGCACGCCATCGATGTAAAGGTTGAAATGCTGCTGGAAACCGATGTTTGGAGAGCGCTTCACGATCACGTGCGCACCGGCCCTTGGGTGAGACCACGCCCGCTGCCCCTCGCTGCTTCCCGCCCGCGCCGGACCTGCCGCCAGACCGCCGCTGATGGCCGCGATCATTAATGCATGTGACAATTTCATGCTCTAATAGACACCGAAACCGCCGCTTTCGCTCACTGCGCGATAGCGATCGTGCCAGGGGGACGGCGAGCCGCCTGCGGGATCCACTCCCGCCTAACGACGCGAGCTGCCGGAATCTCTGACTATTTTGCCGGAGTAGCCGCGGGTTTGGCTTTTCCACGCAAGGCGGCGACTCCGAGGTCTCTCTGCATTGACCTCAGGTTGACATCCGGCCGGCCTCTGGCTCCGGCACCCCCGGCATCGCCGCGCAACGCGACAGCCCGCTTCTGCGCGTTGGTCAGGTCGATGAACTTCTGGGTCGTGATGAAGAGGGCGCGCATATGCGAATCGTAAAAGGCCACGCGGGAGCGTTGATCGAGGCTGCGCCATTCCGTTACGTCCACCGTGACGCTCTTCGGTCCCGTCAGGGCCTGGGTCGCGGCCGCTGGATCGTTCCCGTTCGCCCCGAGCAGGCGGTAAATTTCCTCGTCGGTCATCTTCGAACTGTCCGCCTTCACGATCATCTCACGGGCACTGCGGCCACCAAGATAGGTTACCGCCATGAGGTAGCCGCGCGCGGCGTAACACTTCGTCAGGCCAGCACCGTTCGTGCGCGAGGCCAAAGTCGTGACGGCCTCGCCATAGCGCGTCTTGATCTGCGCCTCGGTCTCGCCAATCCGCCCCCGCGCCGTGCCTGCGGCCAAAAAGGCGATTGCGATAATCGCGGTTAAAATTCGCAGCGGTCTCCTCGTCATTGATTCCCCCGTCAAATGAGCGGATCCATCGCCTCCCTCGATTCCTTACTCTTCCGGGGCGAAAGGCAAGCTAAAAAAACCGGTTGAGCGCTCGGCCGGCGAGCGCAAGCGGCCGTTCCGGGACGACGGATTTTGAAAGAAGCTCGAACGAGGCGGCGGTCGTTTCTTCAGGTCAGAGCATCTGCTCGATGAAGCCACGGCTCTCGAACGGGGCGAAATCTTCCAGCCTTTCGCCCGTGCCGACGAAGCGAGTCGGGATGCCCAGCTCGTGCTGGATCGCAATCACAACCCCGCCTTTGCCGCTGCCGTCCAGCTTCGTAACGATGAGGCCGGTGAGGTCGACCGCGGCGTGAAACTCGCGTGCCTGGGCGAGGGCATTGCTTCCGGTCGTGGCGTCGACCACGAGGAGGCGCTCGTGCGGCGCGGCCGGGTCATGTTTCGCGAGGCTCCGCTTAATTTTTTCCAGTTCGGCCATGAGGTTGCTTTTCGTGTGCAGGCGCCCGGCCGTGTCGCAAAGGAGGAATTCAATATCGCGCCGCTCGGCTGATTGGTAGGCTTCGTAGCAGAGCGCGGCCGGGTCGGCGTTGTATTGCCCGCGGATCATTTCGATTTTCAGGCGTTCGGCCCAGACGGCGAGTTGCTCGATCGCGGCGGCCCGGAAAGTGTCGGCCGCGGCGAGCAGGACGGAATGGCGGTTGTGCTGGAAATAATGCGCGAGCTTGGCGGTCGAGGTGGTTTTGCCGGTGCCATTGACGCCGACGATGAGAATCGCCTTCGGTTTGGCGGGAAGGGGACGGATCGGCGCCGGTTGAATTGGCAGGACGCGGAGTATTTCTTCGCGCGCCACTTCGGCCACCGTCTCAGCTGTGATCTTCTGGGTCGCAGCGCGGCGCTGCAGCGCCTCGACGATCCGCAAGCTCATCGGGACCCCGAGGTCGCTCCGGATCAGCATTTCCTCGAGTTCCTCCCAAACGACGGGTTTGCCGGCAAACTTCTGGATGAGCGACTGGAAAAATTTCATGGCCTAACGAGTGGCGCAGGTCTTGTCGGGCGACCGCTTCGGTTGCCCGGGCAGAAACACGGCTCGCAAGCTAACGTGGGAAACGCTGGTTGGAAAATATCATGGTCGGCTGGCGGAGGTCTCTCCGCGTTCGCAGGGACCTGTTTAGCGTGCCGAGCGCTCTTCGCTGCCCGCGAGTGGCCGGCGCTCTCACAGATGGTCATTCCGGCCACGCCGGTGCGACGGACTCGCGCTAACGGAAAATATTGAGGAAGGCGACCTCGAGCGCGAGCGCTTCCTGGATGTTGCGGTCGAGATGCTCGCGCAATTCCTCCAGCCGCCGCATCCGCCTCAGAATCTCCGGTGTCGTTAGGCGGGCGACCATCGCTTCCGTCGTCGCGCTCGCCTCCGGCAGCTCGCGGATCGCCACGCCGGTGCTGACGCGGAGAATGTCGCCCCACCAGCGAAAGAGAATCTCCACCAGTTCCGTCCGCCGCTGCAGATATAGGCTTTCCGTCAACGCCTTGTAATGTTCTTCCCGGGTCTCGAGCCACTCGCCGTCGGTCGTGTTCTTATAGCGCGTCTGCTCCTGCCTGAGGGCGGCGGCATTTTCGTCCTGGATCGCCTGCCGCATCTGGCCAAGAAGGCGCTGGAAACCGTGCACGAGGCGATAGGCATCGTGCACGCGTCCGGAGGCGTCAGGGTCGAGCTGGTTGAGGAGGGCGATCAGCTCCTTTTGCTCGGCCGAGGGCTCTGCGTCGTTAGGCGCGGCCAGCGGAATCACGAGGCAGCGCGACAGAATCGTGTCCGGCAGCACTTCCGGAATGGAGCTGAGGAGGAGAAGGAGGGAATTGTTAGGCGGTTCCTCCAGCGTCTTGAGAAAAGCGTTTGCGGCCTGGGGTTGCATCCGGTCCGCCTCGGAAATAATCGCCACTTTGCGGCGCCCGTCGCTCGCCCGCATTTGCAGGGCGTGCTCCAGGTTGCGGATCTGCTCGATGACGATCTTGCGGGATTTCGATTCCGGCGCCGCGAGGTAGACCTCCGGCGCGCTCCCGGCAAAAATCTCGTCGGCGGGCGCACCATTGACGAGCTGGGCCAGGTCGGCGGCCAACCGGCGTTTCCCGCTGCCGGCGACACCGGCGATGAGATAGGCATGCGCGAGCCGGCGGCGTTGCTGCGCGCCACGCAGATAATCAAGCGCGACCTGCGGGGTGAAAGCCACGGCTCAGGAGTGCCCGCTGCGGCGGTGTCGTGGAACCATCCGCGCCAGCTGGCCGAAACGCATCGTGATGATGTCCCAGATTTCCTGCTCGATTTCCGCGATCGAACGGGTCGCGTCGAGCACTCGAATCCGGTAGGGCTCGCGCGCCGCCAATCGCCGGTAGGCATGGCAGACGTCCTCGTAAAATTTCACCGGCTCCTGCTCCATCCGATCGATTCCGGTGGCGGGCCGGACCCGGCGCAGCATGCGGGCGCGTGCCGTCTCGACATCGATATCGAGGAGGAAAGTGAGATCGGGCCAGCAATTGCCGACCGCGAAGGCGTTCAGATGACCGACCATTTCCTGATCGAGGCGGCGGGCCACGCCCTGGTAAACGGTCGTGGAATCGGCAAAGCGATCGGAGAGGACGACGGTCCCGCGATCGAGCGCCGGCCGAATCACTTCGCGCACGAGCTGGCTGCGGCTGGCTTCGAAAAGAAGAAGCTCGGTCTCCGGAGTCATGGCGACGCTTTCGGGCGCAAATTGGAGGAGATGCCGGATTTTTTCCCCGATCGCGGTTCCGCCCGGCTCGCGCGTGACGAGCAACGGCACGTCTGCTTTCGTTAGGCGCTCGGCCAGGAGGCTGATCTGAGTGGATTTGCCACAGCCTTCCGAACCTTCAAAGGTAATGAACGGCAGGCGCGGCATGAGGCCGATCTTGGAGTATCGGGGAACGGTTGTCGAATCCTAGAAAGCAGCCGGAAGCGAGAATTTTGGTTCGGATAAGATTGAAATCTTTGGAGGAAGTGCCCGGGTGGACGAAGATGGACGGCAGACCGCGGATCCTGGACGCGCGGAAGCGAGTCCATGCTGGGAACCGTCCGGTGTCCGCCGCGGCTCGAAGAATGACGGCAAAAGTTGATCTCAAAAACATGTTGACTGAATAGTAAACTATGGGACGGTCCTGCCATGCCGAGGCATAGCGACGTCGAAGAGCGTTTGATGAACGCCGCGATGGATTTGATCTGGGAAAACAGCTACGGATCGACCTCGGTCGACGCCATCTGCGAGAAGGCCGGGGCGAAGAAGGGGAGCTTCTATCATTTCTTCGAATCGAAATCCGAGCTCGCGGTCAAGGCGCTGGAGGCAGACTGGCAGCGGAAGAAGGCGAAAATGGACGAGATTTTTTCCCCTTCGGTGCCGCCGCTGGAGCGGCTCCGCGGTTATTTCGAGCACGTTTACCAGGGCCAGACGAAGGCGCACGGAGAGTGTGGCGCGGTGCTCGGATGCCCCTACTGCAGCCTGGGGTGCGAGATCGGAACCCAGGACCGCGCGATCGGCGAACAGGTGCGAAAAATCCTCAACCGCAATGCGAGATATTTTGAATCGGCGATTCGGGATGCCGACGCCCAGGGTTTGATCTCGGCCCCGGATGCAAAATCGAAGGCGCAAATGGTGGTGGCATTTTTCCAGGGGAGCCTGGCGCAGGCACGGATCGAGAATGATGTGCGGCCATTGCGCCGATTGGCCGAAGGTGCGTTGGAGTTGCTCGGGGTCGAGCAGAAGGCGAGCGCGAAGTAAGTAGTTTTTTAGAAGACAAACGCGAGGAAGAAACAAAATAGATGACTAGTCAAATAACACGATCAATCCGGATCAAAACAGAGAGGGGTGGCTGCCGGCCACCGCAAAACGCGCCGGCCGATTACTGCCATCGATTGAAAAGCGGAATCATGCGTCTGCGGACGGCGATTCAAAGGCAGTACGAGGAAGTGTTTCCGCAAGACCGCGATCGGATCGGGCGAGCCATCGGCGAAGCGGAAAAGGCCGCCTGGGCGACGCCGTTTCCGTCCCTCTTCTTTCCGCCGCTCGCGCATCTCCGAGTGCGCGAACTGATGCCAACAGCCTAACAACAAGGAACCAAGCCAGACGAATTTATGAACAACAAGAAAACTGCATTGATCACCGGCGCCAATAAAGGCATTGGATTCGAAACCGCCCGTCAGCTCGGGCAACAGGAAATAACCGTTCTCGTGGGAGCGCGGGATGCCAGGAAGGGCGAAGAGGCGGCCGGGAAATTGCGCCAGGAGGGGATCGATGCGCATGCGCTTACGATCGACGTGAGCAAGGCCGAGAGCATCAAGGCCGCCGCCGAGCAGGTCGGGCGCGACTACGGGCGGCTCGACATTTTGATCAACAACGCGGGCGTGATGCTGGATGAGAAGGACAAGAAAGTGAGCGAGCAATCGCTCGAGACCTGGCGCGAGACTTTCGAGACCAACCTTTTTGGGTTGATTGCGACGATCCAGGCTTTTCTGCCGCTGCTCCGCAAGAGTGAGGCGGGCCGGATCGTCAATCTGTCGAGCATCCTCGGCTCCATCACTCTCCACGCCAAACCGGGCTCGCCGATTTACGAGAGCAAAGGCTACGCGTCTTACAACGTCTCGAAATCGGCGGTCAACGCCTACACCGTGCAACTCGCCTACGAGCTGAAGGACACGACGATCAGGGTAAACGCGGCGCATCCCGGCTGGGTGAAAACTGAGATGGGCGGTGAAGGCGCGACGATGGAAATCGAGGAGGGCGCCAAAACCAGCGTCGCTCTCGCCACCATCGGCGCGGATGGACCGAACGGCGCCTACCTCCACCTGGGTGAGCCGTTACCCTGGTAAGGCGGGATGAAGACTCTTTTGCAAGATTCGCGATCGCCGCAATCCGCTGCGAGGCCGATTTGGAACTCGAGCGAATCGTTCGGCGCTCTACCTCGGCCGTCGTTAGGCGATGGGCAATTGCTCGACGCCTACTCGCAGACGATCGCGGCCGTCGTCAATCGGGTCGCTCCGAGCGTGGTTAACATTCGCGTTCTGAGCGGCGCGCGCGGCTCCGGGGGCGGTTCCGGTTTTATCCTCGCCCGCGATGGCTTTATCCTAACGAACAGCCACGTCGTGCACGGCGCGCGCGAGATCGAGGTCACATTGCGCGACGCGCGCGTTTACCCCGCGCAGCTCATCGGGACCGATCCGGAAACGGATCTGGCGGTCATCCGGATCGATGCGCCCGACGTGCACCATGTGCGGTTGGCTGATTCTTCGCAGATTCGGGTCGGTCAGATCGCGGTCGCGGTCGGCTCGCCCTACGGTTTTCAGCAGACGGTAACGGCGGGAATCGTGAGCGCGCTCGGTCGCTCGATGCGCTCCGAGTCGGGACGTTTGATGGACGAAATCATCCAGACCGATGCCGCCCTCAATCCGGGCAATTCCGGGGGCCCGCTTTTGAACAGCGCGGGCGAAGTGATCGGAGTCAACACGGCGGTCATTCTGCCGGCCCAGGGAATCTGTTTCGCGATCGCGAGCAACACCGCGAAGTTTGTCGCCGGCTGGCTGATCAAGGATGGCCGCATCCGGCGCAGCTCGATCGGAGTCGCGGGGCAAAACGTTCCCTTGCATCCGCGGGTGGTGCGTTTCCACAAATTGCCTAACGACCGGGGAGTCCTGGTCATGGAAGTGGAACCGGGCAGCCCGGCGGCCCTGGCCGGTCTTCGGCCTAACGACACGATCGTTGGCTTTAAGGGCCGGCCGATCGCGACGGTCGACGATTTGCATAAGGAGCTCGTCGCCTCCCAGATCGGGATTTCTTCGCCGCTCATGTTTCTGCGCGGGACGGAGAAGCTTTTCTCCATGGTCGTGCCCCGGGAATTGCCCCCGCTCGCCGCGCGCCCACGAAAGAATTAACAAACCACAAGAAAAGGAAAAAATGAACGAACCCATCAACATCAACGAAGCCAGTTTCGAGAAGGCGGTCTTGCAATCGCCCATCCCGGTGCTGGTCGATTTCTGGGCGGCCTGGTGCGGACCCTGCAAAATGATCGCGCCGCTCCTCGATGAAATCGCACGCGAAAACGAAGGAAAATTTCGCGTCGCGAAGGTCAACATCGACGACGACCCGGCGCTCATGCAGCGCTTCAACGTTCGGGCCGTCCCGACGCTGCTGTTTTTCAGCGGCGGGGCACTGAAGGATCAGCTCGTGGGTGGCGCCCCGAAGCAGGCGATCGTTGAAAAACTCGCCAAACTCAACGGCAGCTCGATCTCTGCCTAACGAAACTCAACCGAACAAGAACATGACCAATCAAAAGCAAAACAACCTCACCATTGATCTGACGAAACGCCCGCCGCGAAGTCCACGCGTTCGTCTCGGCGGCTACGTTCTTCTCCCGCGCATGCTCGACAAGGGTCGGGCCGAGATTGCGGCGCTGAATGGTGAATACCATTACAATTGCCCGCTCGATCAACGCTTCGTCAATTTCGTCGGCATCGACCCCGTGGCCTTGCGGGAACAACTGGCAGCCGGGAAGGGCGACGGCGAAATCCTCGCCTGGGTGGATGAAACCGCGCAGCACAAACGCGCGCCGTGGGAGATCGAGCAATGGAGCGATTACATGCAGCGCCGGGGACCGGATAGTGACGCGGAGACGCGGCAACATTTTGGCGAGATGCTGGAAAAGCTCAGCGAAACGCGTGAAGACATCACGACCTGGGCCGACCTGCTCGACCTCGATGATTACGTGAGCTTCGGCGGCAAAGCGTGAGGAGAAATGGCTCCAGCGGTAGGATTCGAA
>DATBDG010000225.1:0-22827 GCA_036270055.1 Chthoniobacterales bacterium
AACCGGTTACCCCAATCAGCTTCGGCTTGTGGGTCATCTGATGACGCTCGAAGTAGAGGTTGAGACGATCTCGAATGGCTTCGGCGTAGGGACGCACGAAATGATTCGCATCCCACGGCGCAATTTGGAGTCCGTTGCCCGACTCCCGCAGGGCCAGCGCGCCGCGCTCACCGGCTGGTCCCGGCGGCAGGGCAGGGTCCGTCCTTTTGCCATTGTGATAGGGAATAGAAAGGAGGAGCGGGATCCCGAGTTGATTTTCCAATTCCGCGGGAGCTTTCACAGTACGATTCAAAAGCAGTTCGAGCAGCAGCGCTATCGCCACACCGAGCCCAAGTCCTCCAGCCGCAAGGCCGGCGGCAATTTTGTTGCGCTTTGCCGTATCCAAACTCGGGGGAGACGCCTTCTGGACGGCACTGATGTTCGGCATTTTCGAAGGATCGAGAGCTTCGTCGATCCGCGCCTTTTCCAAGGTGGCCTGGAAATATTTGTAATTTGCTTCCTCCAATTGCTCTTTCCGCTCCAGCTCCGCGATCTGCGGTCGCAGCTCGGCGAGCTGCTTGATCTTCTCCTGGACGCCGTTTAACCGCTCCTTGAGCGCCGACACCCGCGCTTCGAAGCCGGCGAGCCGTGCTTTCTCGAGCGCTGGGTCCAGGCCGTGGTCCCCACCGCCGCCACGACTGAGACTCCGCACCGTGTTGGGCAAAGAAGGATACTTCTGCTCGAGATCAGCGCGCTTTGCTTCCGCCTCTTTGATCTGACGCTGATTCGTCTGCACGACCGTGTTCGCATCGGTGTATTTCGACCGGAGGACAGCCTCTGCTTCGTGCAACTTTTGCAACTGGCCGAGCAACGCCTGGTATTGCAGGATGTCACTATTGCCCGCGTCACCCTTTGGCTGCGCCGCACCATTCGACGGCATTTGGGGATTCGCGGGTGCGTTGGCTGCCGCCTTCCCGGAGATTGGATTGGGCTTCGTCTGTGAGCCTCCGGCGGAACTTGATGGCGGGGTGCCGCCGCTGGAAACCGACAGGCCCATCTCTTCGACGCGGGCTTTCTGCTCGGCCAACTGCGCCTCTGCGTCGTGCAATTCGTCCTGGGTCTTGGAAAGTTCCGCATCAAGGGCCGCGGTGCCGGTCGCCAGAGAAATGATGCCGGCCTTCTCCCGGAGCGGCCGGAGCGCGTCCTCCGTCTGATTCAATTGGGCTCGGACCTGGTCGGTTTGCTGAGTGACAAAATCGAACGCGCCGGCCGAGCGGTGCACCTCGAGGTGCTTAACGAAATACCGCGTGATCAGCTCATTCAGAACCAAAGGGGCGAGTTCTGGGTGGCGGTCCCGATAAGAAACAGAAAGAATGTTGCTTCCTTTGTGCACGTCAACACCCAGGCCTTCGCTGATCTTGGCGGCCGCATCGATGGCCGTCGGATTACTGGCGTTTGGAAGAAGCTTCTTGGGTCCGATTGCCTCTGCGGTTTGGACAGCCAAGTCCCAGCTGCTCAAGATCTGCGCTTCGGAATCGATGATGCTGTCCGTCATCTGTGAATTTCGTCCTCCGCCGGTAGTCGCAGTGTCGATCGTCGGATCGACGCCGCTCCTTTCGACGACGTAGCGGACGAGCAATTTGGCTTGGGAAACGTAGGTCGGCGGAAAAAGGAAAAACAGGGCGGCGGCACTGACGAGGCCAAGCAGGGTCAGGATCAGGATCTTGCCTTTGTGCTTGAATAGCGCGCGCAAGATATTGCTGACGCTAAAGAGCGAAGGCGGCGGTTGATTGACTTCGGGCATGTTTAGAACCTAATCGAGGTGTGGATAGAGCACGCGGCCGGCCACCCGATTAACGATCGCGGGCAGGCGGCTAAATACCTGGGCGGAAGCTCCGGTGCGCCGAGGGATGACCGAACGCCAGGTCTGGCTCTTTGTTTCAAGACGGCCGTAGGAGATGGGGGTTTCGGTCGTCCCCCATCCCAGCTTGAATCGACGCAGCCCTTCGTGTTCGAGCGCGGTGCGCCCGAAGTCGAGTTGCTGCACGCCGCTCTTGGCCAGAAAACGAATCGCCTCCCACATCACGAGATTGTTCCCTCGCAAACTCTGTTTGGTCTCATCGGAAGCGCCAAATTTGTAAATCGCTTTCTCCCTCCAGACGAAAAAGATCGCCGCCGCGACGGCCGTCTCCCCATCCCGGGCCAGGACCACAAAGCCGTGGCCGGCTTGAATCATCTGCTCATGGATCTGGCGGAAGAATACCCCCGGTTGGGGCGGAACTCCATGGCGTTTTCTCGTCCGGGCGTGCAGCGAAAGGAACTCGGCCACGGCCTCGGCGGAATGCGCCACCTGAATTTTCAGCCCGCTCTTCTCGCTTTTCCGGATCGCGCGACGGACGGAGCTATCGAGGCGCGAAAAAAGCGACTCCATCCCCCCTCGTAAGTCCAGCGTATGCCCATAAAAAGTCGGCCGGGAAAGGTTTGTCGCCGTCGACAAAGACGGGCCACGAAACTCGGTGTAGCGCCACCGCCGTTCCGCGGCCAAGTCGTGAACGGCGCGCAGCACCGACTCTGTTCGCCCGCTGCCAAACCAGAGTGGTGGGCAAAAATCGCTGAAGGGGAGGCAAACGCCTCGACGCCCCGTAAAAGGGCTCGCGATTTCCATCAACGGAACCAGCGCGCAAGGTTCGCCTCGGTGGGAAAAATGCAGGTAGAACGGCTGGTGACCATAGCTATTGATCAGCACCCGCGCCCAGGCCGCACTGTGAAAAGACGTGGCCTGAGGATGCGAGGAGAGCAGACCATCCCACTCGATCCCCGCAGCCGGATCGATCACGTCAAGATGAAACTCGGATGGCATCGCCTCCTCCGCACCCCTGGAGCGACGTCGCGCGATCTGGCCCGGTGAATGAAGCGCCTGCTTTGGCAAATCGACTGCAGGCAATGTGGCAACTCGCACTGTCATTCAGATCGCAGTTTTCGCTAGGACACCGCGCCGACCACGAGGCTCTCTTCGACCGCCTCCGCAACCCGCGACAACTGTGCTTCGGTTAGCTCGGGAAACATCGGCAACGAGAGAAATTCCGCCGAGATCTCTTCCGATACTGGAAAGGCGTTCCTTCCGTAGCCCAAGGCTCGATAGGCCTCCTGCAGATGAATCGGAACTGGGTAGTGAATACCACAGCCGATGCCCTGCGCCTGGAGAGCTTGCAGAATCCGATCGCGCTCCGGCACCCGAATAGCATAGATGTGGTAGATGTGCTTGGCGTAATCCGCTTCGAGCGGCGGGGTGATTGCCTCGACGCTCGCAAAGGCGCGATTGTAGTAGGCGGCGTGCTCCCGCCGCTTCCGGTTGCCTTCCGCAAGGTGTCGGAGCTTCACCTTCAGCACCGCCCCCTGGATTCCGTCCATGCGACAATTCCAACCCACCATCGCGTGCTGGTATTTGCGCACCTGCCCGTGGTCGCGCAGGATCCTGATTTTCTCGGCCAACGCGCGATCGTTCGTCACGACTGCCCCCGCTTCGCCGAAGGCGCCAAGATTTTTGCCCGGGTAAAAACTGAAACAGCCCGCCGCGCCAAGCGAGCCCGCCCTGCGCCCGCGATATTCCGCGCCGTGCGCCTGTGCGGCATCCTCGATCACGCGCACGTCGTGCGCTCGCGCGAAGTCCAGGATCGGGTTCATGTCGGACATCTGACCAAAGAGATGAACCGGGATGATCGCTTTCGTCTTCGCCGTGACCGCTTTTTCGAGCGCGCCCGGATTCATCGTGTAGGTGCGCTCGTCGACATCGACAAAAACCGGTGTCGCTCCGCAAAAACTGATCGCTTCCGCGGTCGCGATAAAGGTGTTGGGCACGGTAATAACCTCGTCGCCCTGGCCGATGCCGCAGGCGAGCAAGGCGAGCCAGAGCGCATCGGTGCCGTTCCCCACCCCGACGGCGTGCTCGCATTCACAGAACCGGGCGAAATCCTGCTCGAAGGCCTCGACAAAAGGCCCTCCGGCGAACGCGCCAGACTCAATCACCTCGGAGATGACTTGCGCAAGTTCGGAGCGAAGCGGCGCGTGCTGCGCCTGAAGATCAAGAAATGGTATGTTCGACTGCATCGAGTCTGTCTGCGCTTCGGAGGAGCCGGGCCGGGTTGCCTGCGACGGTCGCGTTCGCCGGCACATCGCGGGTCACGACACTCCCCGCTCCGACCAGAGCGTTCTCCCCAATCGTGATCCCACCGAGCAAGGTGCTCCCAGAGCCGATCGACGCGCCCCGCCTGACGATCGTCTTCTGACACGACCAATCCGCTTCGCCTTGCAGCTCCCCATCCGTGTTGGTCGCCTTCGGACGATGGTCGTTGATGAAGGTGACGCCGTGACCGACGAAAACCTCGGCCTCAATCTCAACGCCTTCGCAGATAAAGGTGTGGCTCGAGATCTTGCACCGCGCGCCGACCCTGGCATTCTTTTGAATCTCGACAAAGGAACCGATGCGAGTTTCATCCCCGATCTCGCATCCGTAGAGATTGACGAACCCGTAAATCCTTACGTCCCGCCCCAATTTGACATCGGATGCAATGAGCTGCTGGCCCGCGGCAGCCGTCTCACTCATGCAGTGCTGGACAATGGCTTGAGGCCATCCCGTCCTCGCACGATCGATGGAATCGGGATCGCCTGGCGTGAGGGCGCAATCGGCACGGAAGCCCCCTTCGATTTCAACGAGAGGTTCGCGGCCTCGAGGATCTTGACCAGCTCCAGGCCCTCGTGTCCGCCGCTCATCGGTTCGGTCCCCTTTGCGATGCACTCCAGAAAATGCTCGCAAACCGCCTTCAGTGGTTCCGATTGCTGGACGTGGGGGATGTAACTGTCCCCGTAATGGTAGGAATATTCGAACTCGGCAAAGGTGTCGTAATGCGGCGGCCGCTCCACCCGGACGTCATAAATCTGGATCTTTTCCCGGGTCTTTAGATCGTCGTAAACGATCATCCGATGGGTGCCCACGATCGTCATCTCGCGCACTTTGCGCGGCTCGAGCCAACTGCTCTGAATGGTCGCGAAGCGCTGCTGGCCAAAGGAGAGCGACATGTTTGTCACGTCCTCGATGTGCGGAGTGACATGCGCGTTGCCCTGACAGTTCACCGAGGTTGGCAGCTCGCCCAAAATATGGAGGATGATGGAGATGTCGTGCGGCGCCAGGTCCCAGGCGACGTTGATGTCCTTTTGGAAAAGGCCAAGATTCAGGCGGCGCGAATTGATGTAGCGGATGTCGCCGATGTCTCCCGCCTTGACGATCTGCATGATCTTTTGCACGGCGGAGGAGTAAAGGAAGGTGTGATCGACCATCAGGACAAGGTCTCGGCTTTCGGCCAGATCGATCAGCTCCTCGCACTGGGCTGAAGAGGCTGCCATCGGCTTTTCGATGAAAGTATGTTTGCCCGCGAGCAGACTCGCCTTCGCCATGTCGTAGTGGGACTTGACCGGAGTCGCGATCACGATCGCGTCCAAATCCGGACTTTTCAGCAACTCGCCGTAATCGCGCACCGCGGTCGTTCCCGGATAGAGCAGGCGCAGGTGGTCTAGTCGGTCCTGCCGCGGGTCGCAAATGGCGATCAGCTCGCACTCCGGCAGAGAACGAAAGTTTCGCACCAGCAGCGGCCCCCAATAGCCGCAGCCTACCACGCCCACTCTGGTCGTCGGCCGCAAGTATTGCCCGTTCTTTTTCACGAGAGGTTTGTCACGGTTGAAGGAGCCAATTGTTGTTTTGAGATTTCCATTGGGCGCCGCTTCCAGCATTCCAGGAATTCCGAAATCATGACGGGCAGAGTTTTGAGCATAATCAACAAATCAATCGAGAAGGAAACGTGCCGCGCGTAGTGGATATCCATTTCGATCATTTGGTTGAACGTCGTCCGGTTCTTACCGTTGACCTGCCAGTAGCCGGTCAGACCCGGAAGCACGCTGACCCGTTCCTGTTGCCAATCCTCGTAGCGGCGGAACTCTTCGACGGTACAGGGACGGGGCCCGACGAGGCTCATCTCGCCTCGCAGGACGTTGAAGATTTGGGGAAGTTCGTCCAGCCCCGACGCCCTCAACAAGCGACCGATTGGGATCAGGCGCGGATCGCCGGTGGCGTCGAGCTTGGTCATTGGCCGCTCTTCTCTCATCAGTGCCTCCAGGTAGGCCTCGTGCGAACGCGTCTCCGCGTTCACCTTCATGCTTCTGAACTTGTAGATCATGAAGACCTGTCCACCTTGGCCCACCCTCGCCTGACGATAGAAGACTGGGCCGGGCGAGACGGCTTTGATTCCGGCCCTGATTAAGAGCATAACGGGCAACCAAATCGGGAGGGCGAGGAGAATCAGGGCCAGGTCCAGGCAACGCTTCCAGGCCGGAACGACGAGCGGTTTGTCCCCGCCGTTTCCTCCTCGCTTCTGGGGAAAAGAATCAGCCATTGCGACAAATCCGTTGCGTCCAAGCGCTGCCTGACCGCAATTCGGGCCGTCCAAAACCGCCCGATTGGGCCGCGATGAGGCGTTCCGAACTGTCAGTTCTTCCGACTCTAGTCCCGTCATTTTGTCAAGATTTCTGTCGTACAAGCTGCCGCCCTTGGTCATTCGCCCGAAAATTGGGGAAACCCGATTCGATCTCATTGAAGTTGTTCGGAAAGGCCGGTTCGTCATCCGGCGATGTATCACTGCGGCCCGTCGACGCCGTAGCGTCGTCGGGTTTGTGAGGTGAGCAAAGGCGGTGCCGCCACCGAGGAATTATGAGTTCCCCGGCGATCCTTGCCCGAACAGGGAGATGATCGGAGGCTGTTCCTGGGAGCGATTGGGGGATTAGAGATCTGGAGAAGAGCGTGCATGCGGCATGTAAGGTTGTCCGACGATTACAAGAGATTTGAGAGTTAATGGCAAGAAGTTTTTTCAGGTCCGCTATGAATTATTCGCGGGGCGTCTCCCGCCCGGACTGAAAAAAAATCTGGCCGTCCGAAACACTGGCGGATTCGTTAGGCGAAATCCCTTCGAAAGAGACGACCTAACGACCGACGAGAGAAATCCTGGAGCGCTCGGCCAGATCGATAAGAACGGCTTTTTCGAGCAGAAGGGTGCGGCCGGCCTCGACTGCAATGGCGCGAATTTTTGCTTCGCTCGCAATCCGCAAGGTCTCCGTGCCGATCACCGGGACGTCGAAGCGCATGTCCTGATTCGGTTTCGTCAGCTTGATCACGATGGCGTTTTTCTTGCCTAACGAACCGCCGCGCCGGATGGCTTCGTTCGTCCCTTCAAAGGCTTCGACCGCCAGCACCGTTCCGTTTTTCACCACGATGGTTTGGCCGACGTCGAGCGCGCTGAGCTGTTTCGCGATCCCGAAGCCAAAGTCGATGTCCTCTTCCTCCCGCTCTTTCAGCTTCGGGCCAGCAATCTGTCCGTGAGGCGCGAGGAGATGGTCAAGGAAGGTGGTGGCGGGAAGCAGCTCGACTCCGATTGCGGCCAGTTGATCGGCGATCGCGCTGAAAATCGACTCGGCGTTGCGCTCCTTGAGCCGAGCGAGGAGGAACATTGCTTTGAAATCCGGCCGCAAACTGAAGAGATTCCCAGGCGCAATCTGGCCCGCCATGACGGCGTGCCGCAGGTTCGCGGCCCGAAAAAAATTTAGCATTTTGCCCAGTTGACCGACCCGCAGCCATTCGATCTCATCCGCCCGGTTGGTGATGTCTGAGGAAGTCTCGTCGGTAAAGGCCGCAACCGTAATTCTCTTGACCCCGGCGACACGGGCAGCGTCGGCCAGGAGGAGCGGATAGACGCCGCTCCCGGCGATGATCCCGAGCGCTTCCGGCGTTTCCATGGCGCCAAAGGTTTAACGCAGGATCAGTCGGAGGCAAACTTGTCGCGGCAGTCTCTGATCGCCGCGAATGTGAGGACGGCTGCGTTCCGGCGGTCATGGTCACAGACCGCCGCGACAAATCAGTGGCGGTGGCGACGCTTCACGTGCAGTTGCGCGAGCGCCTTTTGCAGCGACGCCTGGACGGCGGCCACTTCCTCCGAGCCGAGATCTTCTTTCATCGCCGCCTGCGCGCGGGCCACGGCGGCCTCGGCAGCGGTTTCGTCGATCGCGGTGGATTCAAGCGCCATGTCGGTCAGAACCGAAATCGAATCGCCCGTGATTTCGGCGAACCCTTCGCCGACCGCGAGCGAGGTTTCCCGTCCGCTTTTGAAAACGCGCAGCTCACCCGGCTTGAGTGTCGTCAAGACCGGGACGTGCTGCGGATAAACGCCAAGCTCACCGTCCATTCCCGGTAGCACGACCATCTCGACGTCCTCCGAGTAGGCTTTCGTCTCCGGGGTCACGATTTCCAAATGCAGCGTGCGCGCCATCGCTACTCCTTGATCATGTCGATGCCGCCCTTCATGTAGAAATTCTGCTCGGCCACTTCGTCGTGCTTGCCGTCGAGAATTTCTTTGAAGCCGCGGACGGTCTCGGCGATTGAGACGTACTGACCAGCCGTGCCGGTGAAAACTTCCGCAACGTGGAACGGCTGGCTGAGGAAACGCTGGATCTTGCGCGCGCGGAAAACGGTCAGCTTGTCCTCCGGACTCAATTCGTCCATGCCGAGAATCGCGATGATGTCCTGCAAATCCTTGTAACGCTGGAGGACCTTCTGCACGCCGCGCGCGACGTTGTAATGCTCCTCGCCCACGATCTCGGGCGCGAGCGATTTCGATGTCGAAGCGAGCGGATCGACCGCCGGATAAATCCCCAGCTCCGCGATTGAGCGCTCGAGCACAATCGTGGAATCGAGGTGCGCGAAAGTGTTGGCAGGCGCGGGATCGGTCAGATCGTCGGCCGGAACGTAGACTGCCTGGAAGCTGGTGATCGAACCTTTGTTCGTCGAAGTGATGCGCTCCTGCAGGTCGCCCATCTCGGCTGAAAGTGTCGGCTGATAACCGACCGCGCTCGGGGTCCGGCCTAACAATGCCGAGACTTCCGCGCCCGCCTGCGAGAAACGAAAAATGTTGTCGATGAAAAGGAGCACGTCCTGGTTGCGCTCGTCGCGGAAATATTCCGTCATCGCGAGGGCGGAAAGCGCGACGCGGAGCCGGGCCCCGGGCGGCTCGTTCATTTGTCCGTAAACCAGCGCGACCTTCGATTTGCTCAAATCTTTCTGGTCGATCACGCCCGCCTCGCTCATCTCGTTGTAAAGGTCGTTCCCTTCGCGCGACCGCTCGCCCACCCCCGCGAAAACGGAGAAACCGCCGTGTCCCTTCGCAATGTTGTTGATCAGTTCCATGATCACGACCGTCTTGCCGACGCCCGCGCCGCCGAAAGCGCCGACCTTGCCACCCTTCGTGAAGGGACAAATGAGATCGATGACCTTGATCCCAGTCTCGAGAATCGACGCCTGCACATCCTGCTCGGTCAGCGCCGGCGCGTGGCGATGAATCGGGTAACGCTTCGTGAATGAAACCGGCCCGCGATTATCGACCGGGTCGCCTGTGACGTTAAAAATTCGCCCGAGCGTCCCTTCGCCTACCGGGACGGAGATCGGTGCGCCAGTATCGTTCACCTTCATCCCGCGCTTCAAGCCTTCGGTCGATGACATCGCGATGGAGCGAACCCAGCTTTCCCCGAGGTGCTGTTGCACTTCGAGGGTGAGCTTGGTCGGGTTGCCGTTCACTTCGTACTCGATTTCGAGCGCGTGGTAGATGCCCGGCAGCTTCCCGGCATCGGCGAAATCCACGTCCACTACGGGACCGATCACTTGGACAATATTACCAGTATTCATAAAAGGAGGTTCCGCGGGGCGAACTGCCCGGCGCGCGGAGAGCCCCAAGGTAGCGAAGTTGAGCCCGCCGACAAGTGGCGGAACGAAGAATTACGTGCTCGGTTTTCCCCACGGGCCGGTTGCCTTCTGGACGCTTCGCTGTGCGAAGCGCGGGCCTGCGTATTTATTCGGAGGAGCAGTGATCTGGTCGAGCCGATTCCCGCGCCTCCCACAGGAGGCGTCTACATTTGTGGCGTCGCCTTATTGGCGGCCCGCGACTTCATTCGCTCCTCGCTTCTCAGGTGAAATTCTAACACCCCGAACGCGAGACACGCATTGCCCCGCGGCCGCTAACTTGCTAAGTTTTCGCCGATGCGACTGGAGCCCAAATCCATCGAGCAGATCGGGAGCGAGCTCGCCATCCAATGGAACGATGAAAGCGAGACTTTTCTTCCCCTCCGATTTCTGCGCACCGCCTGTCCCTGCGCCGCCTGCGGGGGCGAACCGGATGTGATGGGCGAAGTCGTTAGGCCAACCGTCTCCTACACCGATCAGAGCTTCGAGTTGCGGGGCTGGAACATGGTCGGCGGCTACGCCCTCCAGCCGGAATGGGGCGACGGCCACAACACCGGCCTTTACACCTATCAGTATTTGCGCCGGATCGATCCCGCCCGGGCCGCCTGATTCCCATGAACCGGCTGGCCAAGATCTCGCTTCTGCTTTTTTTCTTCGCGCTCTGCGGGGCGGCGACGGTCATCACTCATCAGGCACGGCAGCGCACTCCGGCCCCGGATGCGCGCGATCTTTATTCGGTCGTGAATCGTCAGCTCTCAGCTTTTCGCAGCGCCGATTTCGCGAGCGCCTATCGCCACGCCGCCGCCGGCGTCCAGGAAAAATTTTCGCGCTCCCAGTTCGAGCTCATGATCCAGCGCGATTTTTCCTCCCTCACGAAGGCCGAGCATGTCGAATTCGGAGCGGTGCAGGTGGCTGGCGACGGCGCGCTCGTGCAGGTTTTTCTCACCACGCCGGACGGCGCGACCCGCGCCTATCTCTACAGCTTCACGGCGGAGCGGGACGGCTGGAAAATTGACGGCGTGCAGCCGCTCGGTCCGCAACCCGCGCGTCATTTGCCTGGGCTGCACATTTAGCCAAATCCCGGCGCGAGCCGCGCATTCTGTCATCCCGAGCCCCGAAAGCTTTCGGGGCGAGGACCTCACGAGACGGAGAGTGCTCGGCGCTGGCGGATCGAGATGATAAGTTAGGAGAGCGCTGCGTCGGCTCGTTGCCTAACGAGCAGGAAGAGTCACCCTCAGCAGATTCGTCCCGGACGCACCTGGCTGCAGTTCGCTCGCGGCCGCGAAGGCGGGCACGAGAAAAAATTCGCCCGGACCGAGTCGCAGCCCGCCCGTTTCCACCGCCCCACTCAGACACGCGAAAAGCGCGAAGGCCGGACGCTCCGAAGCCCGCCGCGTCCTTTCCAAATTCCACTTCTCGACTACGAAATGCGCGCACTCGACCAGCCTCTCGCCGGCTGGCGAAATCAGTTCCGGCTCGAAATCGGCGAAGTCGATCTCTTGCAGCGCCTTCTCGATCTGCAAATCGCGCGCCGCTCCCTCCGGCGCGCGCCGGTTCCAGTCGAAGAGCCGAAAAGTCGTGTCGCTGTTTTGCTGTATCTCGATCAGGAAATTCCCGGCCCCGATGGCGTGCAACCGGCCGCCTGGAACGAAAAAAGCGTCGCCCGACTTAATCGCAATTCGATGGACAAGATGCGCCGCCGCGCCTTTCGCGACAGCCTGCTCGAATTGGTCCCGCGTCACTCCGCGCTCCAGACCAGCGTAAATTTCTGCACCCGCATCGGCAGCGATGAAAAACCACATCTCGGTTTTCGCTTCGCCGCCGGTCGCGGGATGCACCTGGAGAGAAAGCTTTTCCTCGGCATCGAGCAGCTTGGCCAGAATGGGAAAGCGAGAGGAATCCACCGCGCCTTCACCAAAAATTTCCGGGCGATGATTGGACCAGAGTTCGTGGAGCGTCCGCCCCGCCCAGGGTCCATGCCTAACGATGCTCTGCGCCTCGAGCCGGTCCACGATCTCCCACGATTCGCCAATTCGCTTTCCCGGCGGAATCTGGCGACCGAAGGCGCTCTCAAGTCGCCGTCCGCCCCAGGGTCGCTCCTGGAAAAGCGGCTCGAAAAGCAGCGGGAACGGCGGGCGCGAACTCATTTACGGCGGCGAGATTAACCCGGAAGCACCGGTTTGTCAGACAACCTTGGCCGATTAAGCTGGCCACTTGAATTTTCGCGATTTCCTCAAGGCCTGGCTTCCCGTCTTTCTCTGGATGGCGTTGATGTTCGTCGGTTCGACCGATCTCATGTCAGCGGAGCATACCTCGCGTTTCCTTGCGCCATTTCTCCGCTGGCTCGATCCACATATCAGCCGCGCCACGATCGCAGAGATTCATCTCGCCTTGCGCAAGGCCGCTCACGTGATGGAATACGCCATCCTCACCGGGCTGTTGTGCCGCGCGCTCCGCGGCATGATCAATGGGTTTTGGCCGCGGGCGGCGGTCGCTTTTCTTCCCGCCATGATTTTTGCCGCCGCGGATGAATTTCACCAGCGCTTCGTCCCCTCGCGCAACGGATCGATCTACGACGTCCTGGTTGACTACGGCGGGGCAGTTCTCGGCATTCTCATTTGTCGGGCGATCCACCTCGCGCTTCTCCGACGGGAAAAATCGGGATAAAATGTCGACTGCTATTCGACAACCTCGCATCGAGATCATTCTGGTGGTTCGAATTAACAGAGACCGCATCCGTTTTCTGGCACGGGAGATTCGCTGATATCGTGAACCCGGTCGCAGATGCTTTCACCCTGCGCCTGAATTTCCATGGCGATCTGCCGTTCTTCGTCAGGCCAAAGCGGGGCGCGCGCCAGGTCGTTAGGCAACTGCCGGAGAAAACGTCGGTCAAAGATGCAATTGAAGCCTGTGGGGTCCCGCATCCCGAGATCGATCTCATCCTGGTCGACAATCAGCCGGCCGACTTCACCTTCACTTTGCAATCGGCCGCCAGAATCGACGTCCATCCTGTGACGGCGCCGGCCGATCTTTTTCCAGCGGCGCGGCTGCAGCGTCGCCGGCTCAACCGCTTCGTCGCCGACGGACACCTCGGTAAACTGACCCGCGACCTGCGATTGCTGGGCATCGACGTCGCTTACTCGCGCGAAACGACCGATCCCGAACTCGTCGCGCGCTCGGCGGCGGAAGATCGCGCCCTCCTCACCCGCGATCGTTTCCTGCTCATGCATGGTGCCGTTCGCGATGGCTATTATCTCCGCTCACAAAATCCGGAGGAACAGACGCGCGAGGTCGTCGTCCGCTTTAATCTGCGGGACCGGATCGCGTCGTTTACCCGCTGCCTGCGTTGCAACGGCCTCCTCGCCACCGTCTCGAAAGCCGAGGTCTTCGAACAACTCGAACCGCTCACGAAAATTTACTACGAAACCTTTCGCCGCTGTCGGGACTGCGGCTGCATTTACTGGAGCGGATCACACTTTGACAAACTGCGCGGTCGCATCGACCGGCTCCTGGCCGCGTCACAAAATCCGCCCGAGCCTTGACCAATCCCGTTTCACCAATAACTGTTCCCTTCCTCCCACACCGGGCCTGTAGCTCAGCTGGTTAGAGCATGCGCTTGATAAGCGCAGGGTCAAAGGTTCAAATCCTTTCAGGCCCACTCCCTTGGTCGCGGCCGCCGACACGCGCTGACGCTGCCGCCCTACAAGAGAAGACCATCGATGATCCGAAGGGTGCGGTCGCCGCGTTGCGCGAGGTTGTTATCGTGGGTCACGACGACGAGAGTTTTCTGACGCTCCCGAGCCAGGCCGAGGAGCAGATCCATGATCGTGTCGCCGGTTTTGGAATCGAGGTTGCCGGTCGGCTCGTCGGCAAAAATGATATCGGGATCATTCGTTAGGGCACGCGCGATCGCGACCCGCTGCTGTTCGCCGCCGGAAAGTTCCGGTGGAAGATGATGAAGCCGATCCTCCAACCCCACCGCCACCAGGCTCTCCCGGCAGGCTTCCTTCCCGGAATGTCGTCCGATCATTCCCGGGAGCATGACGTTCTCGAGCGCGGTCAATTCCGGGAGGAGAAAGTAGCCCTGGAAAACGAAGCCCATCTTTTCGTTGCGCAGCCGGGCGAGGGATGATTCGCCGTTGCGATAAAGTTTCTGGCCTTCGAATTCAACTTCGCCCGACTCCGGCCGCTCGAGCCCGGCGAGAGTGTAGAGGAGCGTCGTTTTGCCGGCGCCGGAAGCGCCGCAAAGGAAGACCGACTCCCCGTGCTGCACCTCGAGGGAAACGCCACGCAGGACTTCGATTCGGCGCCGCCCGACCTGGAAAGAGCGGTGCAAATCACGCGCGACAAGTTGAGGTTCAGCCATCGGGTTGCAGCATTGGCCAACTCGCGAGGGGTGGCAAGGAGCTGATCGCCGCGCAAAGGCGGCTCCCCAGATTCCGGGCTCGCGTTTCGCGACAAAAAAAGATGCCGCGTGGGATCGAAGTCGCCACGCGGCAATGACTGCTCGTAGCTTCTCGTTAGGCCAGGCCGAGCGTGACGAGCGTCGGCTCGTCCACTGCTTCGGTCACGACCAGGCCGTGATCTCGCTGATAGGCGGCGAGGGCGTCGCGGGTCTGCGGCCCGATCAGGCCGTCGATTGCGCCCGGATAATAACCCTCGTCACGAAGGGCGAGCTGGACGTTCTCGATCACCTGTCCGGGGGCGAGGTTGTCGTAACCGTAGATTGGCTCGCTGTAGATGTAGTTGTTGTAGTAGGGGCTGTAGCCGTAGGCGGGATACCAGTAGCCGTTCCACCAATAATAATAGCCGCCGCCGAAGAGGATGAAGGTGGTGTTGAAGTTGCTCCTCCACCAATTGCGATTGTGCGGCGTCCGGATGACGCGGCTGCGCGCGACGCTAAAACTATTTCGATCGAAGTTGCGGTTGCCGCCGTGCCGCGTCACGCTGCGGTTGCTCGAGCGGGTCTGTTCCACATTCTGACCGCGGTTGTCCCCGCGATTCGTCACTCGCTCGTTGGAGCGATCACGAGGATTCAGGTTGGACTCGCTGCGCACTGCCGGGCGGTTCACCGGCGCGACCGAGTGCGGGGCGCGATTGACGGTTCGCCGGGTTGGCGCGACATGGCGCTGCTGCGGCTGTGCCGTTTGCCGGGCCGGCTGGCGCACGATTTGCCTGGCCTGCGGACCCGATTGCTGGCCGCGCTGGACGGCAGCCGACTCGGCCTGGCGTTTGTGTTTTTTTCTGTCCTTATCGTTATCCGCCCGCACCATCTGCGCCAGGGGTAGAGAGAAGACGAGCGTTAGGAGTAATAGTTTTTTCATAATCTGTTGCCTCGTTCTAAATTCGACACGAGCCGGCCGGCTTTTATTCAATCACGAGACGGCTCCGCCCCCCCGCCGGGCGCCCTCTTGCCGGACCGCCTCGAAAAGGACGATCGCAACCGCGGTCGCGAGGTTCAGGCTCCGCGTGCCCTGCATCGGGATGGTGAGGAGCCGATCGGCATTGGCCTGCAGCAATACTTCGGGGAGGCCTTTGGTTTCGCGTCCGAAAACCAGAAAATCCCCCGCCTGAAACGCGACCGAGGAATAGGGACGGGTCGCTTTCGTGGTCAGGTAAAAATAGCGCGCGGCCGGGTCCTGCGCCGCCTGGAGTTCACCTAACGAGCTCCAGTAGCGGACATCCACCTCCGCCCAGTAATCGAGCCCGGCGCGTTTCAAAGTGCGATCGTCGGTCGAGAACCCGAGCGGGCCGACGAGATGCAGGGTCGAGCGGGTGGCGAGACAGAGGCGCCCAATGTTGCCGGTATTAGGCGGAATCTCCGGCTCGACCAGGACAACGTTGAACATTGCATCGTGTCGCGGCGCGCGGTGTGGCGCTGCCGGGTCGCTGATTCGATCGTTTCGGCGGTCATAGACCGCCGCTACAATTACAGCTTCGAGGCGATGAATTTCTCCAGCTTTACGATATCGGCGGCAAACTTGCGGATGCCTTCCGCGGTTTTCTCGGTCGCCATCGCGTTATCGTTCAGAAGGTAGCGGAATTTTTTCTCATCCATCTCCAGCCGCTCGATCGGCGCATTCTTCGATCGATTCGGGCCGATCTTGCGCTCGACCGGCTCGTACGAGTTGCTCAATTTTTCCAGCAGATCGGGGCTGATCGTGAGCAGATCGCACCCGGCCAACTCCAGAATCTGGCCGACATTGCGGAAGCTGGCGCCCATCACTTCGGTTTTGTAGCCGAACTTCTTGTAGTAGGTATAAATCTCCTTCACCGATTGCACTCCCGGATCTTCCGCGCCGGTGTAGTCGCGCTTGTTCGCCGCCTTATACCAATCGTAAATCCGGCCGACGAAGGGCGAGATGAGTTCGATCCCGGCTTCCGCGCAGCGCACCGCCTGCGGCAATGAAAACATCAGGGTGAGGTTGCAATTGATTCCTTCCTTTTCCAACACTTCGCCCGCCGCGATCCCTTCCCACGTCGAAGCGATCTTAATCAGCACCCGCTGCCGATCGATCCCCTTCGCCTCGTAAAGTTTGATCAACTGGCGGCCTTTGGCGATTGAGCCTTCGACGTCGAACGAAAGGCGCGCGTCCGTCTCGGTCGAAACGCGGCCGGGCACGATCTCAAGGATTTCGCAGCCAAACCGGACGAGCAAATGATCGATCAGGTCTTCGATCTGGGCCGCCCCCGTCAGTCCCGAATTTTTTCGCTCCGCCAGGACCTGGTCGAGCAGATGGAAGTACTGCTCCCTTTGCGTGGCGGCGTAAATCAGGCTGGGGTTGGTCGTCGCGTCCCGCGGCTGGAATTCGCGGATCGATTCGAAATCCCCGGTGTCGGCGACGACGATGGTGAATTTCTTCAATTGCTCGAGCTGGCTGAGTTTTGTTTTTTGTTCTTCGGCGGTGGCGGTCGTGCTCATGGAACAAAATTACGGCTCAACGTTGCGGTTCACAATCCTAAAGTCGGGGCCGGCAGTTGAGTCGAGACCTGGAAAGGCCAGATTGTTAGGCGGATGAGCGAGCAGGATTCAGAGCCGAAAAAATTGCGCCTCGCCGAAACACCCGAAGAACAGAAATGCTGGATGGCGCAATGGCGCGAAGCGGAAAGGGCCCTTCTCGAAGTGAAGCGCGAAGAACTGCGCGCGCTGGCCGATGAGGAAGCCCAGGCTATCTGCGACATCTTGCTGGAAAACGCGGACGAATTTTACGTCAACCCGCGAATGAAAACTTCGAGCGGTCGACCCAGCGTTCCAGCTTTTTCTCCGGTTCCGGCTTCGCTCCCGCGCACTTCGCGTGCGCATTGCGATTAATGAAAAAAGGAGGAACCCATGAAATTACCCGATCCGGTCGAAATGAAATTGCGCGATCCGGAAGCGATCGTTCTGCCCCGCGTCACGCCGGTGAAGAACGGCGAGATGATCATCTGTTACCACTGCGACGGGAAAGATCTCGGCGAAACGATCTTTCCTTATAGCTCCAGTGCCTACGCCGACTGGCTCCGATCGATGGCAGACGCGCTTAACCAAGCCACTGCCGCGAATGGTCAGAAGTAATATTTCACGCGCGCGAGCTGCGCGACCCGCAAACGTTGTTGTTCACCGGAAGCGTCGCTCGTCCTCGCTGGCCATTCGCCCGCTCGAGTTACGGGATAGAGTGGCCTCGGTTATTTTTGATTACCGTAACATCTGGATTCTTGATCCGACCGTCCGCGTTGAGGTCCTCGCGGAAATTGGCGCCCGTCACAGGCTGGTTTAACTGGCCTTGGACCAGCGTTCGATCGGGCTTATCGACCACCCGGCTGGCGTCGGCATCGCCCGTCAGGAACCCAAAGGGAACGTCTCCATGGGATTGCCCGTCACCGTTGATGTTTTGCGTATGCAACGTCACAATCTCCGCAGTGGTGACACCGGTAAGTTGCGCGGTCATGCTGTTACCGCTGAATGTAACGGCTCCTACGGTAGCCGTTCCGCCGACGACGGTGACTTCACCCGAAGTGACCGGCGCGTCGAAGGTAAAGACGGCGTTGTAAGTGGTGGCGCTGCGACATTCGACGCCGGACACACCGGTGAGCGGCATATTCACATCAAATGTCCCGGCCGTGCCATGGGTGAGGCGTGACGCTGCGCTGAGCAGGGTGAGGGTCGAGGCAGGTGGAGCAACCCGAACGTAGTAGACGTCCTCCTCGTGCTGGTTGCGGCCGGCGTTGAAGTTGAAGGTGGCCGAATAGGCGACATCGGCTCCTGTGTTATCGGAGACGATCGTGATGTAATCGCCGATCTTACTCTGGTTCGGATAGCCTTCGGACGGGTTAAATGCATTGCTCACGGCAACGTTAGGCGCCCAGGTCACGCCGGCGTCGGTGCTCCAGGAATAAAAGAGCTGTGAATCGATGTTGTTGAGCGCGTTGCGGGTGTCGTACCAGACCGCATCGAGCCGCCCGTTAGGCGCGACGGAAAAGGTGCCGAACCAGTGCCACTTGCTGGAAAGAAGGTCGTCATTGATCTTCTTTGGCGCGCTGAAGGTGAGGCCGCCGTCGGTGCTGCGGACGAACATCACGTCGGTGGTGCTGCGCCCGCTGGGCACGACGCTCGCCAGCATGTAAATGTTGTTATTGGTCGGGCCACCGGAGCGGTCGATCGCGAGGAAGACCTGCCCGGTTAATCCGGCGGGATTGATTCCCCCGCTCCCGAGGAAGCCACCCATGTTGACTGCCGTGTTCCGGTCAAAATTTGGCGTTTGGCCGGCCAATTGCGCGTTGCTGGAGCGGGCGCAAAAGAACTGGCTGAATCCTTCGCCGCCGATGAAAAGGTTGCCATTGGTATCAACGTCGAGCGTGCCGTAAGCCGGCGAGTTAGGAATACTGATCGGCGATTGCCAGGTAACACCGGCGTCGATCGAACGCTGGAATTGCACTCCGCCGCCGCTGCAGTTAATGCCGTCGTCGGACTGGTATTGGAATCCGTGCCCCGGCCCGTTGGTCTTATCGATCGTGAACCATTGCTTGTCGCCGCCGCCGGCGCCGCGCTCGCCTGAAAGAAGAGTCCAGGATTGGCCGCCGTTCAACGAGCGCCAGAGATCGTCGCAGAAAAAGGAGAGGTTCACATCCGACTGCAGACTGAGATAGAAGAAGTTTCCAACCTCATCGGAATTTGTGACCGGGTCGCTGCGAAAGACATTGTTTTCGAGGACGCCGGGAAAGGTCCAGGTGCTGCCGCCATTGTTTGTGTAAGCCCAGCCGGCTTGCCGGAAGTTGGAGGTCACGCTGTTGAACTGCCGCCAGGCGATTGTCTTTTTGTTGCCGTCGATGGGGCTGGCCGAGATGGTGCACTCGTTCGCCGCATCACCGAGGATATTTTGCCCGCTCGAATTCACGTTTGCCTGGAAACTGGTGAAGGTGGCGAAGCGCGAGATCATCCGGGGCGAAGTCTCCATTTTGCGAGGAGGCGCGGGCGGGTCGTCGTATTTTTCCAGCGGCTCGTTGCGCGAGACCGGGGAGGTGGGCGGGAGCTGGCCGAAAGCAAGAGGGACCAAAAACAGCGAAGGCAAAAAAGTTACAACGCTGACTCTTAAGATTCTAAAACGCATCATTATAAAGCTCCGTATATGAAACGCCCCGCTTACAGAAAGAGGCGACCCCCGTCAAGGCGAAACGCGGACGGGGCCCAGATCTCAAGTGCCCTTCATTCGTGCAGGTGCGACCTTACTTTTCCGTCAGATAAAACGCGCTTCCCCTGCCGCCTGCCGATGTCGCGCAAGCTCGCCCGCGCTTCCTCCACCGTCGGGAGGCTTGAAGTAGAGCTCGCCGGCGAAACACCCCCTGCCTTGGATGACAAACAGGCGCCTCGCGCTACCTTGTGCCGATGAGAGGGCGAACGATGGGACCATGGGCTCGCCACCGGTGGTGGCTGGCCGGCTGCTACCTGCTGGTAGCCTCCGTTTGCCTGGCACGGCCGGCGGAGGTCCGCCGCGCTCCGTCCGCCCCGTCGCCCTCGCATTCCGCCAAGGCCGATGACTCGCTCAACCTCCATCCGCCCCCCGATCTCGCGCTCAAGCCCGAGGGGGAGCGCAAGGTGCGGGCCCTGCTCGATTATGTGAAGGCGCTCGATCTCCAGGACGAAGGGGAAAGCGAGAAGGCGCTGGCCGCCTTCCAGCGCGTGCTCAACATCGATCCGGGCGAGATCGATCTCGCCACCCGGGTGGCTTATTTGCTCACTCAGCAGGGGGATTATCCGCGGGCGATTGACATCCTGAAGGACGCGGTCAAGGCCCAGCCGAAGGAGCCCGGGCCTTATCTTCAACTGGCTTACATCTACGCCAAGTATCTGAGAAAAATGGATCCGGCGATCGATTACGCGCAGCAGGCGATCAGGCTCGCGCCTAACGACATCGCCGGTTACCAGCGCCTGGCGGAGGTGCAACTGTCGGCCCGCAATCGGAGCGCCGCGATGCGCACGCTCGATCGCGCGGCCCGGGTCGAGACGAACGATCCTTCCTACTGGACGCAGTTGGGCAAGCTTTACCTCGCGCTGCTTTCGCAACCGGAGAAAAACCTGAAGCCGGCTGAACTCGAGAAGGTGAATGCAGTCTTTCGCAAGGCGCTCGCCCTCGCCCCGGGGGATGCCTCGATCCTGAAAGACGCGGCTGATTATTTCGCCGCCTCGCAACAGGTGCAGGAGGCCATTCCCCTTTACCTGCGGGTGCTGGAGCTCCAGCCTAACGATTCTAACGCCCGCGAAAAACTCGCGACCGGTTTCATGCTCACGAACCAGCGCGGCAAGGCGATCGAAATGTTGCAGGAGATCATTCAGCAGCATCCGGAAAAGTATCAACCTTACGAGCTTCTCGGGCGCGTCCTGGAAGAGGACGGCAAGGCCCTGCTCGAGGAGAAGAAGCCGGACAAAGCGAAGGCCGAATACGCCAAGGCGGCGGCCGCCTACGAGCAGAGTCTGCTGATCAATGCGGCCCAGCCGGATAACTATGTCCACCTCGCCGAGCTGCTTCTTTTCAACCTGCGCGATAACGATCGCGCCGTGCGGGTGCTGAAGGAAGCGCGCCGCCATTTCCCGAGCGCGCCGCAGATGACCTACCTGCTCGCGGTAGCACTGCGAGAGGCGAAGCACGAGCAGGAGTCGGTCGCGACTTTCGCGGAAGCGCTGCACGAAGCGGAAGCCCAGGGGCAGGACATCACAAATGGGCGCTTCTATTTTGAATATGGCGCGGCCGCGGAACGGGCTGGCCTCTATGACAAGGCGGCGGAGCTATTCAAGCAATCGATCGAGCAGGATCCATCGGATGCGGCCGAGGCCTACAACTATCTCGGCTTTATGTGGGTGGACCAGAACACCCATCTCGAAGAAGCGGAAGAATACATCAAGCGCGCGCTCGCGGCCGAACCCGAAAATGGCGCTTTCCTCGACAGCCTCGGCTGGTTGCATTATCGACAGGGCAAATTTGAGCAGGCTCTGGGCGAGCTAATGAGCGCGGCCGCCGCCCTTAAGACCGATGACGCGACGGTCTTCGACCACATCGGCGATACGCACGCGGCCCTCAACCAAATGCCGAAGGCGCTCGAGTATTGGCAGAAAGCGCTGGCGCTCGATCAGACTAACAAAAAGCTCGCGGCCAAGATCGAGGCAGCCAAGAATCGGATCAGCAGGAACGAGCCGCCGCCGGCGACTCCGATGAAGTGAAGAGATATCCGACGCCCTGGCAGCGCAAGACGATGTGGGCATCGCTCACCGCGATCTTCGTCGTCGTGCTCATCATCATTGTGAGCACGGTCGTGTGGGTGGGGGCGAACCTGATTGGGTTCCTCCAGCCGATTCTGATTCCGGTCGCGATCGCCGTCATTCTGGCCTACCTGCTCGATCCGCTCGTCACTTATCTGGCCCGGCGCGGCTTTGGGCGGACAAAGGCGATCCTGCTTCTCTTCATCCTGGTTTTTTTCGCCATTGCCGGCCTGGTGACTTGGATCGTGCCCATGATTTCGGTTCAGAGCGCGAGTCTGGCCCGGCAATTGCCCGCTTTCACGATCCACGTCCGCGATCGGGTGGTCGATCTCATGTATCAGTATGAGCACACCTTTGGCCTGGGCGAAAAGACGGGCCACGCCGGCGCCACCACCGGCCTGGTAAACTGGCTCCTGGCCGGTCCGACGCCCGCGTTGGTTTCGCCGACCCCGTCCCCGTCTCCGACCGGCACGCCGCTCCCAGGCAATGGCGAAGTGATCGCGCCGGCGCCGACGAAGTTCACTTCGGCCGATCGCCAGCGCATTCAGGAATGGGTGCAAAAGCAATTGCCGGCGCTCGAGAAACAATTGCCGGATTTAATCGCCAAACTCTGGGCGCTGGTGAAGACGAGCGTCGGCGGTTTCCTCGGTGTGACCGGATTCCTACTCAGCCTCGTGATGGTGCCGATCTACTCCTTCTTCCTGCTCAAGGAACGCCCGGCGATCGAGCGCCGCTGGCGCGAATATCTGCCGCTGCGCAATTCCCCGCTCAAAGACGAGGTCGCGACCACGCTTTCCCAGATCAACAGCTACGTCATCGCCTACTTCCGCGGCCAATTGCTCGTCTGTCTGGTGGACGGCCTCCTCATCGGCACGGCGCTGACCCTTTTCGGCTTGAACTTCGCGCCGCTCATCGGCCTGCTGGTCGTGCCCCTGACGATGATCCCCTATCTCGGGATCGTCATTTGCTGGATCCCGGCCGTCCTCATCGCCGCCGCGCAATGGGGCGACTGGTGGCACCCGTTTTGGGTCACGATCATTTTCATTATCGTGCAAAACCTCGAGGGAATGTTTTACGCCCCGCGCATCGTCGGGAACTCCGTCGGGCTTCATCCGATGACGGTCATCGTCTCGATCTTCATCTGGGGCCTGCTTATTGGCGGACTCCTCGGGCCGCTCCTCGCCATCCCGCTCACGGCCACCCTCAAGGTGCTGCTCGCGCGTTATGTCTGGGGCCAGCGTTTGCGCGAGGAAGTGATGGAAAACATCGAGGAAGTGCCGGTCGTGGT
>DATBDG010000226.1:0-9356 GCA_036270055.1 Chthoniobacterales bacterium
AAGGGCTACAATCCGACCTTCGATCTCTGGAGCACGGCCAACTCAAACGATCCCGCGCAGTGGATCAAGAATTGGTGACGCGGCCTCTGAATCTGTCACCCCGACCCGGCGAGGCGCGGAGAGGGACCCCGCCCATAGAAAATAAACGCTCTCCTGGTGGGGTGAGACTCCGTCGAGCCTGAGGGTGACGTTGCGGCCAGATGAACTTTGCGCCGCGCTCGACCAAATCTCGCCTCACCAAAGATGTTCTAATGCACCACCACGACGACGCGGCGGTTGATCTCCTGTTCCTCGATTGAAGCGTCGGGTGAGGTGAGCAGGTTCGTCTTCCCGTAGCCGCGCGTCTCGATCTGCGCCGGGTTGATCCCGAGCGCATTGACAAGATAGCCCTTCACGCTCTCCGCCCGGCGCCGGCTCAGGTCGAGATTGTATTCCTCCGAACCATACGAATCGGTGTAGCCCTCGAGGGTGAAAGTGGCGTTCGGGTTGCGCTTAATCAGCGTCGCCACTTTTTGCAACTGCTCGACCGCGCTCCCCTGCAACTCCGCGCTGTCGTACTGGAAAAGCTGATTGTTAGGCATCTTAAACTTCGTCCCCGACCCGAGCGGCCCTTTTTGCGAGAGGAGCGACTCCAAATCGCTGAAGCCCGGCGCCCGATCGGTGCGCGGGCCGGCGCTGTCCCCCGGGATGCCGTTAAAGGTGTTCGGCTTCTTGATCGTCGTGCTCGTCGCCAGCTCCGTTCCGCTCAGCGCCGGCTGCGGGCGGCCGGAATCGGCTACGTTGTTGAGCAGCGATTGCTCCCGTTTCGCGTTCGGCGACCGGTCGAGCGATTGCGCCGTCGTGCGCTCGATTTCGTTGATGACGGAATTCAGGTTTGTCTGTTCCACCTGCGGTTTATCCGGCAGAACATCCCTCGTGTCGTCCGGCATCGCGGCCGTCGCGTGCACGTCCTGCAAAAGCTGATCGAACGACTTCTGGTCGTCGGGCAGTTGCACATCGGTCTGGTCCGGATTCGGCTTCGCTGCCTCCGCGATCGAACTGGCGGCGGCTTCGTCGAGGGGTTTCGGGGCGGTCTCGACGCTCTTCACCTTGAAGGTGGGTGGCTGGCGTTTCTCCATTCCGAGAGGGGCGGTCGGTTGAAAGCCGGTGCGATAAAAAAAGACGCAAAGCGCGGCGTGGAGCGCGAGCGAAACGATCAGCCCGGTCAGGAGCCAATTGCGCTGTTTGCTGCGGCCCGACCAGACGGGCAAGGGTTCGGCAGTGCGTGCGGCGAGGGCGTTCATCGCGAGTTAGACAAACGGCGCGCGAAAAAGTTTGTCAAACTTTCGGCCGGGGAGACCGAAAGGCCAACCTGGTGGGGCGAGACTCTATCGAGCCGAGGTCTGCGGCTGCCAGCAGCGTAGGTCTTCCTCAGGCTCGACGGAGTCTCGACCTACCAGAGTTGCCTGAGTTCGCCTAACGAATCGAGCCGCGGGTGCGCTCGATGAAAGTGCGCGCCGCGCGCCGGATTTCCTCCGCCACCTGCGCCACGGGGGACACGAACTTTGGCGTAAACCAGGGATACAACCCGATGAGATCGTGCGTCACGAGAATC
This sequence comes from Chthoniobacterales bacterium, assembly GCA_036270055.1. Lineage (GTDB taxonomy): Bacteria > Verrucomicrobiota > Verrucomicrobiia > Chthoniobacterales > UBA10450 > Palsa-1392. The sequence goes on from DATBDG010000226.1 coordinate 1,595, forward strand.
TGCCCATCGCAATGTTCGCCTGAACCGATCCCGATCGTCGGAATCCCGATCGCGGCCGTAATCCGGCGCGCTGTCTCCGCCGCCACAATCTCGAGCACGACGGAAAAGGCCCCCGCCGCTTCAACGGCGCGTGCGTCTTCGAGCAGTTGTTCCGCTTCCGCCGGGCGCCGCCCTTTTACCTTGTAGCCGCCTTCTTCGCGCACGCTCTGCGGCAGCATCCCGATGTGCGCCATCAACGGAATTCCTTGGCCGACGATCGCCTCGATCTGCCGGACGTGACTGGCCCCGCCTTCCAGCTTGACCGCCTGCGCGCCCGCTGCCACCAGCCGGCGGGCATTGGCCACTGCCGTTTCCGGATCGCGATAAGTGCCGATGGAAAGATCGCCGACGAGGAGGGCGCGTTTCACCCCGCGGGCCGCGGCCCGGGTGTGATGCAGCATTTCCTCAAACTTCACCTCCGTCGTATCCTCGTAACCGAGGACGACCATGCCTAACGAGTCGCCGACCAGGATAATGTCGATCCCGCTTTCATCGAGCAGGCGGGCGGTTGGATAATCGTAGGCGGTCAGAGCAGTGATGCGTTCCCCGCGGCTTTTTCGGGCGCGAAAATCCTCCATGGCCTGCGAGCTTACCACTGCAGGGGCGAGCGCACCACCGAAGGCGCATGGGCCAGTTCCGCGCTCAATTCGCCGATCGTTCGGATCTCTCCCGGCAGGACGAGGTTAGGTCGAATCTCGGCCAGCGGATGGAGGACGAACCCCCGCAGTTTCATCCGCGGATGCGGCAACTGGAGCTGCGGTTCATCGAGCTGACGCGCGCCATGATAAAGGAGGTCGAGATCGATCGTGCGCGAGTGATGGCGGGGGTGGCTCGGCGGGCGCCCGAGGGCGGCTTCGATTTCCTGGAGTGCTTCGAGCAATTGCCGCGACGACCCGGTGTAGCCAACCTCCACCACCGCGTTGAGAAATTTTGCCGCCTCCGGCTCGCATTCCACCGGCTCGGTCTCATAAACGGCAGAGGAAAGAAACGGGGCGGCCGCTTTGGGGAAGGCAAAAATCTGGTCGCGCGCCGTTGTTAGGTTGCGAAGCCGGTCGCCGAGATTGGCCCCGAGGGCGATGCCCGCTCTCATCTTGCTCCCGGACATACGCACAGTTTCCGGGGAGCACGGGCTTTCAGCCCGTTGTTGGAGGCAGTCTGCCTCCAACGCGTGCGGAGGAAGAAGTCTCTGATCAGATTTTCGGGTCGAACGTAGAACGGGTTCCCGAGCGAAAGTCTGCCGGCAATGTTCATTTGCGACTACGCCGCTCGGGCGGCGCGACCGCTTGGCAGTGGTTGCGCTGCGCGCAAACCCATTTGGCTAACAGCCAAACGCGGACGGGCTGACAGCCCGCGTTCCCGGAACACGGCGCCGCATTTCTACAACCCGAGGACATTTTCCATGTTGTAGAGCCCGGGCGGCTGCTGGAGCGCCCAGCGTGCCGCGCGGAGCGCGCCGATCGCGAAATTCTCGCGGCTCCCGGCTCGATGGGTCAGTTCGAGGCGTTCGCCGCGCCCAGTAAAAATCACCGTGTGCTCGCCCACGATGTCGCCGGCGCGGATCGACTGCACCGCGATGCCATCGTCACCGCCGCCCCGCACCTCGCGCAGGATCTCGAGCAATCGTTTCGCCGTCCCGCTCGGTGCGTCTTTTTTCATCCGGTGATGCATCTCGATCACATCGAGATCGAACTCTTCGCCTAACAATTGGGCGGCTTTGCGGGTAAGCGCGAAGAGCGTATTGACCCCCACGCTGAAATTCGCGGCAAACACGATCGGCACGACCCGGGCCGCGGCCGCGACAGATTCCTTTTCTGCCGCGCTCTGTCCCGTGGTCCCGAGCACGAGCGGCTTCTTCATCCTGGCACAGGCTGCGCAAACCTCCGCGGTGGCGGCGGGCGCGCTGAAATCGATCACCACATCGCAGCCTTCGATCGCGGGCGCGATCGGGTCTCCCTGCTCGACGCGAGCTGCGATCGTCAGGCTGGAATCCTGCGCGCAGGCGGCCGCAACCGCCCGCCCCATCCGGCCTTCTGCTCCGACCAACCCGAGGCGCATTTAACCGATTTCCCGTTCCAGCACCTCTAGTGTCGCGCGGAGGCGGGTAGCGTTCGCCGCCGTCATCTCGCAGAGCGGCAGCCGCACGTCGCTCGCCATCGCGCCACGCCAGGCAAGCGCCGTCTTGGTCGGGACGGGGTTTGGTTCGCAAAAAAGATCTTTGAAGAGGGGATAGAATCGCAGATGAATCCGGCGCGCCTCCTCCGCCTTTCCCTCTAGAAATAAATTCACGAATTGCGCGATCTCCTTCGGGAAAAGATTGGAAACGACGCTGACCACGCCGACCGCTCCGACGGAAAGGAACGGCAGGGTGAGCGAATCATCGCCGCTCAGGACGGTAAAGCCATTGGGCGCCCGCCGCACCAGCTCGCTCACCCGGTCGACGCTCCCGCTTGCTTCCTTGATCGCAACGATGTTCGAGTATTTCTCCGCCAGCCTGATAACGGTGTCAGCCGCGATGTCCACCGCGCAGCGACCCGGGATGTTGTAGAGGACGAGCTGGAGCGAAGTCGCCTCCGCGATCGCGGCGAAATGGTGGAAGAGCCCATCCTGGCTCGGCTTGTTGTAGTAGGGTGCGACGAGGAGGGCGCCATCCGCCCCGATCGTCTCCGCTTCCTTCGTATGGGCGATGGCGTCGCGGGTCGAGTTGGAGCCGGTCCCGGCGATCACCTGACACCGCCCGCGCGCCGTCTCGACCGCCAGCTCGATGACGTGGTGACGCTCGCCGCAGCTCAGGGTCGGCGATTCTCCAGTCGTCCCGACGGGCACGATCCCGCCGATGCCGGCCGCAATCTGGTTTTCGATCAGGCGTTCGAAAGCCGGCCCATCGATCTCGTCGTTTTTGAACGGGGTGACGAGAGCCGTAAAAGTGCCGCGCAACATATTCGTTAGGGGAAACCAGTTTTTCTAGCCGAGCTCAATCGTTCCGTCGAAAACAAAATCGGCCGGGCCAGAAAGGGTGACATTGCGGAAGTGGTCGCCTTCGCGGGTGAAATCAACCTGCAACGTGTCGCCGCCGCGGACCAGGACGTCGATCGGGCCGGAAACATTTTTGTTGGCCGCGAAAATGATCGCACTGGCCACAACGCCGGTGCCGCAGGCGAGGGTTTCATCTTCCACTCCGCGCTCGTAGGTGCGGATGGCGATCTGGTGCGGGCCGCGCTCTTCGCTGAAATCGGCGTTGGCCCCGCGGGGCGCGAAGATGGCGTGATGACGAAGGGCCCCCCCTAACGACCGGACATCAACCTCCTCGATTCTGGCGACCGCGACGACGACGTGCGGCACCCCGCTGTCGACATAACCGGCCCGCAATTTTTCGCCGCCGACCGGCACTTCGAGGCCAAGCCGGAGGTCGCCCGGCTCGCTCATCTGCAATTTGACCGTCTCGCCGATCAACTGCGCGCCGATCACCCCCGCCGGGGTTTCGAAAGAGACTTTCTCGAGCGGCCCGGCGGTGCGATCCGCGTAACGGGCAAAACAGCGGGCCCCGTTGCCGCACATCTCTGCTTCGCCGCCGTCGGCGTTATAATAGCGCATCCGGAAATCGGCCCCGTTGCGCGCGGACTCGAGGAGAAGGACGCCATCCGCGCCTACCCCGCGATGCCGATCGCACAGGCGCGCAATCTGGTCGGGGGAGAGGGTGAGATCGCCGGCACGATTATCGAGCAGGACGAAGTCGTTTCCCGCGCCGTTCATTTTCGTGAAACGCAGCATGCGTTTGGTGGTTAACATACTCTGGCGCGAAAGCCAAGTTTGCGCGCCCGCATCCCATGGGTCGGGCGAGACTCCGTCGGCTGGGGAGATAATTTCGCCGGCGAGCCAGGCGCTCCCCCCGGGCTCGACGGAGTCTCGCCCCACCGAATTAGCCGGCATTCTTGCTCTGGCACGCATTCTTCTTATTGGTCTCCCGTGCGTTTCGTCTTTCTTCCAATTTTCCTCGCCCTCAGTCTTGCGCCTAACAAATCGCAGGCCCAGCTCGCCCCCAGCCGGCTCAACGAGATCGTCCTCCAGCAAATAAAAAAAATGCCCGTCGGCGGAAAATACTCCGCTTCGCGCTCGGCCACGATTCGGCTCCAGTCGTCGGCTCACTTCGAGTCGGGCAAATTTTTCATCCTGCCCGATGCCGCCTCCCCGAGTTACTGCTCCGGCGCGACGTATCTTGTTTTCATGAAAACGATCGAAGCGCTGCGCGATCGCGGTGATCTCGAGCTCAACTACGAGACGCTCGATTCGCTCATGATCCGCGGGCAGCGCGATGGCGAAGGCATCTGGGGCCGCTGGAATGCCAACGGGCCGGGCACGGCGCGGCTTTTTCATGAACTCGGGCTCGGCCGTAACTTCGACGATTTCGAGGAGGCGCAGCCGGGCGATTTCATGAAAATTTTCTGGTCGCCGGAGGTGGGTCGGGAGGAGCACGGACATTCCGTCATCTATCTCGGGACGGAAAAGAAACTCGGGCTCGATTACGTGCGTTTCTGGTCGAGCAACATCCCCTTTGGTTACGGCGAGAAGAGCGTGCCGCGGGCGAAGATTGTGCACGCCATTTTCTCGCGGCTCTACGCGCCGGCGAATTTGGAGAAGATTCTCGAGATACCGTCGATCGATCGCTATCTGGCCAGCCTCGTCCGGGTGCGCTCGAGCTACCGCGAGGCGCGGATCGAGTGCGGTTTCTGAATTTGCCCTAACGATGGACGCGATTTCAGGCGCCACGATCCTGAACGGACTCATCCTTGGCTGGTCGGTCGCCTGGCCGCCGGGGCCGATCAATGCCGAGATGATCCGGCGCGCTCTTCTTCCGCGAGCGGAGGGCGGCGGATTTTGGGCCGCCTGGCAGCTCGGGCTGGGAGCGTGCACCGGCGATTTTCTCTGGGCGCTCGGGGTGGCCGTTGGTGCGGGAGCGCTCCTCGCTTCGCAGGGGTTGCACAAGGTTCTAGGGATAGTCACCTTTTGCCTCCTCCTTTTTCTCGCCTTCAACTTTGCCCGCGGTGCCTGGCGCACTTGGCAGACCAAGGTGGGAGGGGCCTCTGGGTCCCGATCTGCGAGCAGCGATGATCGGGGCCCAACGGCCGCTCCCACCTTATCCCGTGGCTACTTGCTCGGGTTGATCCTCGCCCTAACGAGCCCGTGGAACATCGGCTTTTGGTTTGCGGTCGTCGGTGGCCAGGGCGCGGCTCAGAGGCACGCCACCTTTCTCAGTTCTCTTACCCTCGCGGCCGCGGTCGTTTCGGGCGCGATCGCCTGGACGATTGTCCTTTGCACCGCACTCAAATTAGGCGCGCGGATTTTTGCCCGGCCGGCCTGGCAGATCGGGACGCAGGCGGTGAGCGCGCTCGTCATGCTCTTCTTTGCCGCGCGCCTCGTCTGGCTTTGGCGCTGATGGGTTCGGCGGTCATAGACCGCCGCTACAGGGCGGCTACATTTCCTGAGCGCATGTCGGATCGGGAAAAGAAACTGACGATCAACGAGATTTATCTCTCGGTGCAGGGGGAAAGCACCTGGGCGGGGCTGCCGTGTGTTTTCGTTCGGCTCACTTTTTGCGATCTGCGCTGCAGCTATTGCGACACGGAGTACGCCTTTTACGAGGGGAAAAAGCAGTCGTTAGGCGAAATCGTCGCGGCCGTCCTGGCCCACGATTGTCCGCTGGTCGAGATCACCGGCGGCGAGCCACTCTTACAGAAAAATGTTCTGCCCCTCATGACAATGCTGGCCGACGCCGGTCGCACCGTGCTGCTCGAGACGAGCGGCGCGCACGACATTTCGCAGGTCGATCCGCGGGTCCATCGCATCATGGACCTGAAAACGCCCGGGAGCGGCGAGGTGGAGCGCAATCTCTTTTCCAACATCGCGCATTTGGGCAAGCGCGACGAAGTGAAGTTCGTCATCGGCTCGCGCGAAGATTACGAATGGTCGCGTGCCCAACTGCAAGAGCACCGCCTGCCGGAACGCTGTCGCGCGGTCCTCTTCTCGCCCATTTTCGGCCGGATCGATCCGCGCCAGATCGTGGAATGGATTCTGGCCGACAAGCTGCCCGTCCGTTTCCAGCTCCAGATGCACAAATTCATCTGGACGCCGACCGAGCGCGGAGTCTAGCTCCAGCCGCTGGCTTGCGGTTCTGCCGCCTCAACATTCGCCTTGTCAGCCTCTGCCGGCAGAGGCTATAAGAATTGTATCACCATCCCTGGTGATGCCCGCCCTTCTTCTCTCTCTAGTAGCTTGAGGCGAGACGCCGTCCCCAGGGAATCACATCGATCGGATTGTCTATATCCAGCCGGTCACCGGCACCTTGCTCGGCGGCGGCTACACCAGTTCCCGCATCGCCTTTAATCACTGAGCGGTGGGTCCGCTTGGTGTAGCCGCAGCGCAACAGGTGCAGCGGGGCGAGCGGAAGTCGGGCTTCCAGCCTGACTCGGCAGACAGGCATCTTGCCTGTCCTCGGGACGGGTTGCGCGCGATTAGGGCCGACCGGCTGAAAGCCCGTCGGCCGAGTCAGGCAAGATGCCTGAATTCCACCCATCGGCCGCCGCTACACTTTGCGCACGTTAGGCAAAAACGCCGTCAACAGCCCGATCAACGGAAGGAAGGCGCAGAGCTGGAAGACGAACTCGATGCTCGTGCGATCGGCCAGTTCGCCGAGGACGGCGGAACCGATGCCGGCGATGCCGAAGGCGAGGCCGAAGAACAGCCCTGCGATCAGTCCCACTTTTCCCGGGACCAATTCCTGGGCGTAAACCAAAATCGCGGAAAAGGCCGACGCGAGAATGAGGCCGATGATGACGGTCAGGACACCGGTCCAGAAAAGATTGGCGTGGGGCAGGGCGAGGGTGAAAGGGGCAACCCCGAGGATGGAAACCCAGATAACGAGCTTGCGTCCATAACGATCGCCGATCGGCCCGCCGAGAATCGTGCCGAGGGCGACGGCAAAGAGAAAGAGGAAGAGATGGAACTGAGCTCCCTGGACCGTGAGATGGAATTTGTGGATGAGGTAAAAGGTGTAGTAGTTCGTTAGGCAGGCGAGATAAAAATACTTCGAAAAAATCAGGACGCCGAGCACGCCGAGCGCGAACCGAACCCGGCGGGAAAGCGGACCTGTCGCCGGATTCGTCGAGCCCGGCCGCTTTCGCGCTTCGCTCAGATGCTGGCCGTACCAGCGTCCGACCGCGCTCAAAACCCCGATCCCAAGCAGCGCGATGAGCGCGAACCAAAGGACGCTCCCCTGCCCATGCGGCACCACGATGAGAGCGGCAAGGAGCGGGCCTAACGAACTGCCGGCGTTCCCGCCGACCTGGAAAAGCGATTGCGCGAACCCGGTCCGCCCGCCGGAGGCGAGCCAGGCGACGCGGGACGATTCGGGATGGAAAATCGACGAGCCCATCCCGACGAGCGCGGCCGCACCCACCACCATAGCGTAATGGGTGGCGTGGGAGAGGAGGACGAGCCCGCCCAGGGTCAGGCCCATCCCGCCGGCCAGAGAGTAGGGTTTGGGCCAGCGATCGGTATACCAGCCGACACACGGTTGCAGGATCGAAGCGGTCATCTGAAAGGCGAGGGTGATGAAGCCGACCTGGACGAAGCTGAGATGGAAGCTGGTTTTGAGGAGCGGATAGATCGCCGGGATGAGCGACTGGATAGTGTCGTTGAGGAGGTGGGAAAAACTGATCGCGAAAAGAAT
>DATBDG010000227.1:0-3145 GCA_036270055.1 Chthoniobacterales bacterium
GTTCCATTTGAAGCCGAAGCCGAGACCGCCCAGATAGGTCGGCCGGGAGACGCCGGGCCAGGCGGTTGATTCCTCGGCGATCGTCATGACGCCCGGGAAACTTTCGTAGCAGCGCTCGTTCGTCTCTTTCAGGAAAAAGACGGCGTCGAGATTCTCCCGCCCGCCGAACTGGTTCGGGACCCATTGCCCGGGCTGGCGCGAGTAATCGAGATAAAGCATGGAAGCGACCGCGTCGACCCGCAGCCCGTCGATGTGATATTTGTCGAGCCAGAAGAGCGCGTTCGCGGTCAGAAAATTGCGCACTTCGTTGCGGCCGAAATTGAAAATGAGCGTGCCCCAATCCTGGTGCTCGCCCTGGCGCGGGTCGGCATGTTCGTAGAGATCGGTCCCGTCAAACTCCGCCAGGCCATGGGCGTCTTTCGGGAAATGGGCCGGCACCCAATCCATGATCACGCCGATGCCGTTGCGATGGCAGGCGTCGATGAAATGGCGCAGCTCATCCGGATTCCCGAAGCGGCTCGTCGGGGCGTAATAGTTTGTCACCTGATAACCCCATGACCCTTCGAAGGGATGCTCGGCTATCGGGAGCAGCTCGATGTGGGTGAATCCCATCTCGATCACGTAGGGGAGGAGAGTCTGGGCAAACTCGAGGTAGCTGATGAAGCGGTTTCCCTCCGCCGCGACGCGTTTCCAGGAGCCGAGATGCACCTCGTAGATGCTGAGCGCGCTGCGGTGCCATTCCTTCTTCGCCCGCCCCGTCATCCATTGTTCGTCGCTCCATTGGTAGCGATCGAGGTCGTAAACCATTGAGGAAGTCTGGACCCCGTGCTGGCTGAAAAACCCGAACGGATCGCTCTTCAAAAGGAGCGCGCCAGTCTGGGTTTTGATCTCAAACTTGTAGTGCGCCCCTTCCGTTACTCCCGGGATGAAAATTTCCCAGACGCCCCCCTCGACCAGCTTGCGCATGGGATGAACCCGCCCGTCCCAGAAATTGAAGTCGCCCACCACGCTGACCCGGGCCGCATTCGGCGCCCAGACGGCGAAATAGACGCCGCGCGCCCCGCCGATCTCGCGCAAATGCGCGCCAAATTTCTCGTAAAGCTTCTTGTGATTTCCTTCCGCGAAAAGATGGAGATCGATCTGGCCCATGATCGGTCCGTAGCTGTAGGGATCGCGCAGGAGCTGCTCCGAGCCGTCGAAAGCGATCACTTTGAGGAGATAGGCAAAATCGCGCGGCTCGTTAGGCACGGTCGCCTGGTAGAGGCCTTCGACGTGGAGCCGCTCCGCCGGGAAAACCTGCCCGTGGTCGTTCGCCGCCACCACCTGGATCTCCTTCGCTTCCGGCCGAAAAATGCGAATCACCAGATCTTCCCCCGCGGCATGCGGACCGAGCACCCGAAAAGGATCGGCATGGGAGGCGTGGAGGAGCGCGGCGATCTCGTTCGGATCGATGGGGTGAATGGCAAAAGAGCTCACCCAATCACCCTAGGGATGCCGGCTGCGTTTGCAACGCGGAGGTCGGGCATCCCGCGGAAGTCGGGCATCTTGCCCCACTCGGCCGACGGGCTTCCCTCCCGTCGGCTACACCGCTCGCGATGAAGCAGCCCGGATGTCCGCCTACCGTGAAGCTAGGAAGCCTGACTTCCGGGCCGTACCCCGCTCACCGCCGGCGACCGCGCGATTGACGGCTCCAATTTCACCTTCAACGTTCGCTAGGACCAGATCCTGCAGCGGCCCACGGTGCCGGAAAACTTCACCAACCACGGCGGCGCCCTCGACTTCTACATGGCATAGGAGAGACCGAAAGTGAACCCGGCGTGGAAAGGCCGATTCGTCGGCTGCCTGAAGCTGCGAATCAGTGCGGTGGCGCTTCGCGGCTCGCGTAGTAGGCCTGCACTTCTGCGCGATCCAACTTTCCATCCCCATTCTTATCCGCCTCCCCCAGGATTTTCTTGGCAACGCCATGTCTACGCCCGTAAGCGAGGGCCTCCGCTTTGGTCACAATTCCATCCTTATTCTTGTCGCTTTTCCGGAAATCGAGCTTCCGCTTCGGATCGCCGGGGACCGACCATTCCTCCAGCGTCAGCTGGCCGTTATGGTCGGCATCGCGCGCATCGAAAATCTCGTTCACGAGAAAGTCGCTCGCTTCATCTCGGGAGAGCTCGCCGTCGTGATTTGTGTCTGCCAGCTCGAAGCCCCCCGTATCGCTCGGCGCGACGGCAGCCGGCTGCAAATTCTTGTTCGTCGCGCAGCCCCCAAAACCGCCCGCCATTAACAACCCCAGGAAAAGGCCTAACGTCCTGTGTAAAATAATTTGTTCTACTATTTCCATAATCGACTTGCTCCGTTGTTCGTGCGCAAACCGCGTCCGCGCTCTGCCAAAGATTCGAGCGAAAGAGGCCGAATGGATGCGGAGCAAAGAAAATGCGCGCCCGTGAGGATCCGAACCTCAAACCTTCTGATCCACAGTCAGATGCTCTACCATCGAGCCCCTCATGGCCGAGATCGATCTCCTTTGCGATTGGATCAATACCCGCTTCCAATCGAATTCGTCAGGACCACGCCCTCCTCGTCGTTGACGACTTCAACACCCCGCACATCACCGACCCGATCCTCGACAATCAAGAAGGAGATCCACGAGGTCAAAACAAACCAAAAGGGGAGCGCCAGCCCCCGCTGGCGGGAGCGAGCGTGAACTGGGAATGTTTGTGTTGAAGTCATGTGAAAACTAGACATTGGAACGGCCAGCGGTTGGCTGCAGCGATTTGTTAGGTCGCAAACTCGGCTTGTACCTCCGGCCACTGGAACAGCAAGATCGTGGCGATGCCTAGAACCGTCCCGTAAGGAATCCAAATGCAGTTGATGGCCGCCATGATGTAAATGAAGAGCTTATTCTTTCTCTTCCTGATGCAGTGGCCAGCGTAAGCCGTGAGTGCACCGAAGGTCCAGCCGCAGAGGATGATCAAGGCGATCACCGCCGCAAAAACCCGGAACATTATTGCGGGAGGTCCTTGAGTGCTCTTGGAGTTTGGAAACGCGGCCATAGATGGCGAAGGCGATGGCGATGGCGAAAGGTGATGTGCTGTCGCTGGTGTTGCAACTGGTTGGTTCCATTGTGAAGCGGGAACGAATGAGAGCCCGAGAA
>DATBDG010000228.1:0-13828 GCA_036270055.1 Chthoniobacterales bacterium
TTGCCGATCATGGCGGAACCGCCTGCGCCGATGTTGAGAATACCATTGCCCCCTCCCCCCACCCTCAGAGTTTCCAGGGTCAGAACTGCGCCGGAGTCCACGATCAGGGTCGCATCAAAAAGTATGGTCGACTCATTCTCCCCAATTAATGCCTCTACACCGCTCAGGACGCCGCTCGCCAATTCAAGGCCTGCGCTGTCAAGCACAATGCCGGGTGGATCAGAATTTGTGTCCACGATGGCGTAGTCGGCGTTCGTAAAGAGCACACCGGCAGTACGAATCTCGAGCCGCGCCGTAGTGGCCGAGCCGACATCGACTTGGGATTCACTTAAACTGAAGAGCGCGGTATCGCCTGCTCCGGGGACAATATCGGGAATCCAGTTCAAGGGCTCGTGAAATGAACCAACGCCGATGGCGGAGTTCCATTGAATGACGCTCGCGGGGAGAAAACCCTTTTGGTTTTGCGCTGGCGATCGATCGAGGCTAAAACCACCGCTGCCTGACGCCTGAGCCTCAGAATTCGTCCGGGCGAGGCGGCTTTCCAATGCGATGTCCGCCGACGCAAGTGGCGAGGCAACAGTCACGGCAAACCCTGCCAGCGCGAGCGTCCGTAAACAGTTGCGTGGCGCGAAGTATCTGCACTTTCGTTCGCGATCCCCTTGCAAGTTTACGTGCGTGCTGCGGCTGATCTCTTGGAAACGGTTCATGCGTCAAGTCTTCCTCAGTCTGAAGGCTTGACCGGCTACACGTGATGCCTTTCGCGGCCCGAGCCGCAAAAGCTTCGCCGGGCAAGACTCAGGCTCGTTGTGGTTTGATTGCCAGTCTGGCGGTTCCAGCAGCCCGATGTCGAGATAAAATTCGGTCCGCCGGAAGGCCGGAAACTTTAAACGCTGGGGCGCTGGTTAGGCTGCGCTTCAATCCAGATTATAGGCTTCAACCGGACCCACACCGTTCGAGTCACTGACTCCGCGCAAAATCGCGGTGTAGGCGCCGGGCGCGAGCGTGCGAAGGATGGCGGATTCCAGATCATCGTCAGGCGCGAGAGTGGTGGCTTCAATCTCCGCTTCCTGGTCGCTCCGCCAGTTGTCATTGGAGGCGAGCAGGCCGCCGCTGGCATCGTGCAATTCGAGCAGTGGATCGGCCAAAGCACCACCGATCCCAAAGGGGATGAGTGAGGGTCCAATCCCTCGCACCAGCACTTCGCTGGTCTGGTTGCCGATGATAAAGCCCCCGATCATGACGTCATTTTCCGTCTGCACAAAACCGCGCGTGCTGATGTTGCCCAGCTGCTCGGCGCGGCGGCCGGCCAGAGCGATCCCGGTGCTGTCGTTCGCTCCGGCGATTATCGCAGTGTAGAGGCCTCCGGGAGTCTCTCTCCCTCACCTGCCGGACTAAAGCGCGAGGCTCGCCTGCTTCGCTCCGGATGTCTCGCTAGTGACGCCGCTGAATTTCTTCATGAGATCGTCCAGCTTCGCGATGTAGTAGTCGATGTTCTCATCCCGGTTTTGTGGGTCGAAATCGGTTACAAGCTTGGCGGCTTCGTAGGCGGCGACTTTCTTAGGGGTGGCCTTGACGTAGTAACTGATCTGGTCGCCTGGCTTGTAATTGCGCCCACTCGTTAGGGCGAGTTCGTAGGCGGCGGCTTTGTTACGCCCACCGCCGGCGATCTTCTGTCGATATTTCTCGAGCGAATCCTGAAGCGTGTCGGTTTTCATCAGCATCTTGATCGGCCATTCCTGGTCGCGAATCTTCTGCGCGAAATCATCCCGCAGGGCCGGGATGGCTTCCGGCTTTCCTTCCATCAGCAGCTTGATCATTTCCTCGAGAAAAACGCGCTGGAATTTTTCCAGGCCGCGCGACTTGAGCGCGCCGCCTTTGATCACGACCTCGCCTTCCTTTGTGAGGAGGGCGTAGTTTTTCGCCTTGTAGCTGAACATGGCGTCGAACTGCTCGTCGAACTCGACCTCGATCCCCGGCGGGAGTTTTTTCGCCAGCCCGGCGCGCAGCTCGTCCATTGTAGCCGCGTCTCGCAGAGAGGCGGCTACAGGCGGGACGAAATAGATGCCGTCAGTGTCGACCTCGATCACCTGCGCGCCCTGCGCTTTGAGCCAGTCGATCATTTGCTTCAGAATGTCGCGCCCAATCTGAGTGACCCGCGCCGCGGCCTCGAAATCAGCAAAATTACCCTGCGCGAAACCGAGGTAGCCGTAGAAGCTGTTGATCAAAATCTTGAAGGTGTTTTGCAGGGCGTGGAAGTAGCGCCGTTGCGCCGCATCCTTCGCATCCCGCATATCGCTCTTCGCCTGGAGGCGGAAGGTGCGCAGGTCAGTGAGCAGGTGGCGAAAGATCTGGAGCTGATCGTTCACTGGGAAACAATCGAACTGCAGCATGATCGAGGGATAAAGCGAGGCGACGTCGCAATGCCAGACGTTGCGCGCGACGCCGGTGAAAAAGATATCGGTGTAACCTCCCTCGAACCCGCGGACCATCGGCATCTCGGGAAGGGCGTGGCGTTGGCGCAGATATTTTCGCAGGAAAAGCGCGTTGATCCGGGTGGCGTTGCCGCGCACGATCACGTCCTGGTAATTGTAGGGGAAAATCTGCGCCTGGATGAAGTAACTCGGGCTCAGGAGGTCGGCCACGGCGCGGGTTTCGCGCACGGCACAAAGGGCGCGATCGCGATAGCGCTCCGGCTCCTTTTCCCAGGCCAGTTGCAGTTCTTTGCCGGACAATTGCGAGATCTCGGCCGCCTTCGTTAGGCCAAAATGTTGCGCGACATCACTCCGCTCAAAGCCGGTGAGGGAACGCATCCCAACATCGTAAAACTGCGCGAGCAAAAATGTGTCGACGAAATGGCGCCCCTCGATCGTGAACTTCGGGTAATCGATCGTCTTCTCCGCGATCTGGAGCCGCGACGGACGGGAGCGGAGAAATCCGCCGCTTCGTCCCCAGTCGAGTTTCGTCTTCGCCTTCCGCGCCCGCGCGACGAGGAACGGCAGATCGAACTTGAAGAGGTTATGCCCCTCGATCACGTCCGGGTCGCGCTCCTTGATCAGGCTCGTCAGGCGCTTAATCGCGGCGTGTTCCGATTCCTCGATCGCTCTCGGATCGACCTCGATCAGTTCCTCCCAACCGGTGTTGTCCGAAACCGCAATGCTGGTGATATGATCGTCCGCCGTCGCCTCCAGATCGCCGCCGCCGAACGACAGCACTTCGATCTGCATCCGCTTCAATTGTTCAAAGGGCAGTTGCTTGAAGAGCGTGCGGCCGCTGTGGGTGAGATAATGCTGCACCGGATCGCTGAGGGCAAAAAAGTCGCGACCGGCTTTCTTGAGCCCATTGCGCAAGGCGATCAGTTCCTTCCAGCTGTCGGTCGTGACCAGCCAGTTGTATTTCAGGTCGCCGTCGAGCTTTTCAGCGTTCGTTAGGGCAAGATCGGCCACGTCGCCATCGGCCCAGACGAAGGGATGAAATTCCTCCACCTCGCATACCGTCGCGCCGTTCTTCTCCCGCCGGTAAATCTTCACCGTCCCGGTGTCGCCGAGCTCGATCGCCACAATCCGTGGCGTCGGATCGAAGCCGAAGAGCAGGGTGTTGTCCTCGAAACGCATTCGTCTTTAGATTTGCACAGATCGCTCAGATTAGAAGGCGGACGGCGTTCCGGGATCACGCTCGGTTCCCGCGGAGTCGCGTTCTGGCTGTCGCTGCCGCTGTCGTCGCCGATCAACCCTTGCTCGATAGCGGCCAGTGCCTAACCAAATTGTAAGATTTACGAGCTTGCAATTTGAGCCGCGACTTGAGCAAAACCAAGCAGGCGGAATTCAAAATATCACTCCGCCATCCACTTGCTATGAAAAAGAAAACTACTGCACAATCGGCCTTCTTTAATCTGCGTGTCCTTTTCGGCACGTTTTTGGTCATGGCCGGCGTCCTGTTAGTGGCGCTGGGGTTTAGTCAGTTCTCGGCTCAGGCGCAGACGGGGAACGGCCCCGCCACCAAGTCCATCGACTCGGTCGTTCCGGCCGGGTTTGATTGCGCTCAGATTCAGGCGCTGGGCCTCGACCGGCAAGAAAACCTGCGGGCCGGAGCGCTCATGATTTACTGCGGCCAGGCCGCGGGCGGCTCCGCTTCCGCTTTCAGCGGATCCTACCCGATTACTCAACAACTGTTGGCGCCCCTGGCGTTTGGCGGCGCCGATGTCGACCTCGTCACAGGCGGAGAGACCTTTGCCAGCGTTACCCAATCGGAGACGTACACTCTGGCCAACCCCGATAACCCCGACCAGCTCGTTGTCACCTTCAACGATTCCCGAAGCGCCCCAAGCTGCTACGCCGGCGGATCAGTCTCGACCGACGGCGGGACGACCTTCACCCGTCTCACGCCCAGCCCGTTCTGCACTGGCCATGGAACGAACTTTGGCGACCCGGTAACTCTCTACAACAAACCTACCGGCACTTTCCATGGAATTTTTCTCGCGACGGGCTGCGGCGGACAGGGCATCGGCGCATGGACATCCACTGACGGTGGAGTGACCTGGTCGGTCGGTCCTTGCGTTCACACCGGCAGCTCCGATGACCGCGAGTCCGGCTGGGCCGACAACAACCCGGCCAGTCCATTTTACGGGCGGATGTATGTTTCCTGGAACGACTTCGCCGTTGGGGGCGGTGCCCTCAAAGTCCGCTACTCCACCGATAACGGAGTCACCTGGCCGGTCGAAAGGCAGTTGGGCAACGGCGTTCCCTTCGTCCGCAACACCCAGATCACCGGCGACCCATCCACCGGCACTCTCTACGTCGCCGGCATGGATGAAGGCGGCGGCGGGTTCCCGCACAACAACATCAATCTGATCTATAAATCCACCGACGGCGGCAACAGCTGGGCCAACACCTACACTGGCCCTGCGTTTCCCGGACCGGGCGTGACCGCAGTCGGTTACTTCGCCTGCATGTTTTCCGATATCGGCGGCTATTGGCGGCACGAGGGCTGGGGCGAGCCTGCTACTTACAACAACGTGGTTCACCTCGTCTATGCCCAGCATGGTCCCGGGAGTGATGCCGGCGATGTCTATTACATCCGCTCGTCCGACGGCGGTACGACCTTTGCCGCGCCGTTCAAGTTGAACACCGATTCCACAACCCGCCCTCAGTGGCAGCCCAACATCTCGGTCAGCCCGAGCGGGACTCTGCTGGCGACATGGTATGACGGACGCGAGAGCGACGGCTGCACCTATGGTAACCCAGCCGTTCCCTGTTATAGAATGTGGTCACGCAAGTCGCTCGATAATGGCCAAACCTGGTTGCCTGACGACCAATTCTCGGACGTCGTCAGCCCGCTCCCAGCTCAACCTGACGGCAACGTCCAGGGCACGTACGCAGGTGACTACGACTACGGCTCCGCGGTGGCCACGAAACACGTCACTTCATGGACGGACGGCCGAGTGGCGCTCAGCGGCCAATCCCAGCAGGATGCCTTCAGCGACAGGGACCTGGTCGGCTTTTCCGTTGTCAACACCAGCCCTGCGTGCGGCAGCATTATCTCGACCCAGCCCACGGACTTCGTGGTCAACCTGACCGACCCGGTAAATCCCGCGACGGTCCAGGCGAGCGATTTCACGGTAAATGGGGCTCCGGCGGACTCCTTTACCCTGGGCGCCGGGAATACGCAGATCACCTTCACCTTTAACAGCTCGCCAGTCACGACACAGGGCGTTCAGACGATGCATATACCGGCCGGCGCTTTTAATAGCGCTTCCGACAATATGCCGAACTTTGATTTCACCTGCACGTTCCGGTACGACGTATTGCTGCTTCAGGTGGTTTCGACTGTCCCGCCGGATGGTGGGACCTTCTCACCGGCGGCACCGAACGATTATCAGTACGACGTGAACTTCAACGAGCCGGTTGATGTGGCCTCGGTCCAGACAACCGATTTGACGGTAACCGGCAGTAGCGGCCCGTCGGTCACGGGAGTCAGCGTGATCAATGGAAGCATGACGGCCCGCTTCACGTTGCATATGAATTCCGGCGGGAGCTTGGCGGCGACCATTGCCGCCGGGGCAATCACCGACCAATTCGGCAACTCTGGCGCGGCCTTCTCAGGGAATTACACCGTAGAGGGGAGTGTTTGCGGATGGTCGCCGGGGCCGGACATGCCGAATGTCGGCGTCCGCTCGGTTGGCGTTTATTTCCCGGCCAACGGCAAGTTCTACGTCATGGGCGGGCGTAGTTCCGATACCGCGGGGAGTGATTTCGTGCACCCGTTCGAATATGATCCGAGCGCGAACAGCTGGACCACCAAGTCGGCCAGTTATCCTGATAACCAGGTGAACAACATGGCTTGTGGTGTGCTCACGGACGCTGGAACGCCCTACATCTATTGCGTGGGCGGCTCGGCCGCCGGGGGAACGACTGCCGCCAGTCGAGTCTTCCGCTACGATCCTGGCACCGATAGCATCAGCGTTGTCGCCAACCCATGGCCGGGCGCGATGGGAACGATTCTGCCCGGGGGCTTCAGTGTCTTCGACAACAAGCTCTACATCCTTGGTGGATTCAACATCAACGTCGGCATGGTCGACAAGATCTATGAGTTCAATCCCAGCCCTGCAAACTGGGTCCTCAAGAGCGCCGTCCTGCCAACCGCTCTCGGTTACATACCCACGGCAACCATCGGCAGCCATATCTACACCGGTGGCGGCAGCACCTGGGACGGTACCACCATCCATGATAGCAACTTCTCGTTTGTCTACGACCCGGCTGGCGACACGATCGGCACGATCGCAAACATCCCGCGGGCCACAGGGGAGACGCGTGCGCTTAACTTCAACGGCCAGATGGCGGTGATGGGCGGTGGCCGAGATGCACCGAATCCTTCGAACGAGGTGGACGTCTATGATCCAGGCTCTAACTCCTGGTCGACCAGTCTGATGCCATTCGTGGTGGCGCGGCGCAACTTTGCGACCGATACCAATGGCACGACCACGATCTGGCTCGCGGGTGGCTACGCACCCAGCTCTCCGGTGAGTTCGATGGAGATCTTCGAGTGCACCGGCGGTGGCGAGAACCTGGTGCTACAGGCGCGCGTGCGGAGGCAGGGAAATCTCCGGGCCGTCACTCTGAGCTGGAGCCCTGCTGATGGGGGTCAGATTAACGTCTTGCGCGACGGCGTTGTTGTCCAGACGACAGATGACGATGGCCAGACCCGAGACAAGCTCAACCACAGAACCGGCACATTCACCTACCAAGTATGCGAGACAGACTCT
The DNA here is from genome assembly GCA_036270055.1 of Chthoniobacterales bacterium. Classification (GTDB taxonomy): domain Bacteria; phylum Verrucomicrobiota; class Verrucomicrobiia; order Chthoniobacterales; family UBA10450; genus Palsa-1392. The sequence continues at coordinate 7,259 of DATBDG010000228.1, forward strand.
GGCGACTGCTCAAACGAAGTCACCATCGACGTCACAGCTCCTTGATGGCTGATTGCAAGGTAAATTGAAACTTTGGCTCCGGGAGTCGTCCTAACCGACTCTCGGAAGTCGAAGAGGCTAACTTACAAACCAAAGGGCATTCAGCGACAACGCTGAATGCCCTTTGTGCTTTCTCCGTTCAGCTGGTTGTCTTCCAACGCCAGCGCGTAGCGATGACACATCTTCGCTGTCATTCCGAGCCGCAGACGGCGAGGAACCTCACCACGGATCGCGCCGCTCGAGGCGCGAGTGCCAGACCGCCAAAAAAGCTGCTGTGCCTCGTCGGCATCAGCGCCGACGGCTCAGCCCGCGACCCTCGCGATCACGGAGCACGCGCAGCTTAAACTTTTTGCCTGAGCTCGACTTGGTTCAGCTGCCGGCGTAAGCCGCCAGAGCGGCGCGGTAGATGGCCGCGACCGGCTGCCCGGTTCGTTCGCTAGCGGCGCGGCAGCTTTCGAACTCCGGCGCGACCTGCAACACCTCGCCCTTGAGCAGCCCGAGCTTGAGCACGATTTCGCCGAACTGCGTTTCCACCTTCGCAAAGCGGCGCTCCAGTTTGTAGCGACGTTTTTCGCTCCGTCGCACCCCGAACGCGCTCGTTTCGGTGAGGAGGGCGCGCACGATCTTCGCTTCCAGCGCAGGCTCGCTCAGAACGGAAAGCAGGACGCCCGGCCGATTCTTTTTCATCTGTACCGGCGCGGCCGTGACGTCGAGCGCGCCGAGCGCGAGCAACTTCTCCATGGCCGCGCCAGTCAGCTCCGGCGAGAGATCGTCGAGATTGGTCTCCAGTTCTACAACCGTGTCGGTCTCGTACTGGTTTGGCTCCAGTTCCATCGCGCGACCGAGAACCGCGCGCAGAACATTCGGTTGCTCCTTCAAGTCGCGCGTGCCGATGCCATAGCCGATTCGCTCGATCTCCATCCGTGGCATCGGCCCGAACGACTCGGCGAACTCGCGCGCGATCGCCGCACCGGTCGGGGTGATCGATTCCCACGGCTCGTCCACTTGTTCGAGGGCGACGCCGCGCAGGATCTCGAGGGTGGCGGGCGCGGGCAAAGGGTAACGCCCATGCGCGCAATCGATCCAGCCGCGGCCCTCGCGCAGAGGCGAAACGATCACCTGCGGCCGTCCCAGTTCCTCCAGGCAGATACAGGCGCCGACGATATCCGCGATCGAATCGATCGCGCCGATTTCGTGGAAGGCCACTTCCTCGAGCGGGAGGCCGTGAATTTTCGCCTCGGCAATCGCGATCCGCTCGAAAACCGCGAGTGACCTCTGCCGGACGAAATCCGACAGCTCGCTCCGGCTGATCCGTTCCCGCACTTCGGTGTAATGGGTGTGGCCGGACCCGGATGCGTCGCGCGGTTCCTCGACGAGAAATTTCATTCCGCTGATCCCCCGGCGCGACTGGCGCTCGAAGCCGATCTGGGTTTTGCCTAACGAGAGGCGGCGCAGTCCCGTCTCGATTCTTCCGGGCTCCACCCCGAGATCGCAAAGCGCGCCGATGGTCATGTCGCCGCTGATGCCGGAAAAGCAATCAAGATAGAGGATGCGCGTCATCGTCCGGAAAGGAGAGTCGTAGCGTAACACGAATCGGTGACTGGCGGCGACTGCTGCACCGCGCTGGACCTGCGGCAGCAGGTCCCTCCGGAGGGAGGCGCTTCGGCCGTCCCGGGAACGCGGGGTTGGCGTTGCTGGCCAGGATTTTCGTTCTAATCTGCCGGATGAAAATTTCCGCGGCCGCTCTCGCTTTCCTCGCCCTCATCAGTCTTCCATCGCTCCGAGCCCAGGATTCCATCAAGCAAATCGTCGACCAGGAGCTGCCTTCGTTGCTCACGATTTACGAAGATGTCCACAGCCATCCGGAGCTCTCGACCCAGGAAGAGAGGACATCGGCTCTGGTCGCCAAGGAATTGCAAGCGGCCGGCTGCGAGGTGACCGATCACATCGGCAAATACCAGGACCCGCAGGAGAAAGGCTACGGTGTTGTCGGAGTGATGAAGAATGGCGAGGGGCCGGTCGTGCTCGTCCGCACCGACATGGATGCGCTGCCGGTGCACGAGGAAACCGGCGTGCCCTACGCGAGCAAAGTGACGACGAAAAACGCGAAGGGCGACGAAGTGTCCGTCATGCACGCCTGCGGTCACGATATCCATATCGCCACCTTCATCGGAGTGGCGCGCGAGCTGGCGAAGTTGAAAGATCAATGGCACGGCACCGTTCTCTTCGTCGCCCAGCCGGCGGAGGAACTCGGCACCGGCGCCCGCGCGATGTTGCACGACGGGCTCTACCAACGTTTCCCCAAACCGGATTTCGCGCTTGGTTTTCACGACAACGCCCAACTCCCGACCGGCCACATCGGGGTCACGCCTGGATACACTTACGCAAATGTCGATTCGGTCGACGTGACCGTCCACGGGGTCGGCGGCCACGGCGCTTATCCGCACAAGACGAAGGACCCGGTCGTCCTCTCGGCCGAGATCATTAACATGTGGCAAACGATCGCGAGCAGGGAGATCAACCCCATCGATCCGGTAGTCGTGACGGTGGGATCGATTCATGGCGGGACGAAGCACAATATCATTTCCGATGAAGTGAAGATGCAGCTCACCGTCCGCACCTATAAAAAAGAGGTGCGCGAGCAGGTCCTGGCCGCGATCGCACAGATCGCGAAAGGTTGCGCCATCGCCGGCGGCTGGCCGGAGGACAAACTTCCCGACGTGAAGGTGCGCGAGGATGAATTCACCCCCTCGACCTACAACAATCCCGAGCTGACCAAACGCCTCGTCGACGTCTGGAAGAACTCGTTAGGCGAGAAAAATGTCGAGATCGTCGACCCGACGATGGGCGGGGAAGATTTCTCCGAATTCAGTCTCCCGGATCACTCCATACCGGCGATCGACTTCCACGTCGGGGCGGTTGCCCCCGAGAAAATCGAGGCGTCGAAAAAGCCCGGGGCGCCGCCCCTCCCGAGCCTGCATTCGAGCAAATTCGCGCCTGTGCCGGAGCCGACCCTCCGGACCGGCCTGGTCGCGATGACGAGTGCGGTGCTCGACCTGATGAAGAAATAGGCCGAAAGACGGCGCGCAAAAGAAGGTTGTCATCCCGAGCCGCCGAGAGCGACCGGCCCTAACGACCGCTGGGACGCCGAAAGGCAGCGCAATTTTTTGTGCTTCATAACCGAGCGAGGGCCGCCTAGGCTCGCTTTCGCCATGAAAATGAGCGGCGCGTATCGCACGCCGGGCCTGTTCCTGGGCTTGCTCGCCTCCTTTTTCTGCCCCGGCTCATTCGCCGCTGCACCTGACGACGTCGCCCTGGCGCAGCAGAAAGCCGCAATCCAGGTGATGGACAACGCGCGCCAAGAATATCTCAAGACCGGCGATGTCGCCCGCTTCCGCGCCAGGCTCGACCAACCGGCGCGCGATCTTTCGGCCGGCTTGGGGGAATTTAATCGCGCGCGCAATTCCGCCGCGGCGGGGGTCAGCCTGCAAAAGCTGGGTGAGATTTATCGCCTCCAGGAAAAGTATCCGGCGGCCTTTGTTTATTTCCTGACCGCGATCGCCGAATCCGAAACCGCCAGCGACAAGAAAACACACGCCCTGGCGTTGATCGGCCAAGGTCGTTGCGAGTTGGTCAGCACGAAGGATTACAAGAGCGCCGGCGCGCACTTTCGCGAAGCGGCCGAGGTGGCGGCGACACTGGACGATCGCGCCCCGCTCTTTAACGCCCTGTCGTGGCAGGCGCAGGTCGAAGTATCGACTGGCAACCTGATCGGCGGGGCGGACTTGCTCGGGCGCGCCTTCGCTCTCGGGCCGCAGTTGCAGGATCGATCGCTCCTCCTTTTCGCGTATCTCGACCGGGCCGATATTTTCGAAAAGCTGGCGGAAAAATCGGGCGCGAGCAAGGCGTTTCAGACGCAACTCGAGGGCTTGCAGGCGGCAAAAACGGACTACGCGGCAGCTTTGCAGATGGCGCAGCAGTTCGGCTACGTCGGGATCTCCGATCAGATCGAACAGTTTTTGCGCCACCTGGCCTTCCGCCGCCAGATGACAGAGATGAATGTCCGCTTCGCCAAGACCCTCGCGCAGAACAACGTCTTCGCGCCCAAGAAACCGACCGACGTCCTGGTGAATGAAAGCTTCGTTGCCGGTCAAACGGATCTGCCCGCTGGTCTGATAGAACTCGTGCAAAAGGAACATGTGCTCGAGGGAGGCGACGCCCGCACCCTCGTCACGCGCGGCCAGTTCCACGCCATGGCTGGCGAGGCCGACGCGGCCCTCGCTGATTATGTGAAGGCGGCCGACGCCCTCGAATCGGATCGGCGCAAACTGCGCGATGAGAAGAGCCGGGAGAAATTCTTCGACGACAAAATCGTCTTCTATTACCCGGCCATCTCCGAGTTGCTGCAGCGCAAACGTTTCGCGGAGGCCTTTGCTCTCATGGAGCGGTCGCGCTCGCGCGCCATGGCCGACCTGATCTTCAGTAAAAAACTGACGCTGGCTCAGCCAGACGAACAAACGCTTTTTGCCGAGACGCAGCGTCTGCGAGCCGAAATCGCCGACGAGCAGAAAATCCTCTTCACCGCTCGCACCCGGCCGCCTGATCCCGACCTGGCGAAAAAGATCAAAGCAACCGAAGAGCGGATCGCGCAGCTTGAAAAGGCCGAGCGCGAGCTGGCGGCAAAGATCGCCAAGATCGCGCCGCGACTGCGCGAGTTGACCGTGGCCCAGCCGGCCTCCCTCGAGCGTGTGCAGGAAATGCTCCGGAAGGACGGGAGCGAAATGCTCTACTATCTCGCGCTCGACGACGGCCTCGTCCTCTGGCACATCGCGGGCCAGAGCCAGCACGCGCGGAGCGTTTTTCTGCCCCGGAGCGAACTAAAGGCGAAAGTAGCGGCGCTGCGGAAAAGCGTCGCGACCCCCGATGCGACGTTCGATGAAAAAACGGCGCGCGAACTTTTTCTTTATCTCATCCAGCCCGCCCTTGGCTGGATCAAGGGGACCCAGCTCATTCTGGTCCCGCACGCCGAGCTGCACGATCTGGCCTTCGCGGCCTTGATTGCCCCTTCCGGTAAGTCGTTAGGCGAAATGTTCGGCCTCTCGGATGCGCCAAACGCCGGGCTCCTGCTCGATTTGAAAAAAGGGGATGCGATCGGACAGGCCCGGCTTTTCGCGGCGGCTGATCCCGGGATCGAAGCAGCCCGCGGTGAAGTAGAGGGGGTCGCGGCCTTTTATCCGGAGCGGAACAAAACTCTCGTCGATTCATTAGTTGCGGAATCGGAAGTGAAGGCGAGCGCCGGTCAGTCCGACGTTTTGCATCTGTCCGTGCACGGCAAGTTTACCCCGTCGGAACCGATGCTTTCCTATCTGCAGCTCGGGAAAGACGCGCGCGACGATGGCCGCCTGACGGCGGCGGAGATGTTTGGCCTCTCGTTAGGCAAGGCGCGTCTCGTCGTCCTGAGCGCGTGCGAGACCGGGCAGGCGGAGGCGACGCCCGGGAATGAAGTTCTCGGGATGGAACGCGCCCTCCTCTACGCCGGCGCGAATAATCTCGTCCTCTCCTCCTGGGCGGTCGATGCCGCTTCGACCGCGCTCTGGATGAAAACTTTTCATCGCGAGGCGCAAACCAAGCCGCTCGCGGAGGCGGCGCGGCTCGCGCTGATCGAAACGAAAAAGAAATATCCGCAGCCATATTATTGGGCTGCCTTTCGGCTCGTCGGTCGTTAGGATGGAAAACATCAACAAGAGCCTGACCGATTACTTCAAGGAATACGCCGGGAGCTGGGTCACCTATTCGGCTTTCGGCAGCTTCCTGCTCTATCTCCTCGGGTATCTGGTGACCCGGTTCGAGCTCACCATGCTCGGGGTCGCGCAAAATCTCGGCGTGCTCGAGGAACGTTATCTTTTCGCCGGCGCCCGCTTTCTCGTTTACCTGCTCGCGACGATTCCCTCTCTGCTGCTTCTGCTCCTCCTGCCGGCGGCGATCGTCTGGGTGATTGCACGACTGCTGCCGGATGGAGTTCGGGCCCGCTTCGGGTCGATTCGGGCGCGGACGTTCTACCTCATCGGCATCCTTTTCGCGATCGTCGTGATCCAGTTCGTGGCCCGGAATTGTTTTCTCTTCACCAACCTGCTGCTCGCCCCGTCCCTCCCCGGACCGGCGTGGCTGCAAGCTGTGCTGCTCGACGATCAGGACCTGATCGCGCCCCTCTTTTTCGCCGCCCTGGTCGCGGCTACCGCATTGACGGCAGCCATTTTGATCGCCGGTAACCGGCGGGCGTCGGGCCAGCCCTCGAGCCGCTTTCTTGGCCAACTCCTCGCCTTGCTGCTCGCCATCCAGGCGCTGTTTTTGCCGATCAATTATGCCGTCTTTATCGCGCACAAGAGCTTCGCCCGCGTCACCAATCTGCCGCCGATGGCCGCCGGCCGGGCCTGGTTGATCTGGGAGAATAACGATGTGGTCACGCTTTTTGTTCTTCCCGCCGCGTCGCTCGAGGATCGTGCCCTCATCACCCTCGAAGCCAAAAACACT
>DATBDG010000229.1:0-4660 GCA_036270055.1 Chthoniobacterales bacterium
GGCTACGGCGGGCATCTCTGGACCCAGGGTTTCGATTACGCTCCGATCGAGCAGGAATTGCGCGCCCTGATGCTCGGCGCGCCCGGCTGGCGGGAGCGGGCTCGCGCTCTGCGCGCCCGTTACCTTTTCTGGGGCGAGGAAGAGAAGCGCGCCTACGCCTCAAGCGCGCAACCGTGGCGCGAGCAGGCCGCGGTCGTGGCGAGCGGTTCCTGGGGCACGATTTACGATCTGGAGAGCGCGCCCGCTCCCGGCCGCCGCCAATAACTGCGGCTGGATCTCCGGCTGGGCCCCGGCGCGATCGAGGATCATCTGCCGCACGTTTTCCTTCTGGGCCACGTAATCCGCCACTTCGTGCGGATCGATCATGATGTCGTCCGGCAGGAAAACGAGCAGCTTGATGTCGGGATGATCGCGCCGGAAGCGAACGATGTTTTCCGCGATGATCTGCTCGGCGGCGAGATGCGCGCGGTAGAGGTGGGCCAGGTTGTAACGCCGGAGCCGGGGCGAGGTGTCGACGCGGTCGACGAAATTATCATAGCCTTCCGGGCTCGAGCTATAATCCTGCGGGAGAAAAGCGCGCTCGTTAGGCGAAATCGGGTCGCCCGCCCGGATCTTGCGCAAAAGCCCGGAGGGCGGACCGAGCGCGACCTGCCTGAGATCGGAGTGCAAGGCGTCGCGAAATTCGGTCCGTGCCGGCCGGTCGAGCTGAGCGAGCAATTCGGGCGCGGAAATTTTCTGCGCTGCCCAGCGATCGAGGAGCGGCTGTTGCGTGACGGGCAGATCGCTCCAGCCGAGCGCGACCTGCCGACCGCCGCGCTGGAGCGTTGTGACAACCTGCCAGGCCGGGTCGCTCTCCGCCTTTCGCGTTAGGCCAAAATAGATCACGTCCGCGCTTTGGAGCCGGGCAGCGTTGGCATCTTCGGCGGCCGGCGGGCCCGGCGCTGGTCCGAGAGCAAACTTCGGCAGGGGCGGTTTGGCTAACGATCCGCACCCGCTGGCAAGGGCGGCGGCTGGGAGCAGCAGCCACCACTTCACGCTTCGCGGTGGCGGGGAGCGTTGGATGGTACCAGGGCCGGGGTCGCCGTCGGCGCGGACGCCGGGCGAAAATTGCGCCAGGTGCGACCGCCCGCGGCCACGATCTGGCACCCGATCGAAAGGGTGCGCCGCCAGTTCACCCCGGAAACTTTTTGCCGGCCGGCGAGGCGTCGCCGTTCGCTGACGGCAATTTCACAAATCGTCGCTCCAAATTTGGCCGCGGCGATTTGCGCCTCGATCGTCCAGCCAAAAGTCATTTCCCGCGGCGCAATTTTTTCAAACAACCGCCGGCTGATCATGCGCAGCGGCCCCAGATCGCTAAAGCGGCGCCCGCTGAGCAGCCCGCACCAGAGACCGAGCCCGGCGTTCGCGATCATGTGGCTGACCGTCATCGTGCGCCAGTTGCCGAGCCGGCGGGTGCGGCTGCCGAGCACGAACTCGTAGCCCTGCTCGAAGGCCGCGGTCAGCCGTCGCAGATCCTGCGGCTCGGTCGCGCCGTCGCCCGCGCAAAAAATGTAGGCCCGAATCGAGGGGAAAAGATCTTTCGCCAGATCGATCGCCGCCTGGCAACCGTGGCCGTAACCGCGTCGCTCCGTCTCCGCCACCAGCACCGGGCGTTGCCGCGCAATCTCCGCGGTCGCGTCGGAAGAACCGTTCACTCCCACCGCCACGACAAACTGGTCCGAATCGATCGCGCCGAGCAGTTCGTCGAGCACCGGGCCAATGCACGCCGCCTCATCGCGGGCCGGGACGATGATCGCGAATTCGGGCAGGCGCATCGGCTCTAAGAGTAACTCAAGACCCGGCTATTCCAAACCGCCCGAAGAACTTTCCCCGGTCCGGTTGAGCACCAATTGGCCTTCGGCGACCAGCTTTTCGGCGACCCGGGCTTCGACTTGGAACTGCCAAAGCTCTCCGACCTGCGCAAGTTTTGCGGCACGCAACAGAATCTCTTCCTCCGGTCGGACGGCGGCGAGGAATTTCATCCCGCGAATGGCAGAAAGAAGAAAGCGCGGTGTCGCGTTTCGAGGAAATCCGGAGGCGGCTGCAACCCCGGCGGTCTGGGCCAGGGCTTCGGTCAGGATGACGCCCGGGACGAGCGGGTTCCCGGGAAAGTGACCGGCAAACATTGGATCGTCGGCCGCGAAACTCATCGAGCACTCCGCCAGATGCCCCGGCTCGCAGCGGAGCAATTGCCTAACGAAAACGAACGGCGGCCGATGCGGAAGTGAAGTGATGAGTGACAAGGCGATGAGTGACGCGGGTCGAGCGCGGTCAACTAGTTTACTCGTCACTCCTCACCCGTCACTGCTTCCTCACCCGTTGACGAAATAAACAAACTTCCAGCTCCCGTTCACCCGCCGGATCCCGGCCCGATATCCGGTATATTCCGCGGTCGGGTCGGCAAACTGCGGGGGCGCGACCATGAAGGCTTCCTTTTGCACGAAACGCTCCGAGAGAATGCCGTCGAGCTCGACCCAGAGACCGTTTTCATCCCAGTATTGAAAGACCCCCGCGCCCATCCGATCCTCGGCTGGTGTGGCGCCGAGGACGTAGGCAAAGTCGGGCGTCATCATGGAGGCGACGGTGTCGAGGTCGTGCGCTTTGACCGCTTTGCGCAGACGGCCGATGAAAGCTTGAAAATCGACATCGGCATTTTCCTCCCCGTGCTCTTGCGCGGTGCGCGCAGCTTTCTTGGCCGCGTCCTTTTTTGGGTTGGTCGTCGGGCAGGCGGTCAGGGCCAGCGTGGCGAGCAGGAGCATCAACACCGGAATGCGCTTTTTCATCAAATCCATGCGCACGTCTGACACAACGAACGCGCTCAGACAAGGCCAGCTTCAAGCGGGGCATTGATGCCGCCGACCGAGCCCGAGCCGTCTGCGGATCGGATGCCGGATGAAAACGAAATAAAAAACGTTCCAGAGATCGCGCCAGGTGGAAGGCGGACTCGTTAGGCGAGATGGTCCTTGCCGGAGCGCGCGCAGGACGGCCTCGACCGTAAATTGCGGCGGGCGCGGAATGGTGGTGTAATGGGCGCCGAAAGCCTGGAGCCGATGCGCGTCGGACGTGGCAAGGAGCGGTTTGCCATGGGCGGCGGCGACGGCCCGCGCCCGGCGATTGAGATCGAACCAGCCCTTGTGAAAATGGCAGATCTCGACCGCATCGAAGCAATCGATTTCCTGGAGAAGCCGACCGCCGATGGAAGCGCCCAGAACAAAAAATGGATGGGGCGCGAAAGAGAAGAGCGAGTCGCCGCGCCGGGCGCGCAACTGGCGCAGATCGTCGAAAGTGTCCAGGTTTTCCACGTCGTTAGGCTGAACATTGAGGAGAACGACATCGGCCCCTTCAAGGCGCATCTCGGCCGCCTGGATGAGGAGAATTCCCATCGCGGCCGCATCGGCAAAGACCTCTGGTCGATCGAAAACCTTATCATGCAAGGTGATGGCAAGAGCGCCGAAGCCGAGCGCGCGCGCGCGTTCCAGGAGCTGGTGAGCGGTGTAATCGAGATGATCCTTCGGATCGTCGAGGGTGTGGATATGGAGATCGAGCTTGATCCACTCCTCTTCCTTCGTCGTTCGGTCCGGCATCGCTGGAAGCTAGACGCAGGTTTCGCACCTTGTCTGCGACTTCTTTGACGAAGCCGCCAACCCAGCCGCGCCCTCTAGCCGCGGCTCTGTGTAGCCGCTCCGCTCCGCTCGGGGATACGCCTCAACACAGTGAGGCGGCTACAACCCGTCCCGCGCGGAGGCTTGCTTTCCGGCCCAGCTTGTTCAATTTTCCTCTCCGCGCTCGGGTGGTGAAATGGCAGACACGTACGTTTGAGGGGCGTATGCCGAAAGGCATGGGGGTTCAAGTCCCCCCCCGAGCACTTCCTTCCTCCTGCTCCTGCTCGGTTCTTCCTTTTCCTCGTTAGACCCTGCTCGGTGATTCGATCACGACTGCCGCTACTCATGTCCAGCCAGAAATGCGGCTCGCAACCGATGTTCGGCGCTCTCGCCTAACCAGTCGCGGCGATCTCGTGTTTCATCGCCGGGCCCCTGCCGAAAAACCTGACCAGGACCAGAAACCAGAGGAGCACGAGGGGAAGAAAGGTCGGCAGCCAGAGCTGATTTTTTTCCAGCACCCCGAGCACGATCAGACCCCAGCCGGCGCTAAACATGGTCGCGCCGAGAAAGAAACTCGTTTTCGAGATCATCCAGAGGAAACAACTGAGCAACGCCATCACCAGAATAATGATCCAGGCGATGATTTTCGGGGCCGGCTGGACATAAACGTTGCCCTGGATGGTGGCGATCGCCGTAGCGAAAACGTCCGGTGGCTGGAGCGGATCGTCCGCGATCCGGAGGAGGATAATCTGGTTCTTGAGTTCGCCGACGTCGCGGGTGGGCGGAAGATGTTTCTCGTGTTCCTGGGCGGCGAGGAGCAACTGGCTGAAGCTGAGACGATGCACGCGCTGGCGCGCGGCCGGGTCGATCGTGGTCGTGCCGTCGCGGTGGAGCGGGATTTTCCAGCCTTTAGGCAAACTGATCTGCCCGCCCAACTCCACTTTGACATCTGCGGGGGTGAGGCGGAGCCAGAGCATGATGGCCTGGAGAGTGAACGAGGGCACGACCTCGCCCCGGTA
>DATBDG010000230.1:0-3336 GCA_036270055.1 Chthoniobacterales bacterium
GAATACGGGTGAGCGCATGAAGCTCGGATCGACGGTTCGGATCTCAATCGACGCGGAGCAGATTCCCGCTGCGATCGTAATCCCGGCCGCCGCTCTTCTCCCCTCCGACGAAGGCGGCGAGAAAGTGATGGTTGCAGGGACCGACGGGCTCGCGCACGAGCACCTGGTAAAAGCGGCAATCCGCTCCGGCGATGATGTGCAAATCCTCAGCGGAGTCAGCGTGGGAGACCAGGTAATCACGCAGGGCGGCTTGGGCCTCGACGACAAAGCGAAGATTCAGGTCGGGCAGGGCGAGAAATGAACTCGCCGCGCCCGGAGAGCGGCCACTGGACCGGCCGCTTTCTCAAATCCATTCTCTTCATCATCGTCGCGCTGGCGTTGTTCGGGATCTATCTGGCGTTCAACATCCCCGTGGCGGTATTTCCCTCCACGAATTTCCCGCGTATCGTAATCGGCGTGGATAACGGCGTGATGCCTATCGATCAAATGCAGGTCACAGTCACGCGCCCGATTGAAGAGATTGTGAACTCGGTTCCCGGTTTGGATCGCATTCTATCGGTCACGAGCCGCGGGTCGGCAGAGATCGATCTTTTCTTCAACTGGAACGTCGATATGTTCCAGACACTGCAATACGTGAATGCGGCCGTCGCCCGCGTGCAGACCACTCTGCCCGCGACGGCGACGTTGACGACCAATCGATTGACCTTTGCGGCATTCCCGATCATGGGCTACAGCATGACGTCGGGCACGATTGCGCAAACCACGTTATGGCAACTTGCTACGTACACGGTGAAGCCGCAGCTCAATCGCCTGGCAGGTGTTTCCACCGTGGTCGTGCAAGGCGGGCAGGAGCCGGAATTTCAGATTCAACCGGACCCCGGAAAGCTAGTGCAATCGCAGATCACGGTGCCTAACATCCTGGATGCGATCGCGAAGAGCAATCTGGTCGATTCGCCGGGTCTTCTGGAGCAGAACCATCAGCTTGTCTTAGGCCTGGTAAGCGGGCAGGTACACAATCCCGAGGAGATGGGCGGGATTGTCGTCAAAACGACGCCTGCCGGATCGCCTGTGAGAATTCGCGATATCGCCTCGGTTAGTCCTTCCGTGAGACCCGTCTATACGGTTGTCACCGCGAACGGCAAGCCGGCGGTCCTGCTCAACATTAACCGGCAGCCGGACAGCAATACCGTTTCGGTGGCGGATGAAGTTCACAAGAAAATAGCGGATATCGAGCGCTCGCTGCCCGCGGGAGTCTCAATCCAGCCATTTTACGACCAGTCGCAGTTAGTGAACGATTCCATTAAGAGCGTGCGCGATGCGATCCTGATCGGTGTCGCGCTGGCGGCGATCATCCTCTTTCTCTTTCTGCGCGATTGGGGAACCTCTATCGTCGCCGGTCTGGTAATCCCGGTCACGATTGCCGTGACTTTCATCGTGTTGCGGTCCATAGGACAGAGCTTCAATTTGATGACGCTCGGCGGCCTTGCCGCGGCCGTCGGCCTGGTGATAGACGACGCGATTGTGGTTGTTGAGAATGTCGTGATGCATCGCGATTCCGGCCAAAGCCGGTCGGAGGCGATACGAAGCGCAATCAGTGAAATTCGGGTGCCGCTGGTGGGATCGACCGTCACGCCTATCGTCGTGTTTCTGCCGTTGGTGACTATCACCGGGGTCACCGGAACATTTTTTCGAGCGCTGGCCGTTACCGTTAGCGTGGCGCTCGCGACTTCGCTTGTACTTGCACTCACCTGGACGCCGGCATTGAGCCATCTACTGCTCCGATCCCGCGGCAAGGCTAAGGAAACGTCAGCCGCCGGGTCGGTCGCCCGATTGTACGAACGAGCCCTCAAAATGGCCTTGGCCCGCCCTCTCGTTTTTACGGCGGTTTGCCTTTTACTCGTCGGAGCTTCGTTCTTTTGTTACCGGGCGCTTGGCTCCGACTTGCTGCCGGCAATGGACGAAGGCTCCTTCGTTTTTGACTACCTGATGCCCGCGGGCGCGTCCTTGGCGGAGACCAATCGAGTTCTGGTCGGAGTAGAAAAGATTCTGCATTCCATACCGGAGGTGCAAAGCACATCGCGCCGTACCGGCTTGCAGCTTGGGTTGGCGGCGGTTACCGAAGCAAACACGGGAGACATCTCGGTAATTCTAAAGCAGAATCGGAGCCGCGGAGTGCAGGAAGTGATCTCCGACGCGCGCGCGAAGGTAAACGAGCAGTTTCCCCAACTCGATACCGATTTCTTCCAGCTTCTCGAAGACATGATCGGCGACCTCACGAGTTCACCGGACCCGATCGAAATCAAGTTGTTTTCGGAAAATCTCGACCTGTTGAAAGCCTGGGCTCCGAAAATCGGCGATGCCATCAAGACAATCACGGGTGTAACAGACGTAAAGAACGGGATCGAGAACACCATCAGCGGTCCGGCCATCACCTTCGGGGTGGACCAAGGCGTCGCCGCGCGCGCCGGCTTTACACCGCAAGAGCTAGAACTTGCCGCGAGCGCCATATTTCAGGGAGAGCCGGCTACCGTCCCAGTGATTATTCAGAATCGGCCTTATACGCTGCGCATTACGTTCCCTCCGGAGACTCGCACGTCGCTCGATGCCATACGAAATACGGTGCTAGTCAGTTCCAGCGGAAAGATCGGGACCCTCGGCACATTAGCCGGAATCGAGAAGGACCCCGGACAGCTCGAAGTCCGCCGCGAAAACCTGCAGCGCATGGTTGCGGTTACCGCCCGTCTGGAGGGAGTGAGCCTCGGTACCGGGGTCGGTCTCGTTCAGAAAAAAATGGCCAGTCTGCACGTGCCTTCTTCCATCCGCGTGGAGTACGGCGGCCTGTACCAGCAACAGCAGCAGTCCTTTCACGATCTGCTGTTCGTTCTCGCGGCTGCCGTTGTGCTCGTCTTCACGGTTCTGTTGGTCGAGTTCGGCGGATTCGCCGCACCCATCGCGATCTTGTCTTCCGCTCTGCTGTCGACTTCGGGCGTCTTCTTCGCCCTGTTTGTAACGGGAACGACCTTCAATATTGCTTCGTTTATGGGACTGATTATGGTGATCGGTATCGTCGCCAAGAACGGGATTCTGTTGCTTGACGCGGACGCAAAATTCCGAGCCGAAGGTTCGAGTCCCAGGGACGCCATGATCGAGGCGGGGGAACGGCGGCTGCGGCCCATCATGATGACGGCGCTCGCCACGATGTGCGGCATGATCCCGCTTTCCCTCGGCCTCGGCGCCGGATCTCAGATGCTGCAGCCGTTGGCCATTGCCGTGATCGGCGGCATCCTTGCTTCCATGGTTTTGTCGTTGCTCGTCACGCCCGCCGTTCACTACTAT
>DATBDG010000231.1:0-16326 GCA_036270055.1 Chthoniobacterales bacterium
AAGGAAGACGATCCCGCCACTCCGACCGCGACCCTCGCGCTCGCGAAGGGCGACGCCTACGTCCTGCGCTTGCCGGCCGCGCTCGACAAGGGGCCGTTTGCGAAATGGGTTTTCTGGCCTTCGGGCACCTGCGAGCCGGCGGTGGTGCGGTTCAAAGGTCCGGCAGGAGCCTGGGAGGTGAATTACGCGCCGCTCTCGGCCCGCCCGCAGATTGTTCGTTATGCGACGAAATAAAAAAATTTTCGCCTTTGCCCTTTACGAGGTGCTGCTTGGCCTGACGATCTTCGTGATCGGCGTGCTCGCGCTCGGCCGGGCGGTGGAAAATTGCCTGAACGCCAGCCAACTAAGCGAGGAGGAAAATCGTGTCCGGCAATTGCTCTCCAATCGGATGGCGGAAGTGCAAAACAGCCCGGTCCATCCCGACCTTTCGAAGGAGGATAACGTGGATACCGGCTATGGAGTCGTGAAACTTATTCAGAAGGCGGCGCTGGAGGAGTTGCAGGAGCCGGACAACACGATCGTTAACGGCATCACCCGCGTGACCCTGACCGCGGAATGGTCGCGCGAGGGGGTAAAGCAGAGCGAGCAATTGGTTTTCTATGTCTATCGTGCGGGCTGAGTCTCCTAAGCGCAAATCGGCGGCTTTCACTCTGCTCGAGATCACCCTCGCGGTCGTGATTCTTGGGATGATGGCGCTGGCGATTTTTCGTTTCGTGAGCGCGAACGTGACTGCGGTGCGGGTCTCGACCGAGCTGAGCGAGGTGGACGCCGCCTACTCCGGCCTTGAGACTTTGCTCGTCCGGCAGTTGCAGGATCTGCCCCCGGGGCAGGGGGCCTTGATGGGCGAGCCCTACAAGTTTGAAGGCCGCTCGCGCGATGAAATGACCTGGGTGTGCGACGCCGGGCCGGGGTTGCTGACTCGTTATGCGACGGGGGAATACTCCGTCACGCTGCGCCTGCAGCCGATGGAGAAAAGCGATCTTATGGAACTGGGCGTGGTGCGCGAGTCGCTCGACGACGACAAGCAGGTCGATGAGTCGAAGGTCTGGGTCCCGCTCCTGCCCAACATCAAGACGATGGAGATCCGCTATTTCGACCCGCGGCTGAACGCCTGGGTCGATCGCTGGACGGATCGGGGGACGCTCCCGCATCTCGTCCGCCTAACTATCGCGCGCGCCGGGAGCGCGGTGCCGTGGGAGGCGGTGCTGCCATTGCGGCGCACACCGCTTTAGAAAAAAATGAAACGCGCCCACTCTGCCAACCGCTCCGGGGCTGCAATCATGCTCGCGCTCTGGGCGCTCTTTTTGCTCAGCGCGATGGTGATCGCGTGGGCGCTCGAGATCAATTCGCGCCTCACGGTTTCGGGCGGGGCGAGTCGTGATCTGGAAGCGGAAGCGATGGCCGCCTCCGGGGCGGCGATGGCGATGCAGCCGGTGGTGGAGGCGAATTCGAGTCTGCTGCGCCGAACCCTGGCGCGCAATCAATCCTACGAGGCGCGGATGACGGGGGAGGGCGGTCGCCTTCATCTCAACTGGATCCTGTCGGGCGAGGACCCGAAGCGGCTCGCGGTTCTAAACCGTTACCTCGAGATCAAGGGCATCGATTTAAACGAACGCGACCGGATGATCGATACGTTGCTCGACTACGTCGATCCGGACGATCTTCCGCGCCTGAACGGTGCCGAGTCGCAACAGGGTTATCAGCCCAAGAACGCGCTTTTCCAGCGGGTGGAGGAGCTGAAAGAGGTGAAGGGCTGGGAGAAAATCACCTCGCGCGCCGGTTGGGAGAACGACTTTACGATTTACAGCACCGGGCCGATCGATCTGGCTTGGGCTTCGCGGGACGTTCTGCTTAGTCTCCCCGGGATGAACGAGCAGATCGTCGATCGTTACCTGGAGTTGCGCCACGGGCCGGACGGGATCGACGGCACGGAAGATGATCCGGTTTTTGAAACACTTGATGAGGTTAGGCTTGCGCTCGGATTTACTCCGGATCAATTTGCGCAGCTTTCCGGCCTGATCGGCTTTAAAGACAAGGTGATGCGAGTCGTGAGCGTGGGAAAATCCGGCAAAACGACGCGAACCATCGAAATGATTATTCGAAAAAACCCCACCCCGCAGGTGATTCGTTGGAAGGAACTGTAATATCGAACCCGCATCGGAACCTGTTTTTATAGCGCCCGCCGGGCGCGGCTGGAATGTGGCGCGCGCGCGGGGAGGAAACAGCGCCTGGGATGTGCGGAACGTGGCCGATCTGGAAGCGGCCGCCGGTCTGCTCAACGCCGATGACGACCTCGTCCTCGGCCTCCCGGTCACGGTGATCCTCGCCCAGCGCCTGCGTTTGCCGACGGTCGATCCGACGGAGTTTGGCGAAATGGTCCGGCTCCAGATGGAGAAAGCCTTTCCTTATCCGCCGGAGGAAGTGACGAGCGATTTTGAAGTCATCGAACAGGGCGAAGGAGAGAGCATCATTTCCGCGGTCGCGGTCCACAACCCGCGCCTGAACGAGCTGGCCGGGCCGCTCCTGACGCGCGGCTACATTCCGCGCCAGGTGACGGTTTACGCCGTGCAACGGGCCGCCTCCCATGCCGCCAAGGGGAGCGCCCTGATCATCTACCGCGAAGGCGAAAAGCTCGTCTCGGCGATTAGCGAGAACGGCAAGCTCAGTCTCACTCGCACCCTGGGCGCGGCCGAGCCCGCGCAGTTGGAGCGCGACCTCCCGCAACTGGCTCTGAGCGCGGAGTTGCAGGGGATCGACACCTCCTTCCCCAAGGTGTTGCTCGACGAAGAATGCCTCCCGCTGCGCGATACGATCGAGCGCGTCTTCGCGCAACGGCCCGCGCTCATGGGGACGGAAGCGCCGCCCGCGGCGGTTAAGCTGAATCTGACGCCGGAAGCCTGGCGCCGGCAGCGCGCCGCGCTCGTCAGGCGACAGGAATGGCGCCGGCGTCTGCTCTGGGCCGGGAGCGCTTATCTCGCGCTCTTTTTGCTCTTCGCGATCTACGTTGCGGTCATTCGCTTTCAGGTCGGCCATCTGCAAAAGGCGATCCAGCGCGACGCGCCCAAGGTCGATTTCATCAAGCAAACGGAAGCGAACTGGAAGGCGCTCTCGCCCGCGATCGACCCGCATTATTACCCGATCGAGGTCCTGCTCCATCTCTTCGAGAGCCTCCCCAATCCGGAGGTGCGGATCACGGTTTACGATCAATCGGCACGCAACATTTCGGTGCAGGGCGAGGCGCCCTCGGCCGCGCTCGCCTATCAGTTTGCTGAGAAAGTGAAGACGAATCCCGGGCTCCAGGCTTTTTCCTTCACCCTCGGCACCCCGCGGATTTTGCCTAACGACCACGCGCAGTTTCGGCTCGAGGGAAAAATCAAATGATCACAGACTGGCTGGCGCGCATGAATCAACGGGAACGGGTCCTCGCCCTCGGGGTCGGCGCGGTTCTCTTCCTCCTCATCAACTTCGCCATCTGGAGCGCGCTTTTCGGGATGAGCGCGGGGGCGCGGAGTGCCTATGCGGAGGCGCGGGCTGCGCGCAGCGCGCAGCAGGTTTACCTCGAGGAAGAGAAAATGTGGAAGAAGCGGGCCGACTGGCTGAAGAAAAATCAGCCGACCCTGACCAACCCGGCGGAGGCTTCCTCGCTTCTCACCTTCGTGAAAGAAATCGCCGCCAAGCACAACATCCAGGTCGAGAATCCGCAGATCGGCGCGGTCGAGTCCGAGCCCTCGCATCAATCGGTCTCCGCCACGTTCGAAACCAAGAGCGGCTGGGAACCGCTCGTGCATTTTCTTTACGACGCGCAGAAGCCGCAGTCCTTCATGGTTTTTGAAACCGTCAACTTGATCGTTGACGCGACTGATCCGACCCTGATGGAGGGCCGGTTCAAAATCGCGAAATGGTTCGCCAACTCCGGGAAAAAATAATGAAAAGAGCAAAACGGTTTCGATCTCTGGCCGGGCCGCTCCTCCTCGGCCTAACGACGAGCGCGTGGGCGAAGGACGATCTGCCGAAGATGGAACCCTTCGCGCATTACGAGCCGATGGTGAAACGCTCACCCTTCGCGGTCGCGACCGCGGGCGCGCCGATCGTCGGCAAGCCGGATTTTGCCAAGGATCTCTACGTCGCCAACGCGGCCCATTCGCCGGACGGCGATTACGTCACGATCGCCTCCACGACGGACAAGAACCTGAAGGAATATCTCAACACCCGGGAAACGATCGACGGCTATTCCATCTCGAGCATCCAATGGTCGGACCGGGTGGGGGAGACGAAGGTCACGATTGCGAAGGACGGGCAATTTGCCACCCTCACCTTCAACGAGGCGCTCCTCAGCCAGGCGATCCAAAACCCGATCCCGCAGATTCCGCAACCGCAGGTGCCGGGCCGGCCCCCGGTCCCCGGGCGGCCGCCCAACGGAGTGCAACGTCCGATGCCTGTTCCGCAGATTCCGACCCCGCCGCCGCACATCCGTTCCACGATCCGGCACCGGAACGGGACGCCGCGCGCCGCCGTGCCTCAACAGCCGGCCTTGCAGCCGCCGGGCGACGAGCAACCCGACGACGGCGTCGACCTCCGGCCCTGATGTAGAGGCTTCGCTCTGCGAAGCGGGAGTTCAAGCGTGCCTGGAGAATCGCTCTCGCGCCTCCCACCGGGAGGCGTTTGCATCGCGGAACTCGCCGATTCGGCGCTCCCGACTAGGGCTCGTTAGGCGCCGCCCCAATCGTCGTCCGCCGTGTCCGGCTTCCGATCCGGTCCCGCGGAGTAGAGATCGTAACCGCTCGGATTTTTGCGTCCGGGATTGAGATAAATGTAGTTGTTGTTCCAGGGATCCTTCGGCATTTCCTTGAAAAGTTGGTACCAGCGCTGCGGCTGCGGTTCGCTGCTCGGCTGCACCACGAGCGCCTCAAGCCCCTGCTCGCTCGTCGGGTAAAACCCGTTCATGCTCTCGTAGAGCTTGAGCTGAGTCGAAATGCTCTGGATATCGGCCGCGACCCGGTTGTGGCGCGCGTACTCGACGTTGCCCGACAATTTGTAGATCGCCGTCCCGAGGAGGAGGGCGATGATCGTGACCACGAGCATGATCTCGAGGAGAGTGAAGGCACTTTGTTTCTTGCGCATAAATTTGAGGCGTCCGGGGTTACTTCAACGGCTCGAGCAAGTAATCCGATTTGTCCCAGAGGTATTTCAACTGAATCTGCGTTTCCCTTATCGCCGAGGCGGAAGTTCCGGCGCCTGCCAGAATAATCACATCATTCGTCCCCGCCTTCAAGATCGAGGCGGGTACGATCTTCTGCGCCCGGACCCAGCCGGTGTATTGGAATTGCATCGTGTCGAGGAGCGAAAGGGAGAGCCCGCGATAGGCGGGATCGGCCAGGTCGGGAAGGACGAGCGTGGCCGCGCCGACATCCTGGCCGTTGACATAAACTTCCGGCGCCGCCTCAACCTGCGGGCTAGCCACTTCGAAAGTGAGGAGGGCGAGGAGCGGCTGGGCTTCGAGGCCGAATTGGAAGGCCGCGCCATTCTGCATGCTCGAACCGATCGGAATCGTTTCCGCGGTCAGGGGCGCGGTCACGGTCCCGAAGACCTCGACGTCTTCCTCTCCCGACTTGAGGGCGCTCGGGCCGCCGAAAGGATCGGCCATCAGTTTTTGCTGCTCGGCGTGCATCGGGCGCATCACCTGGCTCGTCTTCATCCAATCAAGATAAGCGCCCCGGACCGAGCGGCCGTCGCCCGGCACTTCGACGTCGATCGTGGTCACGCCGATCATCGGCACGACCGTGGTCGAGGAGGTGGCGAGCCCGGTCTTTTGGCCTAACGACCCGGAGCGCAGAAGCTGGCTGCCCGATTCGTCCCAGGCGATCAGTTCCGGCTGGCGATCGGGGTGGTCGTCGAAATAAAGGCGGAAGAGGAGGAGCTGGCAGTCGTCGTTAGGCCGGGTCAGGCGAATGCGGAAGATGCTTTTCGTCGGGAGGGCTGAATCTTTTTTTCCCGGGGCGAAGGAAACCGACTCGACCCAGCCGGGCGCGGCCTGGACTTTGGAGTGGGCGGGGTTGTTCTGCCGCAGATCGAGCCAGGCGCTCTCCGGCGCGGCCTCGGCCGATTGGCTCGGCTTCAGGACCTGCACCCCCGGCGGCCGGTAGGCGACCTGCGCCGAAGCGGGGCGCGATGGGACGAAAACGAGGGCAAGCGCGAGCAAACGAAATTTCATCCCGGCGGCGAGATTATGTTAGTGCGGCCGGAACTGCAAACTATGCGTCATCTCGAAGACGGCCGAAAGGATGCTGTAAACCACGAAGCCGACGATGACTGCGATCAGTACGATGATGAGGGGCGGGATCAGAGCTGAGATCACGTTCACGGTCCGATCGAGCTCGCGTTCGTAAACGTCGGCGATTGTTTGCATGGTGCGGGCGAAGTGCCCGGTCTGTTCGCCCACCGCCATCATGTCCGTGAAGAGGTCAGGGAAGAGCTCTTCCTTCGCCAGGGCGCTGGAGAGGTTCGCCCCATCGATCACCGCCTTGCGCACATCGCGCAATTTCGATTCCAGATATTTGTTGGCCGCGATCTCTGTCACCAGATCGAGCGCCCGGAGCAGCGGGATCCCGTTTTCCATCAGCGTCCCGAGAGTGCGCGAGAACTGGGCGTAATACTGGTGCCGCCGAATTCGGCCGTAACCGGGAATGATGAGCCGAAACCGGTCCCAGGTCATCCGCCCTTCTTCACTCGCGACAAAGGCGCGAAAGCCAACGACGACCCCAATCGCGACGAGAACAAAAACCCACCAGTAGCCGGTGATGAGATGATGGGTCGCGAGCAGGATGCGCGTCGGCAAAGGGAGGGTGCCGCCGGTCTGCGACATGAAATTGGTCAGCTGCGGGACCATGAAGGTGATGAAGATGATGATGAGGGCCGAGCCCGCCACGGCCAGAAAGGCGGGATAAATCAGCGCCTGCTGCACGCGGTCGCGGAGGTTTTTCTCCTGCATCAAATGCTGCACGACCCGCTCGAGAATGTCGGGCAGCGCCCCGCTCGCTTCGCCCGCGCCGACCATGTTGACGTAGAGTGGGGGAAAGATGCGCGGATAATCGCGCAAGGCCTGGGAGAAGCTGCGGCCATCGACCAGCGCCTGGTGCAGGGTGCTCGTCATCTGCTGGACGCGCGGATGTTTCAACCGTTTCCTGAGCACGCCGAGGCTTTCGTCGAGCGTCATCCCGGCCTGCAAGAGGTGCCCGAGCTGCTCGGTAAATATGAGCAACTGGCCGTGCGGAATCTTGAGCGTCTGGCTCGGCGCCGCCGCGGCCGGCGGGCTCTTGCCGTTGGCGCCTGCCGGGGCCGCGCTCAGCGCCTCGACCCGAATCGGCACGCAATCCTGCAGCTCGATCTGGCGGATGGCGCCGGCGCGGTCCGCGACATTGAGCACCCCCTCGACGAGAGCGCCCTGGGCGTTGCGGGCACGGTAGGAAAATTGCGGCATTGAACGGAAAATTTCGCAGAAGCTAGCGCGTCGGATTTGCGGCGTCCAATCGCGGAGTCCGCCAAAGCCAGGGCGGCGTTGGTGAATGGAACGGAATTTGATTTTGCCCGGATCGACTCATATTGCGCCATGGATCGCTCGGTTCTGCTCGCTGTTCTCGCTCTCGGCGGATTGCTTCTGCTCCAAGGTTGTGCGCTGGATGATGACGATAATCCTTTCCCGAACCGTCCCGCTTCGGCGGAGGAAGCACCGGTGGCGGGCACGACTCCAGCGCCGCCCAGTAGCTCGGGCACTGGCTGGTAACCGCCGCGGCCTCGGCGCGATTCGTCAGGGCTGGCGTCCTTCTTCGACGTCGAAGAGCTGGGGAAGAGTCTGGATATCGTCCCGATGGGAGAGGCCGGCTTCGGCTTTACACTCTGCGAGGTAATCCGCCGCCGCATCGTTCCAGCCCAGCTTCGAGATAAATCCGTTCCAGATCATGACGTCGTTCTCGTCCAGCCGGCGGCCGTGGGCGTAGCACCATTCCAGAATCTCGTCGTCCGTCCCGCCTTCTTCGACGCGAGCGCGCAGCTTCTCGTAGTCGACGCGGAGGAATTTCGTTAGCCGCAAGTCCCCCCCGCGCCCCATGTTGGGATAGTAGTCCGGGTCGAGTTTTCCATCGGCGCGGAGACGGATTTTGTCCAGCATGCGCGCGAAATAGCGCAGGCCGCTGGTCTCATCCTGCGAACTTTTTGGTTTCATGCGCCCAATCTGAAGTGCGTGATGACGGCGCGCAACCGGGGTCGCGGAAGAGACGAGAGACCGTTGCGCCGGCGCGATGCGATCATTAGGTAGCGCCATGAATCTTACTTATTACGGACACGCCTGTTTCGCGGTCACCGCCAGACGGAAGAGGTTGCTCTTCGATCCATTTATCACTCCAAATCCGCTCGCAGAAAAAATCGATGCGGGCAAAATCGAGGCCGATTTCATCCTCGTCTCGCACGGCCATGGCGATCACGTCGCTGATCTGGTCGACATCGCCGGACGCACCGGCGCCACGGTGATCGCGCCCTTCGAGGTCGGCTCGTGGTTTGAACAAAAAGGAGTCAAGAACGTGCAGGGCATGAACCACGGAGGCGCGGCCAACACTCCTTTTGGACGAGTGAAGCTGACGGCTGCGATCCACAGCAGCTCAATGCCGGATGGCAGCTATGGCGGAAACCCGTGTGGCTTTGTTGTCGAAACGAGCGACGGGAATTTCTACTACTCCGGCGACACCGCGTTGACCTGGGACATGAAACTCATCGGCGAGCAGACCAAGCTGCGTTTCGCTGTTCTGCCGATCGGCGATTTCTTCACCATGGGTATCGACGACGCCATCCGCGCGGCGGACATGGTCGGGGTGAACAAGATCGTGGGCGTGCATTACGACACGTTCCCGCCGATCAAGCTCGACCATGAGGCCGCGCGCAAGACCGCGGAAGCGCATGGCAAAGAGCTGCTCCTGCCCGCGATCGGCGACACGATCGAGGTCTGACCTTCAACGCTTGCGCGCGAAGTGGAGCCCGTCCGCGACTGGGAGGAGGACGGTCTCGACCCGGGGATCGTCGGCCAGCTTCGCGTTCAGGCGATCAATCGCGACGCCATCGGGATCAGTCAGCGGCTGCTCGATGACGCGGCCGCCCCAGACCATGTTGTCGAAGATGAAAAGGCCGTTCGATCGCATTTTCGGGAGGAGCATTTCGAAATAGGCGTCGTAGCCGGGTTTGTCGGCATCGATGAAGGCGAGGTCGATCGGCCCTGAAGGTTCCCAGGCCGGCAGGGCCTCTTTGGCGTCGCCCAGTTGGAGATTGATCCGATCCGAAACGCCATCTTTTTCCCAGTAGCGCCGTGCGATCGCGGTCCAGTCGGCATTGATGTCGAAACAAAAAAGGCGGCCGTGATGGGCGAGGCCGCGCGCGATGCAGATGGAGCTGTAGCCGGTAAAGGTGCCGACTTCGACCGCGCGGTGGACGCCGAGAAGTCGCGTCAGAATGGTCAGAAAATCGCCCTGCTCGGGACTAATGAGCATTTTGGCGAGGTCGCCTAACGACTCGGTTTCGTGCCGTAGTTCGTCCAGGACCGGATCGTCCGCCCCGCTGCGGTGACGGACGATGTAGTCGTAAAGGGCGTCGTTGAGGGCGACGTATTTGGTCGCTGGTTTTCCCGGAGAGTTCGGCGCGCTCATTGCTGGAAAGTTTCCGCGACCACCTTCGCCACCTCGGCGAGCGCGGCGAGGCGCTCTGGCGACGGCGCGCTTGAACCGACCGAATAAATTGCGAGCAGAATGGGCGCCCGGTTGCGCGGTCGAATGATCGCGACGTCATTGGCCGCGCCGTTGGCGCCCCGGCCGGTTTTGTCGCCGACCTTCCAGTCGTTAGGCAAACCCGCCCGGATCATGGCGGCGCCCGTCTGGTTATTGGCCAGCCAGGTGTCGAGCTGCTGGCGGGAGGGCGCGGAGAGCGCGTCGCCGAGGAGAAGGGCGCGCAAATTTCCCAGCATGGCCGCGGGAGTGGTCGTGTCGCGTTCGTCGCCGGGAAGCGCGCTGTTCAAATCGGGCTCCATGCGATCGAGACGCGTTTTGTCGTCGCCGAGGGTGCGCGCATAGCGAGTCAAACCCTCGGGGCCGCCGATCGCCTGGAGAAGGAGATTGCCGGCGGTGTTGTCGCTCAAGGTCAACGCCGCATCACAAAGAGCGCCCAAGGTCATCCCGCCCTCGTGGACGTGTTGTTTGGTGACGGGCGCGTATTCGAGCAGATCGGCGGCGGTGTAGGGAACGAAGCGCGTGAGCTGGTCGCGTTTCTCATCCACCCGATGGAGGACGGCCGCGGCAGCGAGAAACTTGAAGGTGCTGCACATTGGAAAATGCTCATGGCTCCGATGCGCGACACGCCGACCGCTCCCGCTGTCGAGGGCCGCGACACCAATCCGACCGCCCATCCTGGCTTCGATCGCTGCGATCCGCGCCTCGGCCGGCTCGCCTGCTCGTGTGCTGGTGCGAGCGAGAAAAAGGGCGATGAGGAGCGCTCGGGAAAAGAGGCGGATGAACATTTGGTTTTCTCTCAGGCTCGACGGAGTCTCGCCCTGCCGAGATGGTGCGTCACGCCGGCAAGAAATGCGGCAGCCCGATCATCATCTCTTCCTCCGCTTCGGCTTCCGCGGTCTGCAGCGGCGCAAACCGATCAGCCCGAAAACCGCGCTCGATTCCATGCGCATTAAGCGGCCCTTTTATCTCGCATAGATAGACCGCAATTTCGCCTTCGTCGCCCGTCAACCCGATCCCCGGCACGATGTCGCGAATGGTGTAAGTCGATCCTTCCTTCGGCAGCTCGTCGTAGAGTTTTTCGATCCCGAGCGGAAAGCGTCCGTTCACACAAACGACTTTCTGGTTGGGCAGAAACATCGTTAGGGGTTGGTCGCACTCTTGCCGCCGTTGGCCGGATTGCGATTCGGGAATGGCGGGATCGGCGGCAGCTCGTAACCCTTCGTCTTCATCTCGGTCTGGATCTCCTGGATCGCCCGATCGAGCTGCTGATCTTCGCCCTTGAATTCCTTCGCCGGATCATTGTCGACCACGATGTCGGGATCGACACCGTGACTCTCGATGACCCAGCCTTTGCCGTCCTTCGAATAGGGCGCGAACTCCGGCTTAAAGAGCTGGCCACCATCGATTAAGGGAAGCGGATTACGAATTCCGATCACCCCGCCCCAGGTCCGCTTACCGATCAGTTTTCCAAGTCCCAGCGCTTTGAAGCGATAGGGGAAAATATCGCCGTCGGAAGCGGAGAACTCGTCGATCAGGGTCACCATCGGACCGAGGAAAGTCTGCGGCGGATTGCTTTGCGGGATCCCGTTGCGCGACATCTCGACCATGACGAGCGCGCGTCGCAGGCGCTCGATTACGAGCGGCGAGACGAAGCCGCCCCCGTTGCCGCGCACATCCACGATCAGACCTTTCTTGCGAATCTGCGGGAAGTAACGCTTCGTGAATTCGTTCAGACCCGGCTGCCCCATGTCCGGAATATGCACGTAGCCGACCTGGCCGCCGGTCTTCTTATCGACGTAATCGATGTTGTGCTGCACCCAATCGAGGTAGTAGAGCGGCGATTCGTCCGCCGTCGGCACCACCGTGATATCACGCGCGCCGGCTTCGTTAGGCGTGGAGTTAACTCGCAGGATGACCTGTTTATCGGCCGTGCCGATGAGAGCGTCGTAGATATTCGGCAGAGTCGAGACCGGCGTGCCGTTAACCGCCAGGATGTAATCGCCCGCTTTCAGGTTCAAGCCGATCGCCGTCAGAGGTGAACGGTTTTCCTTATCCCAATTCTCCCCCGGCAGGATGCGATCGATCCGGTAGGCCTTGCTCGCCGGGTCGCGCGACAGCTCGGCCCCGAGCAGGCCGAGCTTGATCCGCGGCGTCTCCGGACGCTCGCCGCCCGCGACGTAGGCGTGACCATTGTTCAACTCGCCGATCAGCTCGCCGATAATGTAAGTCAGGTCATTACGATGGTTCACATAAGGCAGGAGCGCGGCGTACTTGTCGCGCATGACCTTCCAATCGACGCCGTTCATGTTCGGGTTGTAAAAGAAGTCGCGCATCTGCCGCCAGGCTTCGTAGTAGATCTGTTTCCACTCCGCGTGGCGATCGGCCATAACGTCGAGACCTTTGAGCTCGAGCTTGTGATCCTTGGTCTCGAGCTTGTCTTTCGGCAGGTCGATGATCGAATAATCCTTGTCGATCTTCACCAGCATCTTCTTGCCATCAAAACTGATCTGGTAGCTGTTGACGTCGCCCAGCACGGTCTCCTTGCGATCTTCCAGACTGTAAGAACAGAGATGCCACTTCTGTTCGCCGCCCCCCTCTTCCTCATCCTCGCCCGAATTGTCACCGACCGTTCGCCGCAGATAAAAGATGCGGTCGTCGACCAGGCGGATGCCCTGATAGTTGGCCGGGGTAATCTCGAGACCCACAATCCGGTTTTGAATTCCGTCGGTGTCGACTTTCACCGTCACCGGCTTCTTCGATTTTTCATCCTTTTTGTCTTCCTTCTTGTCGTCGCCTTTTTCCTTGTCCTTCTTTTCCGCCTTGCCGACCTCGTCGCTGCGGGGTCCGACCGGCGACTCGGTATCCTTGGAGAGCGTCACGAGATAAACCCGCTGCATATCGACGTAGATGTTTTCAAATTCCTCCTGGCCGAAGGTCGGGCTGAAATCGCGCGCCGATGACATCATGAGATACTTGCCGTCATCGCTGAACGAAACGCGGCCCGAGGAATACCACGCATCCGTAATGGGCGTGGTTTTCTTGCCCCCGACCGAATAGAGATAAACCTTCGACTGATCGTTCTCCTCCGGTTGTCCCCACGCGATCCACTGGCTGTCGGGCGACCAGTCGTAGGACTCGATCTCGCCCACCTTATCCTGGGCGACTTCGGTGACTGCCTTGCTCGCGACATCGACGTAGCGCAACCGCTGCAGGCGATCGCTCCAGAGCAGCTTCTTGCTATCGGGCGACCAGATCGGCAAGTAGTAATAGGTGTCGGCCGACTTTGTCAGTTGCTGCGGCTGGCCCTTCCCGTCCTGGGAACGGACGTAGAGCTCGTTCTCGCCCGACTCGTCGGAGTTGTAGGCGATCCATTTCCCATCTGGCGACCAGGTCGCATCGCGCTCGTGCGCATTCGAGGTTTTCGTTAGGGCGCGGGATGTTCCGTCCTTCATCGGGACAGAAAAGAGATCGCCGCGGGCGACGACAATGGCGCGCTTACCGTCGGGCGCGAGGTTAACCGACTCGACGTGCTTGGAGGCATCGAGGAACTGGGCGCGCCCGGAAGCGAAATCTTCCTTGATGTCAATCGGAACAACCGCCGATTTTCCGCTCGCCAGGTCGTAGCGCCAGATGTAGCCGGCTTGTTCAAAGACGATCGAATCCTTGCTGATGGTCGGAAACTTGATGTCGAAATCTTTGAAGTTCGTCAGTTGCTTCGTCTCCTTCGAGGCAAGATCGACGAAGAAGAGATTCATCCGGCCGTCGCGATCGGAGAGGAAATAAATCCGGTTATTCGGTCCCCACATCGGGCAGATGTCCTGGCTTGGGTTGTTCGTTAGGTTCTCGGTCGATTGAGTTTTGAAATCGTAAACCCAGATGTCGTCCGCCATGCCGCCGCGGTAATGTTTCCAGGTGCGGAACTCGCGGAAGACGCGGTTGAAAGCCATCTTCGAATCGTCGGGCGCGAAAGAAACAAAGCCGCCGCGCGGGACCGGGAGCTGTTTCGGCAGCTCGGCGTTGAGCCCGACCGTTTCGAGGTCGCCGATGAAAGAATTGAAGGAAGTGCGGCGGGAGCGAAAGACGACGAGCGGCTGGGTGTTTTCCCAGCCCATGACGAGGTTGTTCGGCCCCATCCGGTCGGAAATGTCGTCGCGCGAAAGCGTCGCGGTGGTCGTTAGGCGTTTTGGTTCTCCGCCCTCCGCCGGCATGACGTAGACCTCGGTGTTGCCGTCATACTGCGAGGTGAAGGCGAGCTGTTTCCCATCCGGAGAAAAGTGTGGGAACGAGGTGTAGCCGGGGCCGCTCGTTAGGCGACGAGCCGTCCCGCCCTGCTTCCCGACGGTGTAAAGCTCGCCAGCATAACAAAACACGATCTGATCGCCGTTGGTCGTGGGAAAACGGAGGAGCCGGGTCGTGTCCGGCAGATTCTGCGCGGAGCTGAAACCGGCCGGGAAAATGATTGCGGCCAGGAGTGAAAGGAGGCTGAGAAATCGAAACGAAGTAGGTATCATGAGATTGGACAATGAGTTGGAAAACTGGGCTCGGACGAAATGGGACGCAACCGTGATTTTTCTCAAGCGGCTGAACGCGCTCTCTGCCTTCCCCCGAGACAACTCCGTTCTGGCGGTGCGAATGGGCAGAGGCAACGGCCGATTATTGTCATGGATCTTCTCGCGGTGACGCCGCTGCGCGACCTTTTTGTCTGCCATGCAAGGAAGCTCACGACCGCCGGGCGAGTCTGGCTCCGCGCTTTGTCATCTCTTCGTTACATTGACAAAAAATTTTCCGGATGATAATTTCGCGCCAATTCGAGCGGGTCGAATTGGTTAGGCCGCGCGAAGCAACCTCTGCACACGCCACTTGAAAGTCAGGTTCTAGTGCTCAACCGCCTCTGGCAGGCGGTTAATATCTGCTCGGCGCGTCGTGCCTTCACCCTCCTCTACCAGGGACACGCCCAGGTCGTGGCCGCCGATCAGCAGAACAAGTTCGCGACCCACGATTTCAACAGTTGGCGCGATTTTTCCGTCGCCGTGCCGGAGCCCGAGCACGAAATGGTCACGACCATCTCGTGGCGAATCCGTGTCCCGCGCGTCATCGTCCTTCTCCTCTTCGATCGCCTGCCGAAGAAGGAAGTGAAATTCACCCGGCACAACGTCTTCGAGCGCGATAACAATACCTGCCAGTATTGCGGCAAGGTTTTCGAGCGCCAGGAACTGAATCTCGATCACGTCCTGCCGCGCGACAAAGGCGGCCTAACGACGTGGGAAAACGTCGTCTGCTCCTGCATCCCCTGCAATACGCGCAAGGGCAACCGCCTCCCGCACCAGGCGCACATGAGGTTGATCCGCAAACCAAAGCGGCCGAAGTGGCGACCGTTCCTGCACGTCACCTTCAACAGCCAGCAGCACGAAAGCTGGCGGCACTTCGTCGATCTCGCCTACTGGAACGTCGAGCTGAGCGACTAGATGCGTCGCAGGGTTGAAGCGTTAAAGCGTCCAGGCGGATTTGCCGCTTCAACACCCTTCATCGCTTCAACGCATCCAGAATCGGCTGCGGATAAACCCCGAGAATGAAGATGCCCGCGATTAATATCGTCATCGTCAGGCGCGTGAGCGCGCTCGTCTGCAGCGGCCGCGCGTCCCCGGGCGGCTCGAGCCAATACATCGCCCGCACCACCTTCAGATAATAGTAAAACCCGCAGCCAACGGTGATTACGCCGATCACGACGAGCAACGTCTGATGCTGCCGAATAGCTGCATCGAAGATAAAAAATTTGCCGAGAAACCCGGCCGTGAACGGCACCCCGGCGAGCGAGATCATCCCGATCAGCATTGCGAAGGCGAGAAATGGCGAACGTTTCGCGAGCCCGGCGTAATCTTCAATCTGCTCGCCGGTGCTCTCCGCGACCACGATCAGGACGGCGAAACAGAGTAGCGTCATGAGAAGATAGGCGACGAGGTAATAGGCGACCCCGGCGCCCGCCAGCGCCACCACTCCGATGAGGAGGTAACCGGCGTGCGCGATGCTTGAATAAGCGAGGAGCCGCTTCAGGTTGGTCTGCGGAAGGGCGGCAAAATTTCCGTAGACCAAAGTCAGCGCCGCGATCGCAACGAGCAGCCTCCCGACCTCGGGAAAGGCGAGAAAGAGCAACAGGACGCGCAAGAGCACGACGAATCCCGCCGCCTTCGAGCCGACGGAGAGGAAAGCTGTGACCGGCGTCGGCGCGCCTTGATAGACATCCGGCACCCAGATTTGAAACGGCACCGCCGCGATCTTGAACCCGAGCGCGACGAGGACGAGCGCGACACCGAAGAGGAGCGGAATCCGATCGATCTGCTGGGTGGCAAGCGCGGTCGAGATGCGGGCCAGGTTGGTCTCGCCTGTGACGCCGAAAATCCAGGTAATGCCGAAGACGAGGAACCCGGTCGAGAGCGCGCTCAGAATCAGATATTTCACGCCCGCTTCGAGCGTCGCCGGATTTCGCCGAGTAAAACTCACGAGCACATAGAACGACATCGTGACCAGCTCGAGCGAGACGAAGATCATCACGAAATCGATCGCC
>DATBDG010000232.1:0-7883 GCA_036270055.1 Chthoniobacterales bacterium
TCACAAATGTCTGCGGCGGGATAAACAGCAAGCCGTGATATCCCGTCTCATCAACGTAGGTGCCAACGATCCAATTTTTTTGTCATTGATTCCGCTTAGAAGCGTTGTCGAAGCCCCCGGCGCGTCGATTGGATATTTCAATGGTCCATTAGACCCTTTGTAGAACCCGTGCAAAAGAGTGAGCTGATATTCGTTTACGATGGCGTCGGCATTGTTAATTCCATGGGCGCCGCCAAAACTGGGGAAGGATCGGCCTCGCCCTTCCGCCGATACTTGCGAATGCTGGAATGCTGTCTCGACCCCAAAAGAACCGACAGCGATGCTACAGATGGTCTAGCGCCATTGTAAAGCTTAAATTCCGGCCTCTCTTCCCAAGGCCGCGCGAACGCGAGCCGGGGTCAACGCCCCCGGCTACAACTACGGGACAACGGTTAGGGTGAGATCGTTCCCATCGCCGCCGGTGTAGCTGGCCTGGAGCTTGTTGCCATTGATGGTGACGATCGCACCATCGGCCAGGTTGCTGAAGGTGCCGCTGATCGGATTGGCGCTCGTGTTGCTGATCACCGTCAAGACCGTGCCCGTTTCCAAAGCCGCCGGCGTCGTTCCGACCAGGTTAACGGTTGCGTTTTTGATGGTTACGCCATTAGCGATCACCTCGTCACTCTCGACGTCTCCACCGTTGCCTTCGAACGTATAGGTATAAGTTCCATCGTTTTTGAATGTGAGTTTGCTTTGCAGAGTCAGGGTTGCTTTTCTCGGGGTTCCGGCCGCCGGCGCGAGGAAGCCTCCCGCCCCGCTCCCTGAGCCGACGGTCACCAGCCCGGCAATAATGCCACTGCCGGCCAAAGTTCCTCCCTCCACCGTCACCTTTCCATGGCCGAGTCCGGACTCCCCTGCAGTGTTAACGATTAGTATACCCTCATTGACATGAATCCCTCCGTGGCCGGGACCTGCACCGGTTAAAGTCAGGGTGCCGGTGCCGGTTTTGATGAAAGGACCGAAGAAAGTAATTCCCCCTGCATAATGAGTGCTGAGATTGTTGCTGCCGACCGCCAGCACCGAGCCGAAGCCGTCGCCGATTTTGCCACCGATCAAGACACCGCCCCTTCCCTCAAGCGAACCGATAGTCACCTGCTGACCATTCGTAATAGACAAACCACCATTGCAGATGAATCGTGCGGTCCCGCCAATCGCCGAGTCATAGAACGCGCCCAGTCCACCGACGGTGGTGCCTTCACCTGTCTTGACGCCCTGATTAAGGATAATGGTGGCGTTTCCGGCAGTAGAATTGTCATGAAAACCTACGTTACCGCCGTAGAAGCCCTCGACGGTTCCGCCCTTGGCAGTGATGGTGGCATCTGCGGCTGTCGCGCTGCCGGTGAAGTCGATGATGCCGAATGGCCCCTCCACAACGAAGTTCTGTAGGGTCCCTGAGTTATTTATGATCCCTGTGCGAGCGAAGGTCAGATCAACGGAAGGATTAGCCGTGATAATAAAGGCGCTCGCCCCCGCATTATAGACAATGCTGCCGACAGTCGTGTCCGCCGTGACTGCGATATCTGTGATGTTCGATGTGGCAAATGTGGCCACGTCGGTTGCGCGATTCGGCACCGTGTTCGGCGTCCAGTTGAGGGGGTCATTCCAGTCGTTACTGACTGGATTGAAGTTCCACGTCGCACTGCCGGCGAGGGTGGAGTGAACGGTGAAAACGAAGAGTGCGGCAATAGCTGCGGAAAACAGGCGTGGTTTCATGGCCTCCTCTACCGAGGCGGAGCGGCCGAAGTCAAGAAGACTCGGCCGCCAGGTAGTGCGAGCTTCCAGCTTGCTCCTCCTACAACCGCGCAAGCTAGAAGCTCGCGCTACCTTTATAGCCAGTGCCTCAAGGATCGGCCCATTGCCGAGCAAAACCATGCCGTCGCCCTCGAAGGAACCAATCATCGTTCGGCGCGGCCGATGAAAAAGCGAAGTGGTATTGAGTGTTCCCTTCCCGGGGAGAATGACACGAGATCCCGCGGCCCACGCGTTGACACCCTCCCCTCTGCCTTTAGCTTGGCGCTCCCGCCAGACGCCCGACCGATTCAACCGCCATGGCCACGAAAAAGAACCGCTCCAAACCCGCTCCCAAACCCAAATCCAAGGCATCTAAAGCCGCAGCCGCGAAATCGAAGCGCAACGTCTACTACTTTGGCGATGGCAAGGCGGACGGTGCGGGGAGCATGAAGCCGCTCCTCGGCGGCAAGGGTGCGAACCTCGCGGAAATGACACGCATCGGCCTGCCGGTGCCGCCCGGCTTCACGATCACGACCGAGATCTGCACTTATTTTTCCGAGAACAAGCGCACTTACCCCAAAGGGCTCGAAGCGGAAGTGGAAGCGGCGCTCGCCAAAGTCGAGAAATCGATCGGCAAAAAGCTCGGCAACAAAGAGCGGCCGCTCCTGCTCTCAGTCCGCTCGGGCGCACGCGATTCCATGCCGGGAATGATGGACACGATCCTCAACCTCGGGATGAACGACACCGTGGTCGAGATCGTCGCCAAAGCGACCGGCAACCCGCGCTTCGCCTGGGATTCGTATCGGCGTTTCCTCCAAATGTATGGCGATGTCGTGATGGGCGTGCAAAAGCGCGCGGGCGAAGATCACGAGCCGTTCGAGAGTGTGATCGAGCACCTGAAGGACGAGCGTTACGGCAAACACGATTTCCCCGATGTAAAGCTGACGGTCGACGATCTGAAGGAGTTGGTGCAGCGTTTCAAGGACCTGATCAAGGACCGGACCGGCAAATCGTTTCCGCAGGATCCGAGGAAGCAGCTTTGGGGTTCGATCGGCGCCGTCTTCGGCTCCTGGAATAACGACCGCGCGATCGTTTATCGGAGAAAGTACGGCATCCCGCACGATTGGGGCACGGCGGTCAACGTCCAGACGATGGTCTTCGGCAACATGGGAGACACGAGCGCGACCGGGGTTGCTTTTACCCGCGATCCGGCGACGGGCGAGAAGGTTTTCTACGGCGAATATCTCATCAACGCTCAGGGCGAAGATGTCGTCGCGGGCGTGCGCACGCCGCACCCGATCGCGAAGCTGGCCGAGGAAATGCCGGAAGCGCACAAGGCGCTCATGAAAGTCCGCGCCATTCTCGAAAAACATTTCAAGGACATGCAGGATCTCGAGTTCACGGTCGAAAACAACCGCCTTTACATCCTGCAAACGCGTAACGGCAAACGGACCGGCCTCGCCGCGGTGCGGATCGCGGTCGAGATGGTCGATGAACGGCTCATCACGAAGGAAATGGCGATCAAGCGCATCCCGGCCGATTCGTTAGGCCATCTTCTCGCCCCGATCTTCGATCGCAAATCGATCGCGAGCGCGAAGAAAATCGGGAGCGGTCTGCCCGCCGGTCCAGGCGCCGCCTCTGGTCACGTGGTGCTGAGCGCGGAGGAAGCGGTCCGGCGCGCTCATCGGGGTGAGAAAGTGGTCCTGGCTCGCATCGAAACTTCGCCCGAAGACCTCCGCGGGATGATCGCGGCCGAAGGCATCCTGACTTCGCGCGGCGGCGTCTCTTCGCACGCGGCGCTCGTCGCCCGGCAGATGGGCAAGGTCTGCGTCTGCGGCGCTTCCGGGGTCGAGATCGACTACAAGAAACGGACGCTCTCCGCCAGCGGCGCCACCTTGCAGGAAGGCGATTACATTTCCATCGATGGCACGGCGGGCGAAGTTTTCGCCGGGGAAGTGACGACGGCGCCTTCTGAGATCGTGCAGGTCCTGGTCGATCGCTCGCTCGATGGAAAGAAGAGCGCCACCTACCAGCAATATGCCAAGCTCATGAGCTGGGTCGATCGCGCGCGGGACCTGGATGTGCGCACCAACGCCGACACGCCCGAGCAGGTCGAGAATGCAATCGCGTTCGGCGCCAAGGGGATTGGTCTTTGCCGGACCGAGCACATGTTCTTCGAAGGCGACCGGATCGACGCGATGCGCGAAATGATTTTGGCCGAGGATAAGGAGACGCGGGTCAAGGCGCTGAAGAAATTGCTTCCTTACCAGCGGAAAGATTTCGCCGGTATCTTCCAGGCACTCGACGGTCTGCCGGCGACGATCCGCTTTCTCGATCCGCCGCTGCACGAATTTCTGCCTAACGAAAAGGAACAACAGGCTGATCTCGCGAAAAAGATGGGCATTTCGGCCGACCACATCGCGCGCCGCGTGCGCGAGCTGCACGAATTCAATCCAATGCTGGGCCATCGCGGTTGTCGGCTCGGTATCACCTTCCCGGAGATTTCCGAGATGCAGGCCCGGGCTGTCTTCGAAGCGGCCGCCGAAGTGCAGAAGAAGGGCAAAAAAGTCCGGCCCGAAATCATGATCCCGCTCGTCGGTTTCCCGCGCGAATTGAAGTTGCAGATCGAGATCGTGCATCGGGTCGCAGCCGAGGTCGCGAAGGAGAAGAAGACGAAATTCAACTATCTCGTCGGCACCATGATCGAGATCCCGCGCGCCGCCCTCGTCGCCGACGAGATCGCGCAGGACGCCGAGTTCTTCAGCTTCGGCACGAACGACCTCACCCAGACGACCCTCGGGATGAGCCGCGACGATTCCGGGAGTTTCCTGCCCGTCTACGCGGAGCTGGACATCGTGCCTAACAATCCCTTTGCCTCGATTGATCAGCAGGGGGTTGGGCAATTGATGGAAATGACGCGCGATCGCGGCCGCAAGACGCGGCCCAAGATCAAGCTCGGCATCTGCGGCGAGCATGGCGGCGAACCATCGAGCGTGAAGTTCTGTCACCGGCTCGGGCTCGACTACGTCAGTTGCAGCCCGTTTCGCGTGCCAATTGCGAAGCTCGCCGCGGCGCAAGCCGCGCTCGGTGCCTAACCACTTACCTAACGAACTCATCGCGTGGCTAGGAGTTTAACCTAGCGGTCGTTCGTAAATATTTTGGTTAATGCTTGACGGCGGCCGCGCGCATCCTCACACCAGAGGGGTTCCCCGATGGCTTTCAGGTCGGACGGAGATCACATGGCAGAGGATGTTTGGACGGCGCTGGTCAAAGGCACGCTCGCTTTTGGGCAGACCCGCGCGGCTGGATTTGTCGCTGACGCTTTCAAGGACACCGGCTCGTTCGTCGCCGCTCTCGCGGAAGATCCGGTCGCGAAAACGCCCGATACGAAGTCCCGCTTCGAGACGCTGAAGCAGGACATCGCAGACGCGAATGATGCCGCGCAGCCGGTCATCACGGCGATCGAGCCGAAGATTACGCTCGCTCAGCAGGCGATCGCCCGAATGGTGACGGAACTGGCGACGAACCCGTTCACGATCGAAGCGGCCGCGCGCGCGGCGACCGAGCTATCCGTCGTGCTCCGAGCTGTGGACGAAGCGCTGCTCATCGTCGCGGACGAAATCTCGAGCGACAAAGACGGCAAGAACCCGGACCCGGTGATCAGGAACGCGATTGCCGGGATGGCCGAGCCGTGGAAGCGCCCCTTCCGCAATCTTGGGGCGGGAACGAAAACCGCATTCGACGACGTGGCGAAGCAACTTCTCGGCGTTGACAACGCCTCCCAAAGATTTGCCGATCTCGTGAGGTTTGATCGCCCGCAAAAGCTGCTCGAGATAAGGTTTGCCAATACGGGCAGGAAAACTTTGGGACTGTCCCTCGCCATCGAGCAGGCGGAGCTATTCGCCTTCCTCAGTTACGCGCAGGACGCGGTTGTTGGGATCAAGTTAAACACGAAGCTCTCGGCCGGATTGCGCGCGGACAAACTGGTCGAGCAAGTGATTCCGGGCGGCGCAGATCCGGAAGCGGAGTCGTCGCTCATCACGCTCGATTCCGATCGCGGGCTCTCATTCGGCGAGGGAAAAAACCGGAAGCTCACTTTGCCGGTGCGCTTTTCCGCCCCCGGCGTCGAGCTGCGGGAGTTTGCGATCGGGCTGCCGGGCGACGAGAGCGAAGCCGGGGATCGGCTCGAGGTCACAGGAACGATCGCGGGAAAGATCGGCGACGTCTTGGGCGCGGTCGTGGAAGGCGCGGGCGTCACCATTCGCTGGCAGGATGACGGCTCTAATCACCTAACGATCCAGCCGCACCTCCCGACCGGGCTCGGGGTGCGGGTTGACGCCGGGATCGTGGCCGGGGGCGGCTTC
Organism: Chthoniobacterales bacterium; assembly: GCA_036270055.1. Taxonomy (GTDB): domain Bacteria; phylum Verrucomicrobiota; class Verrucomicrobiia; order Chthoniobacterales; family UBA10450; genus Palsa-1392. The sequence goes on from DATBDG010000232.1 coordinate 6,135, forward strand.
ATCCAACGGATCGGGAATGAATACAGCGGTATCCTCGACCTCCGAGTCGGCGGGATTCGGATCACCGCGATCGCCCTGCTCGTGACCGAGCCCGACTTCTCCTTCGTCACCTTGCTCGCGATCCATTTTGCCCCCGCGATCGAATTGAGCTTCGGCTTTACCCTCAACGGGCTCGGCGGTTTGCTCGCGCTTAATCGCCGAATTGCGACTGACGAATTGCGCAAAGGCATCCGCGACGGTACCTCCGCGACGCTGCTTTTTCCGGAAAAGCCGATCGACGCGGCGAAAACGATCCTGGATAAAGTGCGCGCGGTCTTCCCGGAAGAGCAGGGCTCCTTCGCCGTCGGCCCGCTCGCTGAGCTGGGCTGGGGTTCGCAGGCTGGTTTTGTCGTCGCCAAAGTCGGGCTCCTGCTCGGCCTGCCCGATCCGAAGATCATCCTACTCGGGGCGGTGCAGGTCGGCGTCCCCTCGGCGTTGGTCGACGAGAAGCTGCGGATCGTCGATATGCGGGCGGAGGTTTACGGCGAGTTTACCTCGGAATCGATCCTCTTCCTCGTCGGTCTGAATAACTCGCGGCTTGGGACAATGCCGTTGAGCGGCGATCTCGGTCTCTTCATTCGTTGGGCGGGTGGCGCGGATTTCGCCCTCTCCGCCGGCGGGTTTTTTCCTGGGTTCCCGGCGCCTTCCGAGCTGGCTTCGATGCGGCGGATTCGGATCAACCAATCGCCGTCAAAAATCCTCGAAATTTACGTCGACGCCTACTTCGCGATCACGCCGAATTCGATCCAGTTCGGCGGCGGCTACCATCTGCACGCCGATGTGGGAGTGGCGGAAGGCTCGGCCTGGGTTACGCTCGACGCGCTCTTCAAGTGGGCGCCGCGTTTTTACTTCGAGGTGCAGATCGATGCCGGGTTCGCGATCTCGGCCCTCGGTCACGACTTTGCCAACGTCGATTTCCACGGCACCCTTAAAGGCACCACGCCCTGGTACATTGATGGCACAGCCACGATTGACGTCTGGTATTTGCCGACGATTCATTTCGACATCGGGCCGTTCCAGTGGGGTGAAGAGGACACCGCCGATCAGCCGACGCTTTCACCCCTAACGATCGTGGCCGATGCGCTCGACCGCGACATCGCCTGGACTCCGCAATTGCCCGCCGGCGCGGACACGATCGCGCGCTTCATCCGCGACGAGGAAACGCCGCTGCTCGTCCATCCGCTCGGGATGCTCGAGGTCAAGCAATTGCAGGTGCCGCTGGAGACTCGACTCGACCGCATCGGTTCCGCCAAACCGACCGCGACCCGTGTCTTCATTGACACGCCGATGGTCCATTCCGAAGCGGTGAGCGTCGCTTCGACCGCGCTGGATCAATTTGCTCTCGGTCACTTCCAAGAGTTATCGGATGAAGCGCAGCTCTCGACTCCCCCCTTTGTCACCATGCCCGCGGGGATGCGCCTCGCCGCAACCGAAGCGCCGGTCAGCGGTGCCCCGACCAGTGTCCCCTATGTGTGGGAGACGCGTTTCCCGCTCGAGGAGGAACTCGCTGGCCAGCGCTTCCTGCACGCGGCGATTTTCAGCGAACGGATGACCGGTTTATCGGTGCGCACCAATGCCGTCTCGGTCGCAGATCGTCTGCACCGCAATCCATACCTGGGCGATCCCGAACCGATCGAGCTGCGCGATTCCAGCCTGCGCACAGTGGGGCAGCGCGACAATCTCTCGCGCGTGAATGGCGCCGCCGAGCCG
>DATBDG010000233.1:0-19106 GCA_036270055.1 Chthoniobacterales bacterium
TTATCTGCGGATCGGTCTCGCGATCATTCTTTGCTTTGTCGGCTCGAAAATGCTGGCCGAGCCCTGGCTCTCGATGCCGAGCTGGGTCTCGCTCCTCGTCATCGCCGCCATCCTCGCCGTCTCGACCGTCGCCTCGCTTGCCGCAACCAACGGCCGCCCCACGCCGTCGGCGCGATAAACAAGTATTGCAATCCTCGACGCGGCTCGATTTACTCGGGCCGCTGCCATGAAACGCCTGCTCGTCGCGCTCTTTGTCGCCGGATTTGCTCTCACCTCCTGGGCTGACATTCAGGATCCGCCGGCCGCCGATTACGGGCCGACGCGCAAACTCGGTCGCGGACTCTCGAACATGGTTTTCGGCTGCACCGAAATTCCAGTCACGATGGGGAAGGTGAACGACCGGGAAGGCAATGCGGCCGCGGCCGGCTATGGAGTGATCTGCGGAACGGGGCGCGCTTTTGCCCGCTTCGGAGTTGGTTTTTACGAGGTGATTCTCTGGCCGTTTCCGGTTTGCAAGGGCACCTATCTCCCGGCGTTGCGGAGCGATCTTCCATGGATTCATCGTGGCTACAGCGAATTTCCGCCGGAGCCGGGAAACGAAACGAAATATCCCTACGTCCGCCAGTACTGAGCGGCCGATTCGATAGGCAAATTCGCTCCTGATGGGATTCCGCGCGGATAAAGTGGCGGCGCGGATCGGGCCGCTCTTCGAGGAAAACTTTTCCCGGTTTGGAGAGTTGGGGGCGGCGGTCTCGATCTGGCACCACGGCGCTCCGGTGCTGGAATTGGAAGGCGGCTACCGCGACGCGCAACGCCAGATACCCTGGAGCGAGGGGACGCTCGTGCTCTTTTGGTCCGCGACCAAAGGATTGGGCAGTGCCTGCCTCCTGCACCTCTTGCAGGAGCGCGGCCTGGGGCTGGAACGGCGGGTGGCGGAATTCTGGCCGGAGTTTGGGCAGGCGGGGAAGGAAGAGATCACCCTCGCGCAGTTGCTCTCGCATCAAGCGGGCCTGCCCGCGCTCGACTCCGCGGTCGAGGTCACCAACTACCCCGCAATCGTTAGGGCATTGGAGCGACAGAAACCTCTCTGGGAGCCCGGGACGGCGCATGGTTATCACGCCCGCACTTTCGGTTTTCTCCTCGATGAGCTGGTGCGACGCATCGCTTCGCGTCCGCTCGCGGAATATTGGCGGAGCGTTTTTGCCGAGCCGCTCGGCCTCGACATTTGGATCGGCCTGCCGGCCGCGGAAAATGCGCGCGTCGCGACGATTTATGCCGCGAAGGCAGCGCAGGCCCCGCCGCCCGATGAGTTCTATCGGGCGCTTAATACTCCCGGGACGATCCAGCGCAAAGTCTTCGCTTCGCCACATGGATTGAGTGCGGTCAGCGCCATGAACGCGCCCGAGAATCGCGCTCGCTCCTTCGTTTCCTTCGGCGGGATCGGGAGCGCGACCTCGCTCGCGAAATTTTATGCGCTCCTCGCCAATGGCGGCACGCTCGGCGGCCGGCGTCTTTTCTCCGAGGCCACGATTTCCCAGATGACGACCACCTTGAGCGCCGGGATGGATCGCGTTTTCGCGATTCAAACGGCTTTCTCAGCCGGCTTCATGAAAGATCCGCCCGCAGTAAGCCGTCGTCTCTTCGGCCCTTCAACCCTCTCTTTCGGACATCCGGGAGCGGGCGGCAGCCACGCCTTCGCCGACCCGGAGAACAATCTCTCCTTCGCCTATGTCATGAACCAGATGGAACGCCAGATTCTGCCTAACGAAAAATCGCTCCGTTTGGTCGACGCCCTTTACCAGTAGCCTGCTCCGGAAGAGAGCGCAGAGAGAGCTCCGCGCTCTCTCGCCCCGCGTTTGGTCGCCTAACCGGGGAGCGTGCCTGGAGGGATTCGAACCCCCAACCTTCTGATCCGAAGTCAGAAGCTCTATCCGGTTGAGCTACAGGCACCCCAAAAGAAAAAATGGCAGCCGCGCCGGACTTTACCAATTCAAAAATCATCTCCGGAAGAGCGGGTTTCCGGGGAGCAAATGCGGAGTTCTTATGTTTTAGGATTGACATCGTCACCTCCTGCAGCGCACCATCGGGCTCATGAGTCAAAGAGATGTGCAGACTACGTACTCGGTGCAGGGCCGGCGCCGATTTTCTGTCGCAGTGGCCGTGTTGGTTGGTCTCGCCGCGAGCCTCACTCTCCCCTTTCAAACCGCACGCGCAGGATCACCAGCGGTCGAGGGATCCTGGGAGGTTCTTCCTTATTTGATGCCGGTCAACCCAATTCACGGCACCATTTTGCATACCGGCAAGATTCTCATCGTCTCCGGGTCGGAGAACGATCCGACCAACCATGACAACGGGGATTTCGTGGCCGCGGTCTGGGACTACAACACCGGAACCTTCGCCGTTCAGCCGGTGCTTTGGGACATTTTCTGCACCGGCGTCGCCGCCTTTCCCGATGGGCGCATCATCATCGCGGGAGGGACCGGCGATCTTCAGCCGCCCTACGGCGTGGGCCGGGTCTCGATGTTTGATCCGGCGACGGAGAAATTCAACGAGATCGAGGAAATGGCCAACGCTCGCTTTTACGCCAGCGTCGTGATGCTGAACGACGGCCGCGCCATGGTCTTCGGCGGGATCGACGAGGACCGGGTGCATAACGACAACGTCGAGATGTATACGATCGCCACCGGCTGGGGTCCGGAGCTGCCGGCACCGTGGACGCCGCGCCTCTATCCGCGGGAGCATCTCCTGCCTAACGGCGATGTCTACTTCTCAGGGGTGCAGGCCGATTCGAATGTCTACCACCCCTCCACCAATACCTGGGACCTGAACGTCGCCAAAACGGTTTTCCCACAGGATCGCCAGGGTGGAACTTCCATCCTTCTTCCGCTGCGTCCCGCCAGCAATTACGGCGCAAAGATCATGATCATGGGCGGCGCTCTCAATCATGCCCCCGCCACCGAGACGGCGGAAATCATCGACCTCTCCGTCACGAAACCAGCTTGGCGCATGGTTGCTCCGATGTCCGCCCCACGGCAGCGCATGGAATCGTGCATGCTGCCGAATGGCCTCGTGCTCGCGGCCGGCGGCTCGATCAATGATGAAGACAACGCCACGGCCGTCCTCACGGGCGACCTGTTCAATCCCGTAACCGAGACCTGGGCGCCGGGCGGCACCTTCGTTTATCCGCACCTTTATCATTCGATCCTGCTCCTGCGACCCGACGGCCGGGTAGTCATCGCCGGCAGCAATCCCGTTCTCGGCACATGGGAACCACACATCGAAGTCTATTCACCGCCCTACCTCTTCACGACCGATGGAAGTGGCAATTCCATTCCCGCCGTTCGCCCGACCATCACGAGCGCGACTTCCGAGATCGGCTACGGGGGCACCTTGACGATTTCAACCCCGGATTCGACCGACATCAAAACCGTGGTTCTGACCCGGCTCTGCTCCTCGACACACAACATCGATTTCGATCAGCGTCTGGTGGAACTGAACTTCACCCAGGGCGGCACGGGCAAGCTGACCGCGACAGCACCGCCAAACGCGAACATTGCCCCGCCCGGTTACTACCTCGTGTGGATCCTGAACAACGCCGGCACCCCTTCCGAGGGAGCCTTTGTCCACCTTACGGCCAATCCCTCCAATCGGCCGCCCAAAGGCAAAATCACTCAGCCGCGCGAGGACACGGTCATTCAGGTCGGCGATGCGGTTAACTTCACTGGCACGGCGACGGACAAAGATGGCACCGTCACCGGCTATCACTGGGTTTTCCCCGGTGGCGACCCGGTCAACAGCAACGTGCAAAATCCCGGCCTGGTCACCTTCACCACTGCCGGGACCCACGTCGTCTCGTTCACCGCGATCGATAATCTCGGCGTGAACGATCCCAGCCCGCCGACGGTTACGATTACCATTGGCATCGGGGTCACCTACGAGAAACCAGCCGACGGCTCGACCTACAACATCGGGGCCAAAGTCCCGATCATCGTCGACGCGGCTGGCACTACCGGTGACGAGAATACCTTCACCGTCTCGGTCGACGGCACAGAAGTGGGCTCGACGACTGGCGATGTCACGACCGCCTCCTTCAAGTGGTTTACCCGCAACTACACCGCCGGGCCCCATACCATCTCGACCACGGTCACGGATGAGACCGGGGCCATGGGCTCCAAGGACATCACAGTCAATCTGCAATAGGCAGACCGCGATTGCGCCTGGTGCATTTTGTTGGGCCGCACGCTCTCCGGCGTGTGGTCCAACACGGGCCCGCCGAGGAGCCGGCGCTTGTTTGCCCGGCTGATTCGTCGTAGGTCTGCGTTCGCCGGATTGGTCAAAGGCGATGCCTAACGATGAAATCCCGCTTCAGCTTTCTCCTCGTCTTCGGCGGCGTTCTCTTCTCCGCTTTCGCGCACGATCCTAACCTCGATGCCGCCCCGGCGGACGCGAATGCCGCAATTCCCCTCGGGGCCAACTACGCCATCACCTTTACCCTTTCCGCCGACAAGACGGAGCAGAAAGCCGAACTGATTACCAGCCGCCGCGGGGTCAGCTTCGATCTTGTCGATGACCCGGAGCACACGCTTCGTTTCAAAGGCGAGTTGAAACCGGAGGAGAACGGCCGTGTGACCCTTGTTTACAACGCGATGCTGATCACGATCACGAAGGACAGCTCGAACGCCCGCCAGATCGCCACCACCTCGGGCGAAGGTGCGATCCTGCTCCAGTTCGATCAGTCGATGACGATTGTGCGTTCCGATCGGCAAAAACTGGCGGTTTCCATTCGGCCGCTTTCCTCTCCGTCGCCCTCGCCGGCCGCGAGCAGCGCTCCGGCGTCACCCTAGCCTGAGAGGGATCCGTCTCCGGCGACTGCTTGCCTAAGGACGCCGCGGCGGCCAGAATCGATTGGTTTTCCGATCCGGGGTGGCCAACGGGACTCGAACCCGCAACAGCCAGAACCACAATCTGGGGCTCTACCATTGAGCTATGGCCACCGTCGCGCACGACTCTAATTTTTCTCCGCCCGATTGCAAAGACAAAGCGCCGCCCCGTGCCCCCACCGTTGCAAGCAGGGAATCGGTCGCTTATTGTCCGCGGCTTTGCGATGAACAAAATCGGGCTGCTTCTCCGTCCCGCCCTCGCCTTGTTCGCGCAGCCCCACCTCTCCTTCGCCCAGGAAGCCGATCCTTCCGAGATCTTTCTCAAAGCCTACATGAGTGCACAACAAGCGGAGAAACTCGAGCGCGACAATCAGTTCAAACCCGCCCTTTCCAAGTTCCGCTTTGCCGGTTCCATGCTCGAGGAGTTAAAGCGGACCCACGGCGACTGGCAGCCGGCAATTGTCGATTATCGAGGCCGCAAGATCGCCGAGGCTATCCTGCGGGTGCAAAGCAAAATTGCCACCGAGACGGATCTCGCCGCCAGCGCCGAGCCGGCCGCTGGCAAAAGCGAGGTACCTCTGCCAGGCCCGGCCGAGCCGAGTGTGGAAGTCGGGGTGGCGCGCCCGCGCACACCAACGGCCGACGCTCACGCCGCGATTGAGACTGCGACGCAGGAGCTGCGCGCGCGGGTCGAAAATCTGGAAGCGGAGTTGAAGAAATCACAGCAGGAAATATCGACCGCGCGCAAGGAGAAATCGGAAATCTCAGGTAAACTGCAGACCAGCAGCGCCGAGCTCGAACAGGCGAAAAGCGAACTGGAAAAAGCTTCCAAAGCCAAGAGTGAAGTTCGCGATCAATTGGCCGCCGCGCAGGAATCGTTACAGGTGATTCAATCGACCGGGTCGGGCGACCAGAAGGCCGTGATCGCGCTCCAGAGTGAGATCGCGCAACTAAAAAAAGCCCTCGCAGCGGTGGAAGCGGGTCGAAGCGCGGCCGAGAAGCAGAACACGGAAACAAACACCAAACTGCTTCAGGCCCGCAAACAGCTGGCGAGCGCGACCCAGGAACGCGACGATGCCCTGCGCGACCTGAAAGCCGCCGGCGACGCGCAGGCTCGCGTCCAGGTGCTGGTGGCGGAGAAGAGTGATCTGCAAAAGAAACTGGCCGCGGCCGAAAACACGGTGCGCGAGATCAGCGCCGATCGTCCGAAGAAAGCGCAGGAGTTACAGGCGGTAAAAGATCAGCTCGAGAAATTGCGCGATCAGCTCGTCAAGAGCCAGCGCGCCAACCAGGAATCGGAAAAAATGATCGCCGATTTGCGCGCCCAGCTCGACGAAGCGAGCGGTGAGCTCGCAACCGCGAAATTGAATGGCGCCACCCCGGAAGAGACCGAGCGCCTGGTCAAGGAAAACCAGATGCTGCGCGCCATTGTAGTGCGTGAGCGGCAGGAGGAAGCGCGTCGCGAGCAGGCCAAGAAGTTGATGTTGGCCGAGTTCGACAAACTAAATATCAAATCCGACGTTCTCGATCGACAAATTCATTTGTTGGCCGAGCCGATCACGAAATTGAGCCCTGAGGAGCTGGCCCTCCTCAAGGCGCCGGTGGTGGCGATCTCCGACACCGCGCCCGGCACGGTCAAAGCCAGCCTGACGATGGCGAAACCGGCCGGGCCGCTCACGATCAGCAATTTATCCGACGCGGCTAAGGGACAACCGCCGCCTAACGAAAAATCCTCGCTCGAATCCGTCGCCAAGGGCGAAGGCAACAGCATCGGCCCCGAAGTCGACACCACCTTCAAGCCGGGCGTGCCGCCCGCCCTACTCCCTCTCGCCCGCAAAGCGAAGGAGAATTTCGATCAGGGTAAATTTAAGCAGGCAGAAAAGCTCTATCAGGAAATCCTGACCAAAAGCCCGAACAACCTTTATTCCCTATCCAATCTCGGCGTGGTTCTTTTCCGCAATGGAAAACTGAAAGCCGCCGAGCTCACCCTGAAAAAGGCGATCGCGCTCGCGCCGGGCGATGAATTCGCCCACACCACCCTCGGGATCGTCTATTACCAGCAGAACAAGTTCGACGACGCCCTTTCCGAGCTGACGAAATCGCTCGCCATCAATCCAAAGAGCGCCACGGCCCACAACTATCTTGGGATCACCGCCAGCCAAAAGGGTTGGCAGGAGGCGGCGGAAAAGGAAATGCTCGAAGCAATCGCCGACAATCCCCAATACGCCGACGCGCATTTCAATCTCGCGGTTGTCTATTCCACCTCCCAACCGCCGGCGAAAGAACTGGCCCGGCGCCACTACGAAAGAGCGCTCGCTCTCGGCGCCCGGCCCGATCCAGCGCTCGACCGACTCCTGCGCTGAAGAAGGCCTTTCTCACCGCCGAATGGCGGCACCTCGTGATGCTCAATTATCCGATTGAGCGCGCCGTCCTCGAGCCGCTCGTCCCGCCCGGCCTGGAGCTGGACGAGTTTGCTTCCGTCACTTATGTCAGCGTGGTCGGATTTCTTTTCCTCCGCACCCGCGTGCTCGGAATTGCGTTTCCCTTTCACCGTAATTTTGAGGAGGTGAATCTGCGGTTTTACGTCCGTCACCGGGCCGCCGAAGGCTGGCGGCGCGGTGTTGTTTTCGTTCGGGAAATTGTCCCGCGACGGGCGATCGCGATTCTCGCCCGGCGCCTTTACGGCGAGCCCTATTGCGCCTTCCCGATGTCGCATTCGATCACGCGCAAAGCGAACGGAGTCCATTGCCGCTATGAGTGGCGGCGCGATGGGCGAGGCGAATTTGTCTCCGCCTCCGCGGAGGGAGAAGCGCGGCCGATCGCCCCCGGATCTTTCGAGGAATTCATCACCGAACATTACTGGGGCTACACTGCCTGCGGCGGAAGCTGCACCCAGTACAAGGTCGAACATCCGCCCTGGCGCGTCTGGCCGGCGAGTGCGGCGCACTTCGAGGCCGACGTGGCCAGTCTTTATGGCCCACAGTTTGTGAAAGCGCTCGCCGCCTCACCGACCTCCGCCTTCATTGCCGACGGCTCAGTCGTCTTCGTTAGGCGCGGGAGCCCGCTCGATTCAGGCGGCTTGGCGGGCGAGTAATTCGCGGAGGACAAACTGGAGAATCCCGCCATGCCGGTAATAATCGATCTCGATCGGGGTATCGATCCGCAGTTTTACCGGAATGGTTTGAGCCTCGCCGTTGGCGCGCCTGATCTCGAGCGTCAGGTTCTGCCCGGGCTGGATCGAGTCGGAGAGGCCGGTCACGCTGTAGATCTCCGAGCCGTCCAGGCCTAACGACTGGGCATTGGCTCCGTCGACAAACTGCAAGGGCAGCACACCCATCCCGACGAGATTGGAACGATGGATGCGCTCGAAGCTCGCCGCGACCACGGCCTTCACGCCTAACAATCGCGTCCCTTTCGCCGCCCAGTCGCGGCTCGAGCCGGTGCCGTATTCGGTTCCGGCCAGAATGATGAGCGGCGTTTTCGTCTCGGCATATTTCATGGCCGCGTCGAAGATCGACATCTGTTCGCCGCTCGGCTGATGAATGGTGACCCCGCCTTCCACGCCCGGCACCATCAGATTCTTGATCCGCACATTGGCGAAAGTGCCGCGGGTCATCACGAGGTCGTTCCCCCGGCGGCTGCCATAGCTGTTGAAGTCCTCCGGCTTGATCCCGCGCGAAACCAGGTAATGCCCGGCCGGCGAGCTGGCCTTGATCGCGCCCGCCGGCGAGATGTGATCGGTCGTCACCGAGTCGCCGAAAATGCCGAGGGGACGGCCGTCGCGAATATTTTCGATCGTCCCCGGTTCCATCGTGAAATCGGTGAAGAAGGGCGGGTCATGAATGTAATCGCTCTTCTCGTCCCACTCATAGACCTCGCCGGTGCGAGCGGCGATGTCGTTCCACTTCGGGTTTTGATCGGCAAAGTCGCGATAGAGTTTGCGGAAGACTTCCGGCGTGAGGGCGGACTGCATCATCTCGCGAATTTCCCCTAACGACGGCCAGAGATCCTTCAGGTAAACGTCGCGACCGTCCCGGTCTTTCGCGAGCGGCTCTTGCACAAGGTCGAGATCGACCCGCCCGGCGAGGGCGAACGCGACCACGAGCGGCGGCGACATGAGGAAGTTGGCCTTAATGTTTTGATGGACACGCGCCTCGAAATTGCGATTCCCGGAAAGGACCGAAGCGGCCACCAGATCGTGTTCCGCGATCGCCTTTTCGATCTTGGGATGGAGCGGGCCCGAATTGCCGATGCAGGTCGTGCAGCCGTAGCCGACGATGTTGAAGCCGAGCTGATCGAGATAGTTCTGGAGTCCGGTCTTTTGCAGGTAATCGGAAACGACCCGCGAGCCGGGCGCGAGGGAGGTCTTGACCGCCGGGTCGATCGTTAGGCCGCGCTCGACCGCTTTCTTCGCCAGCAGGCCGGCGGCCAGCATGACGCTCGGGTTGCTCGTGTTCGTGCAACTGGTGATGGCCGCGATGAGCACGCTGCCGTGACCGATGCTGGTCTGTCCTTGATGGAACACGTCGCGGTTTTCGTGCTCGATTTTGTCGCCCGGATCAGGCGTCGGCCGGTTAGTTACCATCTCGACTTTGTTGCGTGGGTCGCCCGGCTCGATTCCCTGATCTTCGCGATCGCTCGAGACCATATTCTCCGTCTCCGGTGCCGAGCCGTTGAGCTGAACGGGATGACGTTGCGCCAGATTTGTGCCGGATTTTCCGTAACCGCCTTCCGGAAGCGGTTTGGTGAGCAAAGAACGAAACGCGTTCCCCAGCTCCGGCAGATCGATCCGGTCCTGCGGCCGTTTCGGGCCGGCCACGCTCGGTTGCACATCGGCGAGATCGAGCTCGAGATCGACGCTGTAATCGATCTCGCCCTTCCGCGGCATCCCGAACATTTTTTGAGCACGGAAATAAGCTTCGAACGCGTCGCATTGCTCGTCCGTGCGACCGGTCGCGCGCAGGTAGGCGACCGACTCGGCGTCGACCGGGAAATAACCCATGGTCGCGCCGTATTCGGGCGACATGTTGCCGATCGTGGCCCGGTCCGGGAGCGGAAGTGAGGCCGCACCTTCGCCGTAAAACTCGACGAATTTCCCGACCACTTTCTGCGCCCGCAGCATCTGGGTGATGTGGAGCGCGAGATCGGTCGCGGTCACGCCTTCGCGGAGCCCGCCGGTCATGTGCACGCCGACGACTTCCGGGGTGAGGAAATAAACCGGCTGCCCGAGCATGCCGGCTTCCGCTTCGATCCCGCCCACGCCCCAGCCGACGACCCCGAGGCCGTTGATCATCGTGGTATGCGAATCCGTGCCGACGAGCGTGTCGGGATAAAAAAGGTCGCCGGTGCTGAGGACGCCTTTGGCGAGATATTCGAGATTGACCTGGTGGACAATGCCGATGCCAGGCGGGACGAGGCCGAAGGTCTTGAAGGCCTGCTGGCCCCATTTCAGAAATTCGTAACGTTCCCGGTTGCGCTTGAATTCCATCTCCATGTTAAGGCGCAGCGCCAGGGCCGAGCCGGCAAAATCAACCTGCACCGAGTGATCCACGACCAGATCGACGGGCACGAGCGGCTCGATGATTTTCGGGTCACCGCCTAACCGCTGGACCGCGCTGCGCATGGCGGCGAGGTCGACGACCAGCGGCACGCCGGTGAAATCCTGCAAAACGATGCGCGCGACGACGAACGGGATTTCTTCGTTGGCCGGTGACTTCGCCTTCCAATTGGCGAGCGTCTCGACATCCTTGCGTCCGACTTTTTTGCCGTCGCAATTGCGCAGGACCGATTCGAGCACGATCCGAATGCTGACGGGGAGCCGCGAGATGGGTCCGACGCCCTTTTCTTCGAGCGCGGGCAGGGAATGAAGGAAGACTTCGCGACCGCTGCCAATCTCAAATTTTCTGAGTGTGTCGAATTCGCCGGCGCTCATCACGCCGGCTCCTTTGCGGTGAGTGCGGTAATGTGAAGGACGGGAAGCAAACCGTACAACCCCTGGTCATCCTGCACGACGATCAAACTGCCTTTCTCGGCCCCCAGGAAAATATGATCACTGCTTCGCACCGGAATTTTCCGTCCGCTGCTCAATTCGATCGTAAACGGCACGAATGGCATCTGCCGGGCCAATTTTATTAGTTCCTCGCGCATGTTATTTCATCTCCGCCAGTTTGGTTTTGATCTGGTCGAAATCGGGCAACTCACGGGCGTCGTCGTGCACTTCGGCATAACGAATGATGCCCTCGCGATCGATGAGGAAAGCGGAGCGCTTGGCCACGCCGGCAAAGCCGAGGTTGAGCTGCGGGAGAAAGGAGTCGTAGGCCACGCCGTAGCTCTGCGCGACCTTGTGTTCGTAGTCGCTCAGGAGGGGAACGTTAATACTCTCCTTTTTCGCCCACGCTTCCTGGGCAAAGGGATTGTCGCCGCTGATCCCGTAAACCTCGCAGTTGAGATCGCCATACTCGCGCAGGCCGTTGCCGACGCCGCACATCTCCGTCGTGCAGGTGCCGGTGAAGGCCATCGGAAAGAAAAGCAGCAGGGTGTTTTTGTTCCCAAAATTTTCGCTCAAACGGACCGGACGCGGACCGTCGGCGGTCTTGGTGGGCAGGGTGAAATCAGGTGCTTTGCTGCCAACTGCGAGGGCCATGGGAAATCTCCGGTTTTAGGATTGCGGGGGAGCCTCACTATAGAAATGGGAAGGGCAGGGTCAAAGTCTTTGCAGGAACGCGACGCACAAATCGGCCTTCCGGGATTCTGCCATCCAGGATTCGAGATCATCCCGCGCTGCGGGACGACGACTCGTTAGGCGCGGTGGCCGCCGCCGTGGTTCGTCTGGGCGGAAACGCGTTTTCCGGCTGAATCCGATTTGCCGGCCGGGGCCGGATTGCTGAGGGGCGGCGCGGGCTTTCCCCGGGGAGCATCGGCGCTAAAGACGACAGCGTTGGAGGAGGCTTTGGCTTTCGGTAACTTTGGCAGCGAATCCGGGATGATCCGGACGAGCGCGCCGATCTGGATCTGAGCATAAACCTCGGCCACATCCTTCGACGACATCCGCACGCAGCCGTAGCTGGCCGGCTTGCCGATCTTCTTCTCCTGGGGCGTGCCATGGATGTAGATGCCGCGGTTAAAGGCGTTGGCGTTCGATTTCTCGAGCCCGCGCAGCCAGATGATGCGGGTCACGATCGGATCGCGACCGGGAGCGTTGGGCGGAATGATTTCGCCCGTGAAGCGGCGGTTGTGAAAAACAGCGCCGGAAGGGGCGTGGTCGCCGATCTTTTTCGCCACCTGGAGCCAGCCTAACGGCGTCGCCATGCTACCCCAGCGATCCCCGAGGCCGAACTTCGAAGTCGAGATCGGATAGACCGCGGCCCGCTGGCCGTTATCGATCACCATTAGTTTCTGATCGCGCACGCTGATGATGACCTTCGGCGGGATCACGGTCTCGGTGCCGGCCATCAGCTTGACGACGGAAGAGGAAAGAAAAACGAGCAGGCAAAGGGCGATGCGATGAAGCATGGGTGTTTTGATTACCAAATGGCACGCGTTCATGTCACGCCGGAAATGCAATTTCTCGCGCGGCCGGAAAATTAAATCGCGGCAGCCATTGGGCGAGCGAAGAAAGCGCGACGTAGAGAAACCCGATTTGAAACATGATCAGGAACGGAAGCGTCAGATATTGCTGATGCAGGAAGGCGTAGCAAACGAAATAGCTGAAATAAATCGCGAAAGCCACTTCGACGATCGGGAGGAGCGACTTGAGCGGCATGTAACGGCAGGAGCGCCAGGATTGGGACCTGTCTTGAATGCCGTATTTCGGGGTGCGTTTGAATTCCGACTGATGATTGAAGACGGCTTCGAGCACGGCGCGCGCGTTGTTGATCGAGAGACCGACCCCGAGCGCGATCAAGGCCGGGAGGAGCAGAATCTCCTTCATCCAGGTGCGGGGATGGAGTTCGCGTTGCGCGCAAATGTAAAAAACCGCGACCGAAACCGATGCGGTGAGAAAAATCGGAACGTCGAGCAGGAACATTCTTAACCAGCCCGATTGCGGACCGCCGCTCGAAGGATGCAGCAGCACGCAGAGACAGGCGAGCAGAAGGTAGGCGAAATTTGAGGTCAGGTGCCCGGTGGCCTCGATCTTGATCGGCAACGGCAAACTGCTCCGCCAGATGCGGGGCAGCAATTTTTTGCAGGTCTGGATGGAACCTTTCGTCCAGCGATGTTGTTGCGATTTGAAGCCGTTCATGTCCACGGGCAATTCCGCCGGCGTCACGACATCGGTGAGGAAAACAAACCGCCAGCCGGCGAGCTGCGCTCGATAGCTGAGGTCGAGATCTTCGGTGAGCGTGTCATGTTGCCAGCCACCCGATTGCTCAATGCAAGTCTTGCGCCAGAGACCGGCCGTGCCGTTGAAATTGAAAAAGCGGCCGCTCCGGCTGCGCGCGACCTGTTCGAGGAGGAGATGGCCATCGAGAAACATCGCCTGCACGCGGGTGAGGAGCGAGTAATCGCGATTGATGTGGCCCCAGCGCGTCTGGATCATGCCGACCTTCGGATCGGTGAAAAAGTGGACGGTGGACTTGAGCAATTCGGGCTGCGGAACAAAGTCGGCATCGAGGATGCAAACGAACTCGCCCCGCGCCGTGGCCAGCCCGGCCTCGAGCGCTCCCGCCTTGTAGCCGACGCGATCGGTGCGCTGAATTAATTCAACATCGAACCCGCGGGCGGCGAGCCGGCGCACTGACGAGCGGGTGAGATCGCGGGTCTCGTCGGTCGAATCGTCGAGCACCTGGATTTGGAGGCGCTCCTTCGGATAATCGAGCTGACTGACCGACTTCAGGAGCCGTTCGACGACATAAATTTCGTTAAAGAGCGGCAACTGCACCGTGATGATCGGCAGCTGCTCAAAATAAGCGCGCGGCTGAGGCGCGCGCTTGCGGTTCTTCAGGAAGAGGTAAACGATAAAATAACGGTGCAGTCCGTAGGCCGAGAGGCCGATCAGGACGCTCAGGTAACAGAAGGTCCAGATTAAGTTCGCGGTGCTTCCTCCCATAAATTCCAGACGTGCCGCCCTTCAGGGCGGACAGAGGCGACATGATGCCGCTTCCGGGTGGGCCGTCAAATCAATTCTCAGAGGCGGAGGGGACGAGAGTTGGGGAGCAAAGGTGTGAGCGGCAGGCCGAATCTCCGCCCATTTTCCGGCTCGGAGGCGAGCGTCGCACGTTTGCTGCTCGAATCTAATGTGGCGATGGACGGCGATGGCCGCCCGGGGAACTCGCCAGAGGGGAATGGGATGAATGCCATTCGCCGGTTGCGTCCCGGGCGAAGCAGCCGAAAACTGAACGGGCAGTCCGATCGAAATCGTGGAAGCAAAAGACAAAATGCGGAGCCGGCCACGTGGCCGCTTCGAACGTCTCAACGTGGTTCTCAGCATCCTGATCGCGGGCTGGGTTCCGGTCGTCTTCATGCTCGTGGTCTCCTACACGATCCTGACCAACACGCTCGAATCGAAGATCCTGCGCGACCGCCAAAACTTCGTGCAGCTCATCGCCCATCTCGTGGGCGACGATCTTACTCGCAGCGGCAAGATCGCCGAATTCTATCAGACCTACCCGCCGGTCGCGAAAATTTTCAGCGTCCGCGAGCCGGACCTGGCCGCGACCCACTGGCTCCAGGAGACCTACTTTTTGCACCCGCGGATCGATGGGATGTTCATCACGACGGCCGATGGCCGGCTGATAGCTTCCCTGCCCAACGATCCGACCATGATCCTGCAAAACCAGATTTCGAAAAGCTGGTTGGAGGGCGCCCGAGCGACAAAAAGCTTCTACGTCTCGCCCGTTCATCCGCGCAGCCCGGATGGCCGGCTCGCGACCGATCTCGTTGGTCCGATCCGCGGTCCCGACGGCTCTCCCATCGGTTACATCGGCGTCTCGGTCCTGGTCGAGCGTATCGGACGTCGCCTGTCGACGATCGACCTGGCCGACCAGGCGCAATGCCAGATTGTGGATCAGAACGGCCAAGCGCTCTTCAGCACCAATTTCACCCCGAACAGCGGCCCGGTTTCCCCGCAATTCAAGACGCTGATCAATGATATGCGGGCGGATCAAACCGGCCACCTCGATCGGAACGGTGTCCTTTACTCGTCCGCCCCGATCGAGGGAACCGGCTGGACGACGATCATGCAGCAACCGCGCGCGGTGGCTTACAAACCGGTCCGCAATCTCCTCGAGAAGATGACGTTTCTGGGCGGCTGGCTGATCGTCGGGACCGCCATCATCGCCTGGTTGGCCGGCAAGTTTTATCGGCGCCAAACTGAAGCCGCCGCCCGGATCGAACGGGAAGTCATCTTCAACGATAAGATCCTGGCCAACATGCCGAGCGGCATCGCGCTCGTCGATCCGGAAACGCGGCGATTCCTGCAGGCGAACGAAGCCTTCGGCCAAATGGCGCACCGCTTGGGCAATTTGCCGACCGAAAAAGAGATGGGCGAGGCCACCTACGAAGAAGTGCACATCGCTCCGCCGGAGGCGATCGAGAAGGTGCTGGCCTTCGGAACGCCGTTTCAACTCGTCGAGCAGCCGCTGGTCGATCGCGCCGGTGTGACGAATTTCGTGAACGTCAATCTGCTCCGGCTCCAGGGTTCCAAGCAGACCGTGCAGGGCGTGCTTTATCTGGTGGAGGACAAGACGCGCGATGTGCGGCTACGGCAGGAATTGATCTCCGCCAACGCGGCCAAGGATCAGTTCCTCGCCCTGCTCTCGCACGAACTGCGCAACCCGCTCTCGCCCGTGATCGCAATGGTCGGCGAGCTCGAAGCGCGCACGCCCGATGATCCCGAGGTGCGGCAGCCGCTCGCCGTCATCCGGCGCAACGTCGAACTCGAAGCGCGCCTGATCGATGATCTGCTCGATGTGACCCGGATCGCCAAAGGCAAGCTCCAGCTCAGCTTCGAAGTCACCTCCGTCCACGAAACCTTGCAGCGCGCCTACGAAATCTGCCGCGAAGATATTCGGCAGAAGAATCTGGAATTCGAATTCCGCCTGGAGGCGGAGCAGGATTACGTGAATGGGGATCCGGCCCGGCTCCAGCAGGTCTTTTGGAACCTGATCAAAAACGGGGTCAAGTTTACCGCGAGCGGCGGGCGGATCGTGGTCGAGACGACCAACCTGAGCGGCGATCGCATTGCCATCCGGACGATCGACTCCGGCATCGGAATCGACCCTGCAAAATTGGGCAAGATTTTCAACGCTTTCGAGCAGGGGCAAAGCTCAATCACCCGCAAGTTTGGCGGGCTTGGACTCGGGCTCGCGATTTCAAAGGCGATGGTGCGAGCGCACGGCGGAACGCTCTCGGTCGAGAGCGATGGCCTGGGCAAAGGCGCGGTTTTCAGCGTCATCCTCAACACGGTTTCGGCGCCGGTGGATGCCGCGCCCAGCCGGCCGGCGCTCTCGCCTAACGACGAGGGAGAACGCGCGAACGCGCGCAAAGGCCATCTCCTCGTGGTCGACGACCACCAGGACACCTGCCTCGGGATGAAGATGCTGCTCGAGCGACGCGGCTACCGAATCACTCTCGCGCACACCGCCGATCAGGCGATCGAAAAGGCGCAGCTCGAGAAGTTCGACCTGCTCATCAGCGACATCGGGCTGCCCGACCGGAGCGGTTACGAACTGATGAAGGAGTTGCAGGCCAAGAGCGCGTTGCCCGGGATCGCCCTGAGCGGTTTTGGAATGGAGAACGACATCAATAAGGCGCGCGCCGCCGGTTTTTCCGAGCATCTAACGAAGCCGATTAACTTCGACCGGCTCGACGAGGCGATTCGCAGCCTGCTCCTGGACTAGCGAATCCTGGCCGCTGTCAGGCCTTGGGGAGGCGGGCATCCACTAGCCCGCAGATGACGTGGAGGATGAATTTATGCGCTTCCTGAATCCGCGCCGTCGAATCGCTCCGGACCAGCAACTCGATCTCGGCCCGACCTTTGGCCGGCCCGCCGTCGCGACCGAGCAGCGCTACGGTCGTTAAGGCACGAGCCTTCCCCTCGTCCAAAGCACGGAGGATATTGGGGGACTTTCCGCTCGTGGTGATGGCCACCAGAACGTCGCCGCGCTGGCCGAGCCCCGCTACCTGACGGGCAAAAATCTCGTCGTATCCGTAATCGTTCCCGATCGCGCTCAGGAGGCTGCCGCCCTGCGCCAGATTGAGGGCCGGATAGGGCCGGCGATCGGTGATGAAACGGCAGCCGAACTCGGCGGAGAAATCCGCCCCGTCGGCCGCGCTCCCGCCGTTGCCGCAGACGAGCAGTTTCCGACCGGCGCAGAGGCATTCGATCATGGCCTCGACCGCCCGCCCCATCGGCTCGGCCAGCTCCTGCAGGGATTCGAATGTCTGGCAGGCAGCGCGAATTGATTCCTGCAAATGGGTTGTGATGTCGGTCATGATTGAGCTCCAGCTGGCGTTAGGCCACGCCGCTGCCGATACAACCTGCGACCGGCAGTTGCAACCTCTATCCCGGCCAACGCAGGTCCCGCGGCCGATCTTTCCCGAATGTCAGTCTTGGCGACGGTCGACGACAGCCCATTTCCTACAATATCGCCCTCTGAAAAAGATCCTGGCCAGAAGAATTCTGTATACAGGAAAATCAAAATTTCATAAGCTCTAGCAATCCGTCACTTCAATTCATGAGAGACCAATTGATCGACAATCGGAACGGAAATACCGGCAACGCAGCCCACTCTCCAGCTCCCGTTAGCCTTTCGGTTATATTTCCCGCTTATAACGAAGAGGCTAACATTCGGCATACCGTCGAGGCCGCGCGCCTTATCTTGCCCAAACTGGCGCAGACGTGGGAAATTATCCTGGTAAACGATGGCAGCCGGGATGCGACCACGCCGATCTGCGATGAACTCGCCGAGCAGTACCCCGAGGTGCGGGCGATCCATCACGCCGATAATCGCGGCTACGGCGCGGCCCTCAAAAGCGGCATTGTGGCCGCCCGGCACGATTTCATTTTCTTCACCGACTCCGATGGGCAGTTCGATCTCCAGGAACTTGAGAACCTGATCGATTATGCCGGCCATTACGAAATTGTGACTGGCTACCGGGCCAAGCGCCAGGACCCGCCGCACCGTCTGATCAACGCCTGGGGTTGGAAGACGCTCGTTCGGATGGTGCTGGGAGTGAAGGTGCGCGACATCGATTGCGCCTTTAAGATTTTCCAGCGCTCGGTTTTCGATCGGGTGCAGATTCGCTCTGTCGGCGCGATGGTGAACACGGAGATTCTGGCGCAGGCGAACAGTTTCGGAATGCGGATTCACGAGGTCAGGGTGAGCCATTATCCGCGGCGGGCCGGGAAACCCTCGGGCGCAAATCTACGCGTGATCGCGAAGGCGTTTAAAGAGCTTTTCCGGCTCTGGGGTCAGCTCCGGAACGTGACCCACGAACAGCCGGGCTTGTTCCGGACGGAAGAGCTGGTCGCGGCGGAAACCCCCTCCTACGATAGCGGCCGATACCCAGGGATACCGGAAGGAGCGGCGGTTTTGGCGAGCAGCTTAAGCGTCGAGGCGACGGCTCCAGCCAAGGTCAACGACCGCTGCTTTGCCGACTGAGGGAAGTCGCTGCCCGACCGTTAGGCGGGAGAAGAGGGCTCGGGAAAGTTCATCCCGAAAGGGCGCGTTATAAACGTTTCCATTCGGGCGGAAATGGCGGCGCCGGAGCAAACGAGGGCGGCGATCGGCAAGACGATGATCCAAAGGAGGGAACTCATCAGCACCAGAACAGGTTCAATGAACAATGCTTTCATATTCTTAAATCCAGTTGATCGAAACCATCTTGCGACGCCTTTTCTTGAGCAGGTCGTATGCCGCCGCCAAGCCGTGCCGGCGAGAGTTTTTGCCCAATTTTTCGGGCGCGCACGGTGGCGCAGCATCTGCTAATCTCAGCCGGCTTGGTTCATTCATGCTAAAAAAGCTTTTTTCCCGTCCCACGGCTCCGGCGTCCGCCGCCGGAGCAAAGTCCTCCGCCAACGGAGCGCGCCGACGGGTGATGGTGATCGGGCTCGACTGCGCCGCGCCGGAGCTGGTTTTTGAGCGGTGGTTGAACGATCTGCCAAATCTAAAATCGCTTTATGAAAATGGATGGCATGGGCCGCTGCGCTCCTGCGATCCCCCGATCACCGTGCCGGCCTGGTCGGTCATGATGTCGTCCAAGAGCCCGGGGCGGCTGGGCGTC
>DATBDG010000234.1:0-14784 GCA_036270055.1 Chthoniobacterales bacterium
GCACGAGAACTTGGCGATTGCATGGACGCAATTCGTCGGCGTGATCCTCGCGCTCAGTGGTGTGGAAGCGGTCGCCAACCTCACTGGAGTCATGAAGCTCGACCCCGGCTCCAATTCAGCGCACCCAAAAGTTATGCGAACGGCAGCCAAAGCCATCATTCCGGTGGCGGTCGAGGTGGTCGTCGGTACTGCGCTGCTTGGCTGGGCAATGCTCTCACTCCCCAAGACCCTGAGTCCGAGCCTAATCGAGCACTCCGAAGACATGCTGCGTTTTCTCGGGGAACATTACGGGACGATCGGGGTCGCGCCGTGGTTTGGCAGCACGTTCGGACTTTTCGTCGGCGTAGTTTTCGGTCTGCTTCTTTTCAGCGCCGTCAATACTGCGGTCGTCGCCCTGATCGGCGTCATGTACATGATGGCGCAGGACGGCGAGATGCCGAAACAACTCGCCCGCCTCAATCGCCACGGCGTCCCGCGCATCCCGCTTTTCGTGGCGGTCGCGATTCCGATTCTGGTCCTGGCGGTGACGGCCAAGTTCGAAGCGCTCGCCGGCCTTTACGCCATCGGTGTGGTGGGCGCGATCGCGGTCAACCTCGGGTCGTGCACGTTCAACAAGAAACTCGACCTCACCTGGTATCAGCGTCTGCTCATGGGGATCACCTTCCTCATCCTGGCGGCGGTTGAGCTCACGATCGCGAAGACGAAACCAGACGCGCTCTTCTTCGCCATCTGCGTTCTCGGCATCGGTCTCGCCCTGCGCGCCTACTCGCACAAGCTCTCGGGATTAAAGACCGTCACGATGACCCGGGAAGTGGCGGAAATGGTCGTGCCGGATCTGCCCACGACGATGCAGTCGCGCCTCGAAGAAGGGAAGAAAATCATGGTCGCGGCGCGCGGGATCAATCCGGTGTTGAATTTCGCGCTCGAAGAAGCGCAGCTGCGCAGGGCGGTGCTCTGCGTCGTCTACGTGAAAGAGATCGCGGTCTATTTCTCGGGTGCGCCCGCCGTTCTCGGCAAAGCGAAGTGGAAAGACGACGCCCAAGCGCGGGCGATCATGTCGCTCATGCTCAAGGAAGGCGAAGCCCGCGGCGTCTGTGTGCAACCCGTCTACGCGGTGAGCGAGGACGCCTCCGCCACCATTCTCGATCTCGCGGCGACCTTAGGCGTGGACTACATCATTCTCGGCGCGTCGCAGCGGCGTTCCCTCGCCGATCTGTTGCGCGGCAGCGTCGCGACGCAGATCGCGCAGCACCTCCCGGATTCGATCCGACTGGTGATTTTCGGATGAAGCTGCCAGGGAATTGTAGGGCGGGCGCTTCGCCTGCCCTGCGACGACCAGATTTGGCAACCGGAGCGGTCGCCCTACAATTCGGGCAATGAAAATCCTGGTCGCCGATTCCATTTCGCAGCGCGGGGTCGATGAGCTGGCCGCCGGCGGCCAGCTCGAGGTCATCGTGCGCACCGGCCAGAGCGAAGCGGAGCTCGTAAAACTGATCCCCGAATTCAGCGCCATTGTCGTGCGCAGCCAGACCAAAGTAACCGCTCCCGTTCTCCAGGCCGGGACCCGGCTGCGCGTCGTCGGCCGGGCCGGGGTCGGAGTCGACAACGTCGACGTCGAGGCCGCCACCCGGCGCGGCGTCATCGTGATGAACACTCCCGGCGGCAACACCATTTCGACCGCCGAGCACGCCTTCTCTCTTCTCGTTTCGGTCGCGCGCAAAATCCCGCAGGCCCACTCCAACCTTCAGGCCGGGAAATGGGACCGAAAACAATTCGAAGGAACCGAGCTTTATAACAAAACGCTAGGCATCATCGGCATGGGCCGGATCGGGTCCGAGCTGAGCCGGCGCGCCATCGCCTTCGGGATGCGGGTGCTGGCTTACGACCCCTATCTTTCCTCGAGCCGGGCGCGCGCCCTTCAGGTTGAGCTGGTCGAGGAAATCGATGAGCTCCTGCCGCTGGCCGATTTCCTCAGCCTGCACACTCCGCTCACGCCCGAGACGCACCACCTCCTCAACGCCGCCCGCCTCGAGAAAACAAAACGCGGAGTGCGCCTGATCAATTGCGCCCGGGGCGGGTTGATTGACGAAGCGGCGCTGCTCGATGGCCTAACGAGCGGACAGATTGCGGGCGCGGCCCTTGATGTTTTCGAAAGGGAGCCGCTCCCGGCGGATTCGCCGCTGCGCGGAATTTCGAACCTCGTCCTCACGCCCCACCTCGGCGCCTCGACCGCGGAAGCGCAGGAAAGCGTCGGGATCGAGATCGCCCAGGCGATCCGGGCCGCGCTCCTCGAAGGCACGATTCGGAACGCCATCAACATGCCGAATCTCGACGCGAAAACACTCGCGATCGTGGGTCCGCATCTGCGTTTCGGCGAAAAACTCGGGCGTTTCCTCTCCCAGGTAGCGCCGAAGCGGGTCGAGAATCTGCACATCAATTACAGCGGAAAAGTGAACGAAGTCGACACGACCGCGATCACCCGCTCGATCCTGAAAGGCTTCCTTCATCTCGCCGGCGGTGACGACGTGAACGAAGTCAACGCCCCCGCTTTTGCCGAGACGTTAGGCATCAAGGTCACCGAGTCGCGTCTCAGCGCGCCCGGCGATTATACCGATCTGCTCGAGCTGACGGCGGAGGCGGAAGGAAAAACGGTATCGGTCGCGGGCGCATTTTTCGGCGCCACCCCGCGGATTGTGAGCATCAACAACCGGCCGGTCGAAGCCCGCCCGCAGGGCGTCGTACTCGTGCTCGAAAACACCGATCGCCCCGGCATGGTGGGCCGGATCGGGACATTGTTAGGCGCGCACGGGGTCAACATCGCGAGCATGTCGTTGAGCCGCAACCAGGCGGGAGGGCGCGCCCTCACCGTGCTCAATCTCGACACCACCCCCCCGCCCGAGTTGCTGAGCGACATCGCAGCCAGCGACGACATTTACGGGGCGCAGGTGGTCGAATTGTAGCCCGAGAAAACCATTGCCGACCGCACTCGCGATTGAGTAGCGTAACGAACAATTATGGGCGCAATCATCTGGACACTCATCATCGGTTTAATCGTGGGCGGGATCGCGAAACTCCTCATGCCGGGGAGAGACCCCGGCGGTTGTATCATCACCATCCTGCTCGGTATCGCGGGTGCATTTGTCGCCGGTTACCTCGGGCGCCTGCTCCACTGGTATGAGCCGGGGCAGCCGGCTGGCTTCATCGCCTCGGTCATCGGCGCGATGTTGCTCCTCCTGATTTACCGGCTGATTCTCGGGAAGCGCGGGTAACGGTCGTCCCTAACGAAAAGAGATTTGCCCTTCGGGCTGGCGACGGCGCGGATTCTCGTCAGATTGATGGAAACCCGCCGCGGTCACTCGGCGTTCTCTCCCGGCCGCGGCCACAACTGGAGATCAAACTTTATGCTCACGAACGAAAAAGTCGTCGACGCGATTAACAAACAGATCGGGAACGAGTTCGGCGCCTCCCTCCAATACGTCGCGATCGCTTCCTATTTCTCGAGCGATGCGCTCCCGCAGTTGGCCGAACACTTTTTCCGTCAGGCGGCGGAGGAAAACGATCACGCGATGCGCTTCATCCGCTACGTCATTGATGCTGGCGGTAAGGTCGTGATCCCGGCGATCGAGGCGCCGCAGCCGACGTTTCAGAACGCCGAGGAGGCGATCCAGCTTTCGCTCGATCAGGAGGTGGAAGTGACGCACCAGATCAACGCCTTGGTGGAATTGGCGCGCTCCGAGAACGACTACATCACGATCAATTTCCTGCAGTGGTTCCTGACCGAGCAGCTCGAGGAAGTCTCCTCGATGGACACGCTCCTCAAAATTGTGCAGCGGGGCGCGAATAATTTGCTCAGCGTGGAGGAATATCTGGCCCGCGTCGGCGTCAAGGGCGCGGGGCCGGAGACGCACTGAATCCAGAGCGTCGGGCGAGACGTGAGATGACAAACAACGGCCGCGCATCGCGCCGGTCCTTCCGGGGAGCGCGGGCGGGGCGCCCGCGCTCCCCATCATTCGACGGTGACGCTCTTCGCCAGGTTGCGCGGTTTGTCCACGTCGCGACCGAGGGCGACCGCGAGATGGTAGGCGAAAAGTTGCAGCGGGATCGCGGTCAGCACTGGCATCACGACGTCGGCTGCGTCGGGCACAATGAGCGTGTCATCGACGATGCCTTTTAATTTCCCGGCGCCGCTTTCCGTCGTGACGGCAATGAGCGGTCCTTTGCGCGCCCGCACCTGCTCGATGTTGTTCAGGTTTTTGGAGAAAACGGCGTCGTCCGGGACAATGAAAACGGAGGGCAGCTCCGGTTTCACGAGCGCGATGATGCCGTGCTTCAACTCCGCGCTCGGATGCCCTTCCGCATAGAGGTAGGTGATTTCCTTCACCTTCAGCGCGGCTTCGAGCGCGATCGGAAAATTGAGTTGCCGGCCAAAGAAGAGAACGCCCGTCGCCGCCTCGTATTTCCGGGCGACCTCTTTCACCTGGTCGCTCATTTTCAGGATCTGCTCGATCTTCTCCGGCAAAGCCTCGAGCGCTTCGATGATCGCGGTGCCCTCCGCGGTCGAGAGATGGCGCATCCGGCCTAACAAGAGGCCGATGAGGGTCAGGATCACGACCTGCGAAGTGAACGACTTGGTCGCGGCCACCCCGATCTCCGGCCCGGCGTGCATGTAAACGCCGCCGTCGCTCTCGCGCGCGATCGTGCTCGCGACGTTGTTGCAGATGCCGAGGGTCCGATAACCTTTGCGCTGGCTCTCGCGCAGCGCGCCTAACGTGTCGGCGGTTTCGCCGCTCTGGCTGATGGCGAAGACGATGGTGTCGCCCGTCATCGGGGTGTTGCGATGGCGAAACTCGCTCGCGTATTCCACCTCCGTCGGCAGATGGGCGAGCTGCTCGATCAAATATTCGCCGACCATCCCCGCATGCAGGGCGGTGCCGCAGCCAGTCAGGACAACGCGGCCGACCTCGCGCAACTGGGCCGGAGTCATGTTCAAACCGCCCAGCTTGGCCGTGCATTCCTCGAGACTGAGCCGGCCGCGCATCGCGTCGCGGACCGAGCCGGGCTGCTCGAAGATTTCCTTCAGCATGTAATGGGGGTAGTCGCCTTTCTTGATGTCCTCGGCCGTGAACTCGACTTTGCTGATGGCGTGGTTGCCGCGCTCACCGGCTAACGAACTGATCTCGAACTTGTCGCGCTCGACCGCGACCAGATCGAAGTCGTTCAGGTAAACCGCGTCGCGGGTGTAGGCGACGATCGCACTCACGTCGCTCGCGAGAAAATTCTCGTCTTTTCCCACCCCGAGCACGAGCGGGCTGCCGCGCCGGGCGCCGACGATGAAATCGGGAATATCGGCGTGGACGAGTGCGATGCCGTAGGTGCCGATGACCTGTTGCAAGGCGGTGCGGAGCGCTTCCACGAGCAGGGCCTTGTGCCGGCGCGGGTCGGTCACGCCGACCGCGGAATCGTCATAGATTTTTCCGACGAGATGGGCCAGCACTTCGGTGTCGGTTTCGGAGGTGAAATGGTGTTCGCCCTCCTGGAGGAGCGTGTCCTTGATCTGCTGATAATTTTCGATCACGCCATTGTGGACGAGGGCGAGCTTGCCGCTTTCGTCGAAGTGCGGATGGGCGTTTTGGTCGGTTGGTTTGCCGTGTGTCGCCCAGCGGGTATGGCTGATTCCGTAAGTGCCGGTGGCGGGTTCGTCCGCCATCAATTTCGAGAGGCCGGCGATGCGCCCGGCGCATTTGCGGGTCTCGACATGGTCGCCATCGACGATCGCGATCCCAGCGGAATCATAACCGCGGTACTCGAGCCGGCGCAGCCCGTCGAGCAGGATGGGTCCCGCTTCCGCTTTTCCGACATATCCGACGATCCCGCACATATAGGGCGGAAGCGTGACACCGACGACGACCGGAAGCAAGGAGTCCGCACACGGATACATCGCCTTGCCATTCACCCCGCGATTCGGTGTAAGCTGAGATCTTCCTTATGCCGCAATCACCCGCACTGCCGCCGGGTACCACCCAGCGCACCCTCTCCATCATCATGGGCGGCGGCGCGGGCACCCGCTTGTTTCCCCTCACCAAGGATCGCTCGAAACCGGCGGTCCCGTTAGGGGGGAAATATCGCCTCGTCGACATCCCGATCAGCAACTGTCTCAACTCCGGTCTGCGCTCGATCTACGTCCTGACCCAGTTCAACAGCATGTCGCTCCACCGCCACATCCAGGCGAGCTACAAGTTCGATAACTTTTCGCGCAGCTTTGTCGATATCCTGGCCGCGCAACAAACCCCCGAGGGGGCGCAATGGTATCAGGGCACGGCCGACGCCGTGCGCCAAAATCTGCGCTATTTCCTCGAGCAGCCTTACGATTATTTTCTGATCCTGAGCGGCGACCAACTTTATCGGATGGATTTCCGGACGCTGCTCCATCAGCACATTCGCTCCGGAGCGGACATCACTCTCGCGGTCACGCCGGTGGGACGCGCGGCCGCCTCCGATTTCGGCATCATGTTGAGCGGGCCGGATCATCGCATCACGCGCTTCGAGGAAAAGCCGAAGGAGGCGGCGTTGCTCGACGAGTTGAAACTCGCTCCCGAAGTGTTGGAATCGATCGGCCGAGGGGGCGGGGACGATCTTTTCCAGGCTTCGATGGGCATTTACGTTTTCAATCGCCAGGTGCTGATCGATTGCCTCCGGGGCGATGAGGCCGATTTCGGTAAACATGTTATTCCGAAAACCATCGCCGAGCGGCACGTTAATGCCTACGTTTTTGAGGGCTACTGGGAAGACATCGGAACGATCCGCGCCTTTTACGAGGCGAACCTGGACCTGACCAATCTCCGCCCGCAATACAGCTTTTTCGAAGCGACCGCGCCCATTTACACGCACCCGCGCTTTTTGCCAGGGAGCAAAATAAACGGCGCCACCCTGCGCCAGGCGATCATTTCCGATGGCTGCATCATCTCCGACGCTCACATCGAGCGGAGCGTGATCGGCGTGCGCAGCATCATCCGGAGCGGGGCGACGATACGCAACAGCGTCATTATGGGCGGCGATTATTTCGAGGGGGCCGCGCCTGATGCTCCGGCCGAGGCGCCGCCGATCGGGATCGGGCGCAATTGCGTGATCGACCGCGCGATCATCGACAAGAATGCGCGCATCGGCGATGGGGTGGTCATCACCCCGGAAGGCAAGGAAGCCAATCTCGACGCGCCGAATTATTTCATCCGCGACGGGATCGTGGTCGTGCCGAAGGATGCTGTCATCCCGGCCGGGTTCTGGATCTAGAGAAACGAAACCGGAAGCCTCAGTAACCGCCGGTGCCAGCCTGCCCGCTCGCGTCCGCGGCGCCACCACCGAGACCGCCCGGAATATTCGCCCCGGTCTCCCATTTCTGCGGTCTGTTCCACGGAATGCTCGACTCACTCTGCGCGTCGGGATCGCTGATCAGGGCGGTGCGCGGTTGCTCCGTAGCGCAGGAGGAAAAGAGGAGGGTGAGGGAAAAAAGAACGATCGTTAGGCCAGGGCCCCACGGCCAGCTACGAATTGGTGTTTCCAGCATAAATGACGGTATCTCCAGGCTGCACTTGGACGCCGCGCGCCAAGCTGTTGGTGATGATATCGCCTATGGAAGTTGTCGGTTCAACTGAGGAGATGCGGATCTTGCC
Organism: Chthoniobacterales bacterium; assembly: GCA_036270055.1. Classification (GTDB taxonomy): domain Bacteria; phylum Verrucomicrobiota; class Verrucomicrobiia; order Chthoniobacterales; family UBA10450; genus Palsa-1392. The sequence continues at coordinate 7,668 of DATBDG010000234.1, forward strand.
GATGAGCGAGCCGTGGCGCAGGACGAGCATTTCGGAATTGGGCACCACCCCCTGGCGATCGCCTATGCTCAGAACCACGAAATTGTAGGCCTGATTGACCGCCAGCACCGTGCCATGCACCCCCGGCGGGTTGGTGCGCGATTCCCGTCGCTTTTTCTCTTCCTCGATCGCCGCGACCCGATCCTGAGCGTCTTTCACCTTCTCCGCCAGGAGCGCTTTTTCCTCCTCCGCTGTTGCGAGTTGCCGCTTCGTGTCGTCGAGCAGCGCTTTCATTTCGGGAGCTGAGACCCCTTCGGGCGCCCCCGCCACTCCGCCGACCGTCGCCTCCGCCACCCGCTTCTGGAGGTCGGCGATCTGCGCTTCGCTCGCCTGGAGTTTGGAATCCGTTTCCGCCTTTTCGTTTTGCGCCCTGCTCAATTCGGCTTCGGCACTCGCGGCCTTCTCTTCCGCCGCTGTCTGTTTGCTGGTCGCGGCTGATAAAGCCTTTTCCTGTGCCTTTAATTTGAGATCGCTCGCCAGGCGCTGCTGGGCGGCCGCATCCCGTGCCGTCGTCGTGTTCGCGAGTTCGTTACGCAAACCCGCCACCTTGCTCCGATTGAGAAACCCGACGACGACCGACAAGCTCATCAGCAGGATGGAAACGGCGATGATTTTTCTGGGCACGAGGGGGCGGGCGGAGGGGGTGGGATCTGGGAGTAAAAGGGCGAGAGCGTTTTTAGACGACAGCCACGCCTGATGGCAATCTCTAATTCTGAAATTTTCCAGGGTGCGTCCGATCCTCCTCTCCGCAGCTGCGATTCCAAATTGCGCCGCCCGCCCTTCCGGCCTATAGCAACTGCCTCATGGGTCAACAACATCGGGTCAAAGTGAAACGGAAGCGGCACAAAGCCTATCTCGAACGCAAGCGCGCCGCCGCCCGGGCCCCGCGCCGGCCGGCCGCGAAAGGGCGCAACAAAAAGGCCGCCGCCCCCGCGCCGAAAAATGTTCCCGCCTCGGAAGAGGCAAGTTGATTCGAGCCCGCCCGCTGACCTATCGTGAGCGGTGCGGCCGCAATATCTCCTGGTCGACGGGCACAGCATTATTTTCGCCTGGCCGGAATTGCGCCGGCTTCATGAGCGCCGCACCTCGCTCGCGCGCGAGGCGCTGATCAGGCAGTTGCGCGATTACCAGGATTGGAGCGGAACGCGGGTGGTGGTGGTCTTCGACGGCCGGGGCCACTCCGTTTCGCACGAAGCCGAGCCCGGGGAGATCCAGATTTTTTATTCGCGAGTCGGACAGACGGCCGACTCGATTATCGAGCGCCTGGCGAGTAAATACGCCGAGCGATTCCAACTCCTGGTGGCAACGGGCGATTATCTCGAACAGGAAACGGCCAGCGCGAGCGGCGCGGAGACGCTCTCGCCCGAAGGGCTGCGCGATCTCCTCCAGGACGTGCGCCGTCGTTAGGCGGCGCCGCGCAGGGCCGGCTCCGTGCGGCTTTGAGCGTCGCGCCGGGCGCGCTGCCGGCAGGTGCCGAGGACGCGCGCGAGGACGCAGTAAAGCTGATCGACGGGCAGATTTTTGCTCACATAGCCGTTCGCGCCCGCCCGGAGAGCGGCGTGCATTCTGGCCTCGTCGTAGCCAACGCCGGTGAAGACGATAACCGGGAGGTCCGGCTGAATTTCGCGGATGTAGGTGATGAGCGAAATGCCGTCCACCTTCGGCATGTTGAGGTCGACCACCACCACCTCACAGTCGTGCATTTCGAGCCAGGTGGCGGTGTGGAATCCTTCCGTCAGGGTGGCGCAGGTGTGTCCCTTCTGTTTCAGATAGGCGGCCAGAAACCGGGTGATGGCCGGGTCGTCGTCGATGACGAGAAAGTCGGCGCATTCGCGATTGAGGATTTTCATGGAGGTGAAGTGGATTTGGCAGGTTTTGCCATAATTTCTATAACGTTTTAAGCAGTAACCTTGCCACGCCCTGCCGGGGTGATTTTTCGGCGCTGGAATCGCCCCTCCGAACGCCACAACCCAGCCTCGCACAGCGAAGCCTCTACCGGGGGTGGGCTTTCGCCTAACGATTCGGGCCGGGGACGATTGCGGGCGCAAAACTTTTCGTTGAATCGCCCGGAGCGAGACTCCAGCGTATTCCCCCAATGTCCCGCGAATACACGCTCCAGCGCGCCCCATCCGCGGCGACGATCAGCCTCGATTACGCAGGCGAGCTGAACGAGCAGCAATACGCCGCCGTGACCGCGCCGCCCGGCCCGCTCCTCGTCATCGCCGGCGCCGGCTCGGGCAAAACCCGCACCCTCACCTACCGCGTCGCCTACCTGCTCGAGAACGGCGTCGACCCGCGCAACATCCTCCTCCTCACCTTCACGAACAAAGCCGCCCGCCAGATGCTCGATCGCGTCGCCAACCTTATGCCGGTCGATGCCAGCGGACTCTGGGGCGGGACCTTTCATTCCGTCGGCAACCGGATGCTGCGCCGGCACGGCAGCGCGCTCGGTTATTCGAGCGGGTTCACGATCATGGATCGCGAGGATCAGAGGGATCTGCTCAAGACCGTCATCGCCGGCTCCGGGATCGACCCCAGGGAAATCCGTTTCCCGAAGGCTGAAGTGCTGGCGGATATTTACAGCTTCGTCGTGAACACCGAACGGCCGATCGACGAGTTACTGGCGGAAAAGTTTCCCTATTTCCTGCCGCTCCTCGAGCAGATCAAAGAGGTCCACGCCCGCTACGAGAAGCGCAAGAAGTCGACCAACTCGCTCGACTTCGACGACCTGCTCGAGAAGACCCTCCGGATGTTAAAGGAGCACGAAGAGGTCGCGGCCTTTTACCGGCGCCAATTTCAGTTCATTCTCGTCGACGAATACCAGGACACGAACAAGATCCAGGCCGACTTCATCGACCTCCTGGCAGCCGACCACCAGAACGTGATGGTGGTGGGCGACGACGCGCAGTCGATCTATTCCTGGCGCGGCGCCAATTTCCAAAACATCCTCGCTTTCCCGCGGCGTTATCCGAAGGCGCAGGTCTTCAAGATCGAGCTCAACTACCGCAGCGTGCCGGAGATTTTGCACGTTGCGAACGCCGCCATCGCGGCCAATGTGCAGCAGTTTCGGAAGAACCTGAGCGCGGTTCGCCCAACGAATTCGATCCGGCCGGCGATCGTCGCGCTCAACGATGGCGGGGAGCAGGCGCAGTTCGTCGCCCAGCGCATCCTCGAGCTGCGCGACGAAGGGATCGAGCTGGATGAAATCGCCGTCCTCTATCGCGCCCATTATCACGCGGTCGAATTGCAGCTCGAGCTTTCGCGCCGCGGCATCCCCTACCAGATCACGAGCGGGATTCGTTTCTTCGAGCAGGCTCACATCAAGGATGTGGCGGCTTTCATTCGCTTCGTCGCCAACCCGCTCGATGAAGTCGCCTTCAAACGAATGGTCCGGCTTCTTCCCGGCATCGGCGGGAAGAGCGCGGAGAACCTCTGGCGCGGCTGGGGAGAGTCGTTAGGCGCGGCGAGGCCGGCAGGAGCCGCGGGCGCTGACCCCGGTGAGCCGAGCGCTGCCGCGGGCCCAGCCGCCGTCGCCGCCGCCGGGGACAAAGGCAACTTTGGCGAGCGCTTGCTCGCTTTGCCGGTCCAGGCGCGGGCCAAAAGATCGTGGCAGCAATTGGCGGACACCCTCGACGAAATCGCGCCTCAGGGAGAGCCAAAACAGCCGACCGAGATGATCATGGCGGTCGTCGAAGCGATCTACGACGATTATGCCAAGGCCAATTTCGCCAACTACGAGCTGCGCAAAGAGGACCTCAACCAGCTCGCCGGCTTCGCCCGCCAGTTCAAGGACGCGAACGAGTTTCTTTCCCAGCTCGCGCTCATCAGCAACGTCGACGCCGAGCCGGCTGTGAACCAGACGGGCGACACCGAGGCGGTTAACCTTTCCTCGGTCCACCAGGCGAAAGGCCTCGAATTCCACGCCGTTTTCGTCATCTGGCTGACAGATGGGATGTTCCCTAGCTCGCGCTCGCTCGAGACGCGCGAGGCGATCGAGGAAGAGCGCCGCCTCTTCTACGTCGCGATCACGCGCGCCAAGGACGAGCTTTACCTCACCTACCCGCACATGCGCCTCAACGCCGGCTACGGCGACATGTTCCAAAGGCCCTCCCGTTTCCTCAAAGAGATCCCGACGACCCTGGTCGAAGATTGGAACGTCCGGCGCGGCTGATTCTTATCCGCAACTTTGTGTAGCTGGACAAAGGGCGTTCCCAAAGAAATCTGCGTAATCTGCGGACCTCATGAATCTCTCGCCTAACGACAAGATCGCCGGCCTCCTCGCCCCGCTCTTTGCCCTCCGGACAGAGGACGACCTCGGCGTCGGCGACGTCGCGGCCCTGCGCCAGTTCATCGACTGGTCGCGCGCGCTCGGTTTCAAGCTCGTCCAGCTCCTCCCGATCAACGAAACCGGCGGCGACAACAGTCCCTACAACGCCATCAGCTCGCGTGCGATCGACCCGACCACGCTCCAGCTCGCGCCCGGCATTCCGCGCGATCTTTCCGCGGAAGCTTTCGCCGAAGTGACGGCCGGCATCGATCTCGCCGCCCTCCGCCGCGGCCCGGTGAAATATGAAATCGTCAAGCCGTTGAAACGAAAGCTGCTCGAGCGCGCCTTTGCCGCCTTTCGCGACCGCACCGGCGGGGGCGCGAAGGCCGGAGACGAGTTCCGCGGCTTTTGCGAGGGGGAAAAAGTGTGGCTGGCCGATTACACCCTCTTTCGCGTCCTCATGGAATTGAACGGCGAGCGCGAAACCTGGGACCAGTGGCAACCAGAACACGCTGAGGTCGGCGTCGCCCGCCGCTGGCTCGACTCGTTAGGGGAAGAAGCGCGAGATCAGATGCAAGAGCGGCGCGATTTTCACAGCTACTTGCAGTGGATCGCGCACGAGCAATGGCGCGAGGTCAAGGCCTGCGCCGAAAAACAGGGCGTGGCCCTGATGGGCGATATTCCGTTTGGGGTGAGCTATTACAGCGCGGATGTCTTCACGCACCCGGAACGCTTTGCGCTCGACTGGTCGGGAGGCGCGCCGCCCGAACCCTATTTCAAGGACGACGAATTCACCCAGAAATGGGGTCAGAACTGGGGCATCCCGCTTTATCGCTGGGATGCAATGCGGAACCACCACTTCGATTGGTGGCGGCAACGCGTCCACGGCGTGCGCGGGATTTTTCATCTCTTCCGGATCGATCACATCCTCGGTTTTTATCGCATCTATGCCTTCCCCTGGCGACCGCAGCGCAACCCGGAATTTCTCCCCCTGGGTTGGGATGAAATGCGGGCCCTGACCGGCGGGCGCGAGCCGCACTTTGCCCCGCGCGACGATCGAACCCTGGAAAATTGCGCGGCCAACCAGCGCGACGGCGAGGAATATCTGCGCGTCGTGCTCGAAGAATCGGGACCGGACCGGGTGGTGGGCGAAGACCTCGGGACGGTGCCGGATTACGTCCGCCCGAGTCTGCGGTCGTTAGGCATCGCCGGTTTCAAAATTCCGCAGTGGGAAAATTATCCCGATCAGCGCACGATTCCCGGGAACGGTTACGAGCGGCGTTCGGTGGCGACCTTCGCGACCCACGATCACAAACCGCTCCGCGCCCTCTGGCACGAAGCATTCGAGAAAGAAACCGGCTCGTCCGACCAAGCCCAGCATGACCTGGCGAAAATCGCGGAGTTCGCCGGGATCCAGACCCCGAATGCGTCAACCGATTTTGCGCATGATTTTTACCCGGCGATTTTCGGCGCCCTCTTCCGGAGCGAATCCTGGATCGCGCTCGTTATGATCACCGACCTGCTCGGACGCAAAGATCGTTTCAACGTGCCCGGGACGGCTACGAATTCCAACTGGACCCGCCGATTGCACACGACCGTTTCGAAACTTGGTCAGGGCAGGAAGCTAAGACGCCAATTGGAGCTCGTGCGCGAAATTTTGCAAAACGCCGGCAGGACCTGACGACGCGTAACACGGATTTCACGAACGAGAGTTCGAAAAATCCGTGTCCATCCGTCTAATCCGTGGTTAAAGAATCTTCATGAATTCGCCTATCAAAGTCGCCGTGACCGGGGCCGCCGGTCAGATCGGATACTCGCTTCTTTTTCGCATCGCCTCCGGTTCGATGTTCGGTCCCGAGCAGCCCGTCCATCTTTCGCTCATCGAAATTCCGCCCGCCCTCGGCGCCCTCGAAGGCGTGGTCATGGAACTCCACGATTGCGCCTTTCCCCTCCTCCAGGGAATCACGCCGACCGCCGATTTGGACGAAGGCTTTCGCGACGTGAACTGGGCCCTGCTCGTCGGCAGCATCCCGCGCAAAGCCGGGATGGAGCGCGGCGATTTGTTAGGCATTAACGGCAAAATCTTCATCGGCCAGGGGCAGGCGATTGAGAAAAACGCCGCCTCCGACGTACGCATTTTGGTCGTGGGCAACCCCTGCAATACCAATTGCCTGATCGCTATGAATAACGCCAGGTCCGTGCCTAACGACCGCTGGTTTGCCATGACCCGGCTCGACGAAAACCGCGGCAAAGCGCAGCTCGCGCAAAAAGCGGGCGTCGACATCACGGCCGTGAGCAACATGACGATCTGGGGTAATCATTCCGCGACCCAGTATCCTGATTTCTACAACGCAAGGATCGATGGCAAAGCGGCCGACCAGGTGATCGGTGACGAGAATTGGCTGAAGGAAACGTTCATCCCGACCGTGCAAAAGCGCGGCGCGGAGATCATCAAGGCGCGCGGCTCCTCCTCCGCTGCGTCGGCGGCCAACGCCGTCGTCGACACCGTCCGCAGCCTAACGAACGACACCAAAGCGGGCGACTGGCACAGCGTCGCGGTCTGTTCGGACGCCAGCCACGGCGTTGAAAAAGATCTGATCAGCTCCTTCCCAATCCGAAGCAGCAGCGGCCAATGGCAGATCGTGCAGGACGTGCCCATCAACGAATTCAGCCGGACGAAAATCGACGCCTCCGTTAACGAGCTGAAGGAAGAAAAATCCCTCGTAAAGGATCTGTTAGGGTAGGTCGAGACTCGCTCGCGGAATTCCAAAGGCGAGGGAATCGCGGATGAGAATCGCTGCCAACCTCAAT
>DATBDG010000235.1:0-13778 GCA_036270055.1 Chthoniobacterales bacterium
GGAAAAGCAAACGATCGCCAACAAGTTTTTCCGACTTCGAAGCGAACCGAGCGCCTCCGGCTCGCATGTGCAATTCGACTACACCTTCGAAGCCTTGTGCGACCGAGTCGAGCCGAAGGAATTTCGTGAATACGAGAAGGCAGTTAACGACGCCAAGGACTCGATCGGCTATACGCTGCGCTATAGGACACCAGCGCAACTGGAGAAGAATCGCGAGCCGGTCACCTTCAACTGGGCGGTCGCCGCCGCGGGGTTATGCTTTTTGGTGAGCTCGACGTTTTTTGCGGTTCACTATTTTCGCCAGAGCAAGTTGGCCGCTCCGCGTCCGCCACCGATCCACGGGAGGGCGCGCCTCGATGGGATCGGCGGCTGGTTGATCCTGATCGCGATCGGTCTGTTTCTGCGGTCAATCGGTTACCTCAAGGCGGGTTTCACGCTCCTCCCGACGATGCTGAAGACGGATACATGGCGGTCGCTCACCGACCCGGTTGAATCCGGTTACAATGCCTGGTGGGCCCCCTCATTACTCTTCGAGCTCTTCGTCAACGTCGGCGGTCTTGTTTTTTGTATCCTGCTCATCGTCCTTTTCTTGAACAAACGGGCGGCGTGGGCTCGCTGCTTTGCCTTGTTCCTCATTGCCAGCCTTCTCGGTGTAGCGCTGGACAGCTTCTTCGCCGCTCACATCCCGGCCGCGGTCGAGTCGCGGGCCGCTGCCATTCGTGATATCGGGAGCGCGGCGGTGGCAGTTGTGATCTGGATTCCCTACGTCCGTTTGTCGAAGCGCGTCGCGCAGACCTTTCGCTATTAGCCACGTTTTCAGTCTTGCAATAACGTCCTCCTTGTGAATAATGTCCGCGGTGCCGGGGAGCTCAGGCGCATGTCTGCTTCCCCGCGATCGTCCAGTTTTTGAGAATTATGAAGCCGGCATGCTCGTCTACCCCGACCAGCTTGCCGCCCCGGAGATCGCACGCGGCCAGGCATTTGCTTGAATCCGTTTCCCGGCCCGACGTGGCGGAGTTTCCTTTGGCTGCGCAGACTGCTCTCGAGCTGCTTGATTGGACCCTTCGGGGTTCGCGCGCCGTGGACGGTGCCCCGAATGGTTTCGGGGCGCTTCGCCCGCAAGGTAATTGGTTCAAAACCGAGGATTATTATGAAATCTCAATCCCCCGGGAGAAACTCACGGCGTCAGCGCCGGGGCGGATCCCGACGGCGGCTCGATACGCGCGGCGATCGCGCGGAGTCGAGGGCTCCCGCAAAAAAGAGCTTTTGGCAGAAAATCACGGCCTTCTTCGGAAGCGCCGATAGCATCGCAAAGCCTTCCGCCCCGGCGCGGAACGGCTCGTCGGCGCGCAATGGTGCGGCCCGCCCAGCGCGGACTGCGCACAAACCTGAGTCAGTGGAAGTGACCACGCCGCGTCTTTACGTGGGCAATTTGTCCTTCGAAGCGACGGAGAGCGACCTCTTCGAACTCTTCAACGGTGTCGGGCAGGTGCAAAACGCCGAGGTCGTGACCTACAAGCATAACGAACGCTCGAAAGGATTCGCCTTCGTCCAGATGCAAACGGTCGAGGAAGCGAAGCGGGCAGTCGACGAACTGCACGACAAGGAGTTCCTCGGCCGCAAGCTGGTCGTGAGCGGCGCGAAGTCCGAGAGCCATTCGCGGAACTAGCGAGGGCTGAGTTTCTCGAAACCGGGAGATTAGGTGGCACGAAGCTGCCGGTCTCCCGGTTTTTGTTGGGAGGTGGCGAGGGCAAAATGTGGGAGCCGCCTTGGCGCGGCGATGGGCTATGCTCGCGGGGGATCAGGGCGCAAAGGCCCCTGCCATATGGGGCTTCGGCTGCATGAAACGCATTTTCTTTATCGTTGGGCCGACGGCCACTGGAAAGTCGGAGATCGCGGCCGATGTGGCGGTGCGCAGCAATGCGGAAATTGTGAGCGCGGACGCCTTCCAAATCTATCGCGGCCTCCCGTTGCTGACCGCCCAGCCCGACGAAGCGACCTTGCGCAAGGCGCCCCATCATTTGATCGCGACCGTCCCACTAAGCGAGGAGATGAGCGCGGAAAAGTTTCGCGCGCTGGCCCTCTCGGCGATCGAGGAAATCAACCGGCGCGGCAAGCTCGCTCTCATCGTCGGAGGAAGCGGCCTCTACCTCAAGGCGCTGACCCACGGCCTGGCGCCGCTGCCTGCCGTCGACCGACAACTTCGCGCCGACCTGAGCGCCCTCTCGCTCGAGGAATTGAACACCCGCCTTCGCGCGACCGATCCGTTAGGCGCAGAGAAGATCGATCGCCGGAACAAGCGGCGCGTCGTTCGGGCGCTGGAAATCTTTGCCCAAACCAACTCGCCCGCTTCCGCTCAGCGGGTGCAATGGCAAAACGAGCCGAGCAACGCGCCGGGGGTCCTTGTATTTCGCGAGCGGCCCGATCTCTACCGGCGCGTCGACACGCGGGTTGAAGAAACGTTCCAGGCCGGCGTGACGGAGGAAGTAGCCGCCGTCTCGCAGCTGAGCGCAACCGCCGCGCAAATGCTTGGCTTTAACGAGATCCGAGAGCTACTGGCGGGAAAAATAAGCCTGGCCGACTGCATCGAAACGATTCAACAGGCAAGCCGACGCTATGCCAAAAGACAATTGACCTGGTTCCGGCGACAAACTAACCTTGAACCACTGAATTTAACTCTGTTGAAGGATCACACAGCAGCCGTCGATTGGATCCTGCAAAAGCTCGCCCTTTTGCCGCCCCTTGAATGATTGAGATCCAGCCGAAGCGGAGACAGGAGCGGGCGCTCCTGATCGGACTCGAGAAAGAAGGCATCTCGAAATGGGATCTGCGCGATTCACTCGAAGAATTGCGCGAACTGGCGAGCTCGGCCGGCGCGCAGGTCGTCGACACCGTCACCCAAAAATTGCAAAAACCGACCGCGCCCTTTTATATCGGGAAAGGCAAGGCCGAGTTGATCAAGGAATCGTTCCAGGACCAGCAGGTCACTTCGGTCATTTTCGATAACGAGCTCTCCCCGGCCCAGGGCCGCAATCTCGAGAATCTCTTTTCGCGCAAGGTGCTCGATCGGACCCAGCTCATCCTCGACATCTTCGCGCAACGCGCGCGGAGCCGGGAAGGCCGGCTCCAGATCGAGCTCGCACAACTGCAATATCTCCTCCCGCGCCTAACGAGGATGTGGACCCACCTTTCCCGCCAAACCGGCGGGATCGGAACCCGGGGACCGGGCGAAACGCAGCTCGAAGTCGACCGGCGCCGCGTCCAGGAGCGGATCGCGCGGCTCGAGCGTGACCTTGAAGAAGTGCGCAAACATCGCGCCGTGCAGCGCCAGGGCCGCAAGCGCCACCAGTGGCCGGTCGCGGCCGTAGTCGGCTACACCAACGCGGGCAAATCCACTCTGCTCAATCTCCTGACCGGCGCGGATCTGCTGGCGGAGAATAAACTTTTCGCCACCCTCGACCCGACGACGCGGAGCCTGACTCTGCCTAACAAGCAGCGCGTTCTCCTGACCGACACGGTCGGTTTCCTGCGCAACCTTCCGCACACCCTGATCGAGTCGTTCAAGGCCACGCTCGAGGAAGTGGTCGAGGCCGATCTCCTCATCCATGTGGTCGATCTGAGCCATCCGCGACTCGACGAGCAGATGGAAGCGGTCGATGCCGTGATCAAGGAAATCGGCGCTTACGGCAAACAAATGCTGATTGTTTTCAACAAGATCGATGCCCTGACCGATCGCGACCTCGTGCAGGTGTATCTCGAAAAATTTCCGGGCAGCGTGGCCATCTCGGCCCGCACCGGCGACGGCCTCGACGAGCTGATTCCCGCCCTGCAAAACACCCTCAGCTCATGGCGGCTGCGTTGCCGCTATAAAATGCCGCAGAGCGAGTCGGCCCTCCTCGCCGAAGTGCATCGCGTCGGGCATGTGCTTGAGTTGCGATATGAAGGCGAATTTATCGAACTGGTCGCGCACGTCCCACCGCAGCTCGAGCAGAAGCTCGCGCCTTTCCTCGATCCTTCCTCCGACGGGAACCATCCTGCCGCCTGACGAACGGTGACCTGGTACTGGAGATGGGTGCACCGACTCGGTCCCGCCAATCGACCGCGGGTGCGGAAAATGATCGTCGGCGTGATCGGCAGCACGGTCGTTTTGTTTGGCCTCGCCCTAATTGTTTTGCCGGGGCCGGCGGTAGTCGTGATCCCGCTCGGACTGGCAATTCTGGCGACGGAATTCGCGTGGGCCCGGCGGCTCATCCGGCGCGGGGGCGAATTTTGGGGGCAGGCGCGACGTCGGGTGGCAGCGGGACACCGGAGGTGCGTTAGGCGATGACCCGCGCTGAACGGGCCCGTGCGCTCGTCAACGCGCTGCCAAGGGTTTATCCCGACGCGCACTGCGAACTGGATTTCAAGACGCCGCTCCAGCTCCTGATCGCGACCATTCTTTCCGCGCAATGTACGGACAAGCGGGTCAACATGGTGACGCCTGCGCTTTTTAAAAAGTACCGCTCGGCAGCGGATTATGCCGCCGCGCCGGCGGCGGAGCTGGAGAAAGCGATCCAGTCGACCGGGTTCTTTCGCAACAAGACCAAAAGCATTCGGGCCGCGACGGCCGCGATCGTGCAAGAGCATGGCGGAAAGGTGCCGGAAACGATGGCGGAGCTGCACGCTCTTCCCGGGATCGGGCGCAAAACCGCCAACGTAGTGCTGGGCAACGCTTTTCAGAAAGATGAAGGCATCGTCGTCGACACCCACGTTGTGCGCCTCTCGCAGCGTCTCGGCCTAACGACTAGCGACGACCCGATCCGGATCGAGCAGGATCTGATGAAGCTCATCCCACGTCCTCATTGGACGAACTGGAGCCACTGGCTCATCTGGCACGGCCGTCGCCGCTGTTTCGCGCGCAAGCCCGATTGCCGCCACTGCGAGATCCTGGAACTGTGCCCATCCGGCAAAAAATTCATCCGCTCGGGCGAAGCGCGTCCCTCAGCGTGAGGCGGCGGCGGCCTTTTTCCCGATCGTCTCCACCTTGGCGGTGGTTCGTTCGGAACGCTTGCGCAGGCGCTCGAATTCCTTCTGGATTGAATCCAGTTCTTCATCCGACAGGGTCTCGAGATCCATCAAACGGTTGCGCGCCCCGGCGAGGCTGCGGATCAATTCGTCGAGCTTGAGGTGGATCGCTTTCGAGTCGCGGTTTTGCGTGTTTTGGATGAGAAAGACCATCAGGAAGGTGACGATGGTGGTGCCGGTATTGATGATCAGCTGCCAGGTATCGGAGTAATGGAAGATATGCCCGGTCAAACCCCAAATCACGATGACAGCGACCGCGCCCATGAAAGCCCAGGCGGTGCCGAGGACGGCCGAAGTCTTGCGCGCCGCGATCCGAAAGGCGTCCTGAACGCGGCAGAAAAAGTCGGGCTTCTCGGTCTGCTCCTGAGAGGGTTTTTGGTTGTCCGCCTTCCTTGGCATGGCAATCATTGGTTCGCTTTGAGAGCGCGCGGTGCGCGCCTGCGGCCCCGTTTTTCCTCATGAAGATGGCGGCGGTGCATTTGAACCTTGATGACGCTTGGGAGAGCGAGGTATTGCCGCTCGCGAGCGTGGATGCGCGCGCCTGGGGGCCGCGGCTCCGTTTCTCGGCTCCGGGGCGGGAGATGGAGCGATTTTATCGCGAACGGGGCGCGGAGCTGGCGCCTTTAATCCTTTATGGATCGGGCGATTTCCATCATCTGACCGCGCTCTGGCTCCGGCGTCTGACTCACCTAACAACGGTTGTTTCCTTCGATAACCACCCCGATTGGGACATCCGGCCGCCCAGCTGGGGTTGCGGCGGCTGGGTCAACCGGGCCCTCGAGCTGCCGCAGGTCGAAAGGGTGAGCGTGTGGGGGTGCGGGAATTTCGAGTGCTGGTGGCCGGCGCGGATCTTTGGCAACAACCGGGCGGAACGCTCCGGGCGGCTCGAAGTGCACCCCTGGGCCGACGATCGCAGTGCGCACGAGCGGCAGCGGCGCGGCGCGATTCTGCGCGAAAATTGGCGGGAGAAGTTCGCACGTTATACCGCCGGCCTGGGTGGCGGGCAGGTTTACGTGACGGTCGATCTCGATTGTCTGGGGCCGGACGAAGCGGTCACGAATTGGGAAGGCGGGCGCTTCACAGTCGAGGATGTGCGGTGGGCAATTGAACAACTTGGAAGCGCGGGTCGGATCGTGGCCGGCGACATTTGCGGCGCCTGGTCGCCGCCTCGTTATGCGCGGCGGAAGCAGCGCTTCGCATCCGAGATGGACCATCCGAAGCTGCCGGCGCGCGATCCGCTTGTCGTTAGGCGAACGAACCTGCGCGCGCTGCTGCAGTTGCTTCCGGCATTCCAAGCGCCGCTAGCTGGTTGAGACGAGGACGACGCCGGCCGCGATCACGATCGAGCCGAGCGCGAGCCGGAGGCTTAATTTTTCCTTCAAAATCCACGCCCCGGCGAAAGCGATCAGGATCACGCTCAAACCTTGAAAGGGAAAGAAGTAGCTCAAGTCAAAACGTTGCAGCAGACCAATATTGACGAAAAAATTCACCGCGAAGGCCGCGATGGCCGCCGCGAAAACAATCATGGCATGGCGCTGCGAGTAGGTTTCCCGCGCCGTCATGTCCATCGCGTGCTTGAGCAGAATCTGCCCGGCGACAAAACAACTGACCGAAACAAAAATGAGGAAGCCGGCGAGCAAGGTCACAGGCGTTCCTCCAGCCGCGCGGCCGGTTGGGCCACGATCATCAGTCCAACGACGAGGAGCGCGATCCCGGCCCAGCGCCGCGGGAGGATGGCTTCACCGAGAAAAATCCAGGAGCTGAGCGGGACGAGAATGTGAACCGCGTTGCCGACCGGAAACGCGACCGTGAGAGGCAGCTTCCGGATCGTGGCGAGCCAGTTAAAGAGACTCACGACGGACGCGATGATCCCCCACCAGACCCAGCTTGAGCGCAGGCCGGTCAGGCCGGTCCACGACCAGGCGTTGCCCGGGTCGGCTGTTTCCTCCGCCCCGAGCTTGAGAAAGATCTCCGCCGCGGTCGCGAGCAGGATGCAGATCGACAACTGGACCCACGGGTTCAGAAACCAGCGTCCCATCAACCCCGGACGCGCCGGTTCCGCCGCGCTCGAGCGCATCTAGAGTTCGTGCGCGTTCGGGAACTGTTGCAGCACCGGATCGTGCTTCGTCGGCTGGAGGAAACGGAGGGCGCGGCGGAAAAGCGGATTGATGAACGCGCCGGTGTGCATGACGTAAAGATCGAGCGGCACCAGCTCGCAGCCGAGGTGAAGCTTCGGGTCGTAATTCAGCGGGCTGCTGCAATAGGAATGCAGGCCCTGCCCGAGGGCCCAGGTGATGATGTCGCGCAGGGTGTAGAAATAGAGGTTGAGCTCGTAGGCCACCTGATAATCGAGTCCAAGATATTCGTCGTAAATCACCCCGTCGTGCACCAGACAGAGACTGAAGGCGATCGCTTTGCCTTCCTGCCGCCAGATGAAAAACCGCGTTCGTTCCGGCAGCTCAAGGCCGAGCCGGGAAAAATATTCGGGCGTCAGTTTTTCAAAGCGCAGCTTGGAACGGCCATGCACCTGGAGGTAGAGCGGATAAATTTCGTGCACCACCGGTGTCACGTCAGTCACGACCTCGAGTTCGATCGGCGCCTTCTTCGCCGTCTGGCGAAACTTGCGCCGCAGATTCTTCCGGGTGGCTTTGCCTAACGACGCGACATATTCCTCAAAACCACCATAACGCAGGGAGAGGCGCGTCGCCGGCATGCTTGCGACCCGGGTATAGCCATTGGAGGAAAAACGCCGGAGCGGCTCGCGATAAATCGACGGGAAATCCTTCAGGACGACGAGCGACGCGCGCGATTCGCGAGCGAACAATTTCAAGCAGGAATGGAGCGCCCGGGCCACCCATTCCGCGTCCTCCGGCCGGCACGTGCCGAGATGGCCTTCGCCGGCCGTGCAGCCGACCATGAGCGTCTTCATGGTCAGAAAACGAGGAAACTTCCGCCGGATTCGATCGATCGTTTCCCGCACCGGCCCGGCCACGCCTTCGGTCAGATTCTGGCGCACGAAAAAAAGCGGCTGAATCGCGCGGACGCGGCGCTCCTCATCCTCGAGGATGAGGAAGAAATAATCGAAGGTGTCGGTCAGGGTGGTTCCGATCAGCTCGTAAAACCGGTGGTCTTTGCATTTATCGCGAAAGGCCTCCCGCCAGGCGGGAGAGTCGCGCACCTCGGCCTGAGTCACAATCGTGGCGGAGCCGTTCGGAATCCGGACGGTGTGGCCGGATGGCATGCGATTCGGAGGCCGGAAAAGGGCAAAGGGAGCGCTGCTAGGAATGCGTACTCAGTAGCAAGAACGGGCGAAGTTTCAAGAACGAGCCCGGCCATCGGATTCCGGGGAAGGGGCCTGTGAACGATCGTTTTCGGGTTTGGCCCCCACTTGTTCCATCTTCAAAATCCCCGTCCGAATGTTGAGATCG
The DNA here is from genome assembly GCA_036270055.1 of Chthoniobacterales bacterium. GTDB lineage: Bacteria > Verrucomicrobiota > Verrucomicrobiia > Chthoniobacterales > UBA10450 > Palsa-1392. The sequence continues at coordinate 8,493 of DATBDG010000235.1, forward strand.
CGCTGCGGGAACGGAATCTCGATCCCGGCTTCGCGGAGCTTTCGATTGATGGCAAAATTGAGATCGCTGCGATAACGACGAGGCCGGTTACTCATCTCATCGCTCCAGGCCACGAGCTCGAAATTGAGCGAGCTCTCGCCGAACTCGACAAAAAAAACGCTCGGGGCCGGATTTTCCAAGGTGTGCGGATCGTCCGCCGCCGCGGCGATCAGCGCCGCACGCACCTTTTCGACGTCGCTCCCGTAAGCCACGCCGACCGGAAGGCGGAAGCGCACTTTTGGGTCGCCATAGGTCCAGTTCGTGACCGGCGAGTCGATGAACTTCTGGTTCGGGATGATCGTCGTGATGTTGTCGTTCGTGACCACGACCGTGCTCCGGGCCCGGATTTTCTGCACCTGCCCGGTCACGCCCGCGACTTCGACCCGGTCGCCGATCGTGATCGGGCGCTCGGCTAGGATGACGAGGCCACTAATGAAATTGCTCGTGATGTTTTGCAGGCCAAAGCCAATCCCGACGCCGATCGCGCCCGCGAAAACGGTCAGCGCCTCGAGGTGAATGCCGGTGTTTTGCAGGACGATAAAAATACCGACGACGAGCACGACGTTGGCCGCGATTTGCGAGATCGCGTACTGGAGCGAGCGATCGAGTCCGCTGTGGACGAGGAAGCGATTGAAAAGAAAACGCTTCGTGCGCGAGGAAAGCCAGAAGACGACAATGAGGAGGGCGACGAGGAGGAAGAGCTGGAAAAGACTGATCGAGACGCCTGGGAGCGGTGCGCTCCAGGCGAGCGGAATGCCGAGGCCGTTGATCGCGCTGACGGTGAAAAAGACGAGGGCGGCCAGGCTCAGGATCGTCGTGATGATGGCGACGAAATTGGCGTCGAGCTTGAGCCGGCTGAGGAGCCGCCTAACGAATCCGCTCTGGAGGAATTTGGCCGCGACGAACCCGAGCGCCATCAGCCCGAGAAAAGCGGCCACTCCGAGGATGGAGATGTGATGGCCGGCGAGGTCGAAAAGCGGTTCGCTGAGCCAGAGGAGATTCACGCGGCTAACTTTCTCCGGGGAATGCCGGACTGCAAAAAGCGAAACAAAAAACACGGCCGGAGCCGTGTCTTAAGTTTCCCTAACAAATCAGGCCGCAGGCCGCGGCGGGGGATTTATTCCTTGTTCGATTTCTCCTCGATGTACTTCACGACATCGCCGACCGTCTGCAGCTTCTCGGCGTCTTCGTCCGGCACTTCCACCGAGAATTCCTCTTCAAAGGCCATCACCAGCTCAACGATGTCGAGGGAGTCGGCCCCGAGGTCCTCGATGAACGAGGCATTGGGAGTGACCTGCTCTGGGTTCACGCCCAACTGCTCGACGATGATGTCTTTTACTTTTTCTTCGATCGGTTTGTCCGACATAAAACTTGTTCTCCTTGGTTCGATTCTGTGGGTGAGGGCTTAACGGCGCCGCGTCCCGTTGGCAACTAAAATAATTGGCATCGTTGTCAATTTATTTTGCGTTGCGGCCTCCGCGCGCCCGGCCCAAATCGCGCCCCCGATTTTACAAACGTCCGCCCTTGCGTACAGACTCTCATGTCTGAGGAGAAGGACCCGCCGGATCTGCTCGACCTGAAGTTTTTGCCTGCCTGGCTGAAGGAAACGCCGGGCGAAAATCGTTATGCGGATTTCGCCGGGGAGGAGGCGGGCCCGGCCGTGGCCCGCGAGCGCCGGGGCCCGGAGCGGCGCGGAGGCGATCGGCGCGATCGGGGCCCGCGAGCGCCGCGCGGCAAAGAACGGCGCGACCCGCGCGAGCGCGAACGACGCCCGGCGGCGGGGCGTCCGGAGGAGAGAACGCGGCCGGAAATGCCGCCCCCGCCTCCCGCTGCGGTCGACGTGCGATTTGTCCCCGACCCCCGCGTGCTCGAAGCCGTCCTGGCCCAGATCAAAGGCGGGCATCTCGCCTACTCGGTCTTTTCGCTCTCCCGGATGTTTCTCGATAAACCGGAACGTTACGACGTGGTCCTCAAAGCGGAGTCGGGGACCCTTTTTCAACTGGGCGACAACGGTCCGGTCGCGAGCGACCAGCGTGTCCTCGAGAACGGCGCCTTCCTCGCGCAAAAGGACGAATTTTATCGCACCGAGGTGACCCAGACCGAGCCGATCAAAGGCAATTTCACCTCCATCGCGCGTTGTCGTTTGAGCGGGGTTCTGCTCGGCCCGCCTAACCACCACACCTACCAACCGCAACTGCGCAGCCTTTACGAACAACGCTTCAGCCGCCGGATGAGTTTTCCCGAATACCAGCGGCAGATCGAGATCGTGACCAACCCGGAGGCGGTCGAGCGCTGGAAAGAGGAAGCGCGCACCGTCACGACCTACGTGACCCTGAAGGAGGAGCCGCCGCTCACTTTCAAAACCGCGGCTGAGACGGAGCGCCATTTTCGGCAAACCTACCTTCCCGGTCTGCTGCGGAGCAGCGCGGAAGCGCGGGTCGACGGAGTCGTGAGCCGGCGGCTGGCCGACCGTTCGTTAGGCCGAACGATCGAGGATGCGTGGGCGCGCGAATTTCGTTCGCCTTCCCGGATGATGCAGGAGCTGATGGGCGCCTTTCGCCAGGGTGCGCTCCACACTTTTCGGCATCGCAAAGGGATGCTCTTCGTCTCGCCGATCCGGGTCCGGCCGTTCCAACACGGAAGCTCTTCTGTCTCGGCGTCTGTCGCGGCCATCCTCTCGACCCTCGGCGAAAACCCGGGAATTAATCGCAACCAACTGTTCGAGAAACAGCCGCATGATGAGGCCGAACCGGCCGAGGCCCGGGAGAAGAAGAAACTCTCACTCGCCTCCGACCTGCATTGGCTCATCAGCGAGGGGCACGTAATTGAGTTCAACGATGGCGCGCTCGACCTGGCGCGGGTCAAGCCCCCGCCGCCAGTGGCGCCAGCGCCAGCCGCGGCGCCCAATTTGCCTAACGGGGCGGTGTTGAACGCGCTTCCGCCAGAGGAATCCGATCCGGCCCCGGCGGTCGAGTCATCCAGGGAAGAGGCGGCCCCCGAGAGGCCGGCCGAACCGGTCGCGCCGCCTGCCTCCGAGGAACCGGCTGCCGAAGCTCCGGCACCCGCAAAAGTCGCCCAGGAGAACGACGCGCCCGCCCCGCAGACACCGCGGGGTCTCTCGGAAGATTAGGGATGATCGCCACCATCGAGCGGTGAGGCAGTCGCACCCCCTGGCGGTTGCTCCGAAAAGCACAGTCGTGTAGCGTCCGAAAGCAGCGCGCCACGCTATGTTCTCACGGCACTGTCTTTCATCGCTGAAACGCTTTGCCGAGTTCTCGCATCCTCTTCACTCGATTCCAAAGAGATGTTCTTGGAAAACAAGCACATTTAAGCTCCACCGGAGCGCCGCCACCAGCGTCTCAAAAATCATGGCTGCCGACCGGTGGCCAACGATCCTGACGAGGCGGCGTCAAATTCGCAGTTAGGTGTATTGAAAAACATCGCCAAGGTGCTCGGTATCACTGATTGAGGTATCGCTGGGTGACCCGGGCGCGCAGCATGAATCTTGAGCGCGCGGAGGACGACGACTAACGACCTTGAGTGCAGGGTGCCGATGTCGGGGAGGGCGTCGAGCTTGAGGGCCTGGCGGGCGATGTCGTCGTCGGGAATTTCGAGATTGGCCGCGGGTGCATGCTGAAGGCCGGCGGAGCTTTCGCAAGAGTAGTGCTACATTCGGCCGACATGAGGAAGCTAATAGTGGCCATGATCTGCCTGCCCTGCGCGTCTCTTTTTGCCGCACGTTCCGTCCCAAAATTTGATGCCGAGGCGGCGGCGCGTTTTGCGCGTTTGGCGCTCGCCTGCGTGGATAAGGAATACCCGAGCAAGATCAGCCATGTCTTGAACAGTGATGAAGATGTGGCGCCGCCGCGCAAATTGACCCCGGCTTTTTGTGGCTGTTACGACTGGCATTCTTCCGTCCACGGGCATTGGCTGCTGGCGCGACTGGCGCGCACGTTTCCCGAGGCGCCCTTCGCCGCCAAGGCGCGGGATGCGCTCAAACAGAGCCTGACGAAAGCGAACATCGCGCAGGAGGCAGCCTATCTGGCCGGGAAAGGCCGGGCCAGCTTTGAGCGCCCCTATGGTCTCGCCTGGCTCCTCCAGCTGGCGGCCGAGTTACACGAATGGGATCACCCGTTCGCGCAGGAACTCTCAGCCAATCTGCGTCCGCTCGAAAAGGTAGCGGTAGATCGACTTTCGAGCTGGCTGCCCAAACTCAGCCATCCGGTGCGGATCGGGGAACACGATCAAACGGCCTTTGCCCTCGGCCTGATTTTGGATTACGCGCGAAACACCGGCCACGACGCGCTCGCCAAAGTAGTGGCTGATTCGGCGCGCAAATTTTTCCTCGCGGACGAGTCGTGCCCGCTGAGCTACGAACCGTCTGGCGAAGATTTCCTGTCGCCCTGTCTGGGGGAAGCTGATCTCATGCGCCGGGTGCTGGCGCCGGATGAATTTGCGACGTGGTTGACGAAATTTCTGCCCCAGATCCCGATCACGGCAAAAACCGACTGGCTGCCGGTGGTGGTGTCACCGGACCCGAGCGATCCGAAACTGGCGCATCTCGATGGATTAAACCTGAGTCGCGCTTGGATGCTGGAGGGGATTGTCTCTGGACTGCCGGCGGACGATCCGCGCCGGGCCGCGCTCGAAGCGACGGCAGCTGCGCATCGCGAGGCGGGCCTGGCGGCCGTGACCGGTGAGCATTACGAGGGGGGACACTGGCTCGGCAGCTTCGCCGCTTATCTCACTACTCGTCGTGGGATTGCGGGCCAGGAGCCGAAGGCTGAGAAGACCTCACGTTAAAAGGATCGATCGCAAGGCAGGGTCGACCCGCTTCGTTTGCCGCGGACGAGAGATCGTGCCAGTTCTATCGCGTGATCGCGCCTTTGAAACTCCGAAACGTCGTTCATTGCTGCCTTCTGGTCGGTTTGACGCTTTCTCTACTGGCGGCCGTTTCGGCAGCGGCGGAGACGCCACCACCCTCCGCGACACCCCATGCTCCGACTCCGTTGCCTTTCTCTCCCGCGGTGGAGTCGTGGGCGATGCTTTTCCAAATGATGGGGCGTCTTCATTCCGCGGTCGCAAAAGGAGAACTGACTCTGATCGATCCGGAAGATCCGGTCGCGAGCGCGGCGGTTTCGTCGATTCTCAACGACCTGGCGAAAAAGCCGACGCCGCAGAGTGGTCTTTTGAAGGTCCAATGGATTCATTTTGTGCGCGGAATTTCCGCCATGCACACCGCTTCTG
>DATBDG010000236.1:0-19963 GCA_036270055.1 Chthoniobacterales bacterium
GAAGACTGACGAAGAACCGGTCTCGGCCCAAACCGTCATCGGACATCTGCTCGCCAATGCGGAGACGGCGAAGAAGGTTCTCGCTGCGGTTATCCCCCGCCTGCCGACGAAGGCGGACTGGCCGGAGCACCGCGCACTCGACTCCGCGCTCGTCACCGACAAAGCGCTCTGGCCAGCGGCGACGCGGGAGAAACTGAAAGCGATCCTCGGACACTTCGTGTAAAGCGGCGCCCCTGAGGACGCTTGGCTGTGCGAAGCGCGAGTATCGGCGGGCAGCGGGAGCAACGCTCGCGCCTCCCACAGGGAGGCGGCCACAAAGATTACTTGCCTCTCGAAAACGAAATACAGTAATTTCAGCCACGGCGGATAGGCAGAAAATTCCCCGCCCTCCTAAGCCTGAAATGAAAACCAAATTCGCCCTCAGTTTACTCGCAACCCTGACCCTCTTGCCCGCCTGCACGACAACTGAAAGGGCTTCAAACCAGGACTACAAAGGCGGGCGCTACGCCGACAGCCCGGTCGGGGAACCGGCGCCGCCCGCCGAAGGCCCGCGGGATGTGAACGCCAACCCGGCCTACATGCCGAGCCCCCTCTTGCGCGCTTCCGCGGCCGGGGGCCTCTAGCAGGATTCGTCCCGCGAGGTTGCGGCGGCGAGGCAGAGAATGGCCTCGCCTAACGAGTCGATCTGTTCTACGGAATGGGCGGCGCTGACGGTCATCCGAAGTCGGGCCGAGCCTTTCGCGACGGTCGGATAACGAATCGCCGGAACGAAAAAGCCCTGCTGCCGCAGGTCGCGCGCGAGATCGAGGGCGCGCTGCTCGTCCCCGACCAGCCAGGGAATGATGGCCGCGCCCGGTTTGCCAAAAGCCTCGGGACTTTCGGGAAGTTTCTTCCGCAGGTGCACAATTCGTTTCCAGAGCGTTTTGCGTCGCGCTTCGCCTTCGTCGGAGGCGAGGAAATGGATCGCCGCCGTCGCGGCCGCGGCCAGCGCCGGGGGCGGTGCGGTCGAGAAGATAAAGGAACGGGCGCGGTTGATCAGCCAGTCAATCAGGTTGCGCGAGCCGCAAATGTAACCGCCACTCACGCCTAACGACTTACTGAGCGTGCCCATTTGCAGATCGATCTCCTTCTCCAGGCCCAGCTCCGCCGCCAGGCCCCGTCCGTGCGTGCCGATGACCCCGACGGCGTGCGCTTCATCGAGGAGCAGGAGGGCCTCGAAACGCTTCTTCAATTCGACCAACTCCCGCAGCGGGGCGCGGTCGCCGTCCATGCTGAAGACTGATTCCGTCACCACGACAAGCCGCGCTTCCGGGTGCTCGCGGCGGGCCCACTCGAGATGGCTCTCGAGCTTCCCGAGGTGGTTGTGCGGAAAGACGCGAATCGTTGCGCCACTCAGACGCGCGCCATCGATGAGTGAGGCGTGGCAAAGCTTGTCCAGAATCACGACATCCTGCTTGGAAGCGAGCGCCGGGATCGCGCCGACGGCGGCCGCATAACCGCTGCTGAAAGCGATGGCGGCGGGGGCGCGTTTCCAGCGCGCCAAAGCGACTTCGAGCGCGACGTGGGGCGACTGCGTACCGCTGATCAAGCGCGAAGCGCCGGCGCCGACCCCAAACTCTTCGATCGCGGCGATCGCCGCCTGACGCAGGATCGGGTCGGCCGCCAGCCCGAGATAATCGTTGGAAGAAAAGTTGATCAGTTGGTGCCCGACGATCTGGACCTCCGGCCCCTGGGCCGTGCCGATCTCGCGCAGCTTGCGATGGAGCGACCGCTCCCGCAGCGCCCGGAGTTGTTCCTGGAAAAGTTCGCTCATGTCACGCGCGCCCGGTCGCGTGAGCTACATCTTCTTCAAGCCCCAGGAAAGCAAGGCGGAAGCGTCCTGCCAGACGCCCGATTTACTGTCGCCAAGGACAACCACAATGATGTCGCGGCCCGGAATCGTGCCGCTGGCGATGAGACAATGGCCGGCCGCTTCGGTGTAGCCCGTCTTCATCCCGTTGCAATAGGGAAGGCGTTTCAGGACTTTGTTCGTGTTCTCGAGCTGGCGAGTGCGCCCGTTGGCATAACGAAAAACAAGCTGGGGCAGGCAGACGATCGATCGGATCGTCGGGTTGGCGTAGGCCGCCCGGGCAATGATCGCGAGGTCGCGCGCGGTCGAATACTGGTCGGGCATGGGGAGCCCGTTCGGGTTGACGAAATTGGAATGAATCGCGCCGAGGGCCTGCGCCTTGGCATTCATTTTCATGGCGAACAACTCGATGCTGCCGGCGTTGTCGCGCGCCAGGCAGCGCGCCACGTCGTTAGGACTTTTCACGAGCAGGGCGCGCAACAAATCGATCCGCTGATAGGTGTCGCCCGGTTTGATGTTCAATCGCACCGGCTCGGCCAGGGTATCGGCCGATTTCACCGTCACCCGCTGATCGAGAAAACCCGCTTCGGCCACGATCAGCGCCGTGAGGAGTTTCTGGGTGCTGGCCGCGGCCCGGGTGGCATCGGCATTCTTCTCGTAAAGCACTTCGCCAGTCCGCGCGTCCTCGACGATGACGGAGGCGGCCCGCGTCTTCGGGACGACGTCGAGGTTGGAATCGAACTCCTTGCTCTGGTAGGCAACCGACAGCTCCTCCTCATCCGCGACCGGGGTGGCGCGCCGGACCTGATGGTGTTTCGGTTTGGAGGCGGCAACGCAAAGAAGCGCGAGCGCGATCGTCAGCGGGTAAGCGATCGATGCGGCAGCTCGGCGAATCATAGGCGCAATACTAGAAGCAAAAGCCGGGCGAGCGCAAGCCTAACGATCAGCTCCGCGCTGGATCAGCTCGATCTCGTAGCCTTCGGGCGCGTCGATAAAAGCGATCGCCCCGCCGCGGCCGTTTGGATGCGGCCCGTCGGAGAGCGGATAACCCTTGGCCGCCGTCTGCCGCGCGAATTCCTCGATGTTGTCGACTTCAAAGGCGAGATGGGTCAGGTCGGGCCCGACCACGACCGGGCCGCTCTCGTCAAATTTGCAGAGCTCGATTTCCTCCTCGCTCTCGGGCGCTTTCAGGAAGACCAGTTGCGAGCCGCGCCCCGACGTATGGCGGCGGACTTCCTCCAGCCCGAGAACATCGCGATAAAAAGAAACCGTCTTTTCCAGGTCGCTGACGCGATAGCGGGTGTGCAAAAGTTTTTTGATCATCGCTATCTTATTGCGCCCAACGACGTTTAATTTCAAATCCGACCCGCCCCTACCTTCTCGTTATGCTTTGTCTCGGAATTGATAGCGGCACCCAGAGCACCAAGGCTCTCCTTCTCGATATCGATTCGGGTGAGGTGCTGGCCCAGGCCGAGCAGAGCTATGGCATGATCGAAGGTCTGCCGCCGGGCCACATGGAGCAGGATCCGCAGACCTGGGTCGAGGCGGCCGAGACGGCGGTCGCGGAATGTCTCAAGAAAATCGGGAAACGGAGCCGCGAGATCTGCGCTCTCGGGGTGAGCGGGCAGCAGCACGGCCTCGTCGCGCTCGATGACGCGGGCGATCCACTGCGCCCGGCCAAGCTCTGGTGCGATATCTCGACCGAGACGCAGTGCGAGGAGTTGAACAAGGAATTCGGCGGCGCGGAGGGCCTGATCGAGCGCATCGGCAATCCTATCCTGCCGGGTTACACCGCGCCCAAGCTCCTTTGGCTGAAGGAAAATGAGCCGGCCAGTTTTCGCCGCCTAACGAGTATCCTCCTCCCGCACGATTATCTCAATCTCTGGCTGACCGGCGAACGCCAGATGGAATACGGGGACGCTTCCGGGACCGGCCTGATGGATGTGCGCACCCGTAAATGGTCCCAGCCGATTCTGAAATTCATCGATCCGGATTTGGAATCGATGCTTCCCCCGCTCCGCTCCTCGAAGCGTCCAGCCGGCTTGTTGCGCAGCGTCCTGCGAGAAAAATGGAGCTTGGCGGACGACGCCCTCGTCAGCGCCGGGAGCGGCGACAACATGCTGAGCGCGATCGGGACCGGCAACATCCGGGCTGGCGTCGTCACAATCAGTCTCGGGACTTCGGGCACGATCTGCGCTTATGCCGACGAGCCGGTGATCGACCCGAAGGGGGAAGTGGCGGCTTTTTGCGACGCGACCGATCACTGGCTGCCGCTCACCTGCACGATGAACCTGGGCGGCGCGACGGAACAGATGCGCGAACTTTTATCCTGGGACAGGCCGACGATGGAGCAGCGGGTGGCGGCTGCTCCGGCGGGCGCAGGTGGAATTCTTTTTCTCCCCTATCTCCAGGGCGAGCGGACACCCAACCTGCCGAAAGCGAGCGGAGTCTTCCACGGCCTAACGACGGAAAACATGACGCCCGATTGCATGGCCCGGGCGGCCGTGGAAGGCGTCACGCTCGGGCTGGCCTACGGGCTGCGTCGTTTCAAGGATCTCGGAATTGTGCCGGAGGAAATTCGACTGACCGGCGGGGGGAGCAAGAGCGCGGCCTGGCGCCAGATCGCGGCTGATATCCTCGGATTCCCGACCATCGCCTTGCGCGTAACGGAAGGAGCGGCCCTGGGCGCCGCCATCCAGGCGGCCTGGACTTATTGCCAGGTGAAGGGAAAGCCGTTGAGCCTGGAGGAGCTGGTCGATGAATTGGTGGTGGTGGAAAAGAAAACCCGGGTCGAGCCGGCGAAAAATTCGTCCGAGCTCTATGGCGAGCTGCTCCTTCGCCGCATCGATCTGACAAAAAAGCTCAAGACCGCGGGCTATTTGTAGAGGTGGCCCAAGGGCCCGCGTTGCGGAATCCGATCTAGAGTGCGAGCGCGTCCTGTGTTTCTATAGCGCGAAATGAAACTCGTCATCGCCGCCACCGGCGCCAGCGGCACGATTTACCTGCAGCGGTTGCTCGACCAGATCGACGCCGCGGCGAACGAAGTGCATCTGGTGCTGAGCACCCACGCGCAACAGGTCGCGAGCCAGGAAGTCGATCGCCTCGCGGTTCCGACCGGCGTTTCGCAACACGCGGAGAATGATCTCAACGTCCCTTTCGTCAGTGGCTCGGCGCGCTTCGACGCCATGGTCATCGCCCCCTGTTCGATGGCGACGTTAGGCCGGATCGCTTCCGGCTCGAGCGACAGCGGGCTCCTCCGCGCGGCCGATGTTTTCCTGAAGGAGCGCCGCAAGCTGATCGTTGTCCCGCGCGAAACGCCCTGGAGTTTGATCCACGCCCGAAATGTCGTCACCCTGCTCGAGGCCGGCGCTATCGTTCTCCCGGCGATTCCATCGTTTTACAGCCGGCCGCAGTCTGTCGCCGATCTGGTCGACACCGTCGTCTGGCGCATTCTCGATCAGATCGGGCTGCCGAACCCGCGCGCCTATCGCTGGAAAGACGAGGGCGCCAGCAGCTCGCGGCCTTGAAACTCGAAGGCTGGCGCGCGCGGTGGCTGATCGCTTTCGGCTATCGACTCTTGCAAATCTGGGCGCGCACTTTGCGTTTTGAAATCGACGACCGCGCCCGCCTGCTCGGCACTGTGCCTAACGATCGCTACATCGGCGCGCTCTGGCACAATCGTCTCCTCCTTCTTCCGTTTGTTATCAAGCGTTACCTGCCCGAGCGCCGCGGCGCCGCCCTCATCAGCACGAGCCGCGACGGCGCCATCCTGGCCGACCTGGTCGGGCGTTTTGGTTTTGAAGTCGTGCGGGGATCCAGCTCTCGCAAAGGAGCGAGTGCCATTCGCCAGCTCGCCGAAGTCATCGCCCAGGGCAAAGACGTCGTCATCACGCCGGACGGCCCGCGCGGCCCGGCTTACGAACTCGGGCAGGGAATTGTTTATCTGGCCCAGCAATCGGGCGCCGCCGTCGTGCCGGTGAACATGGAATACTCGAGCTGCTGGCGGGCGAGGAGTTGGGACCGCTTCATTTTGCCGAAGCCGTTTTCGCGCGTCCGGGTCATCTTCGGCCCGCCGCATCGCGTCGCGCCCACAACCAGCGAGGAAGAATTCGAAAGCGAGCGGCAACGGTTGCAGGATGCGATGCTGCAGTTGGTCGAGATGCGTTAATTCATCCCGCGTCTCGCGGCGCTTCCGGGAAATATCAAATTTGCGACGGTCTTAGACCGCCGCTACAGAGGCGCTGACGCTTGTGAAGGAACCCACGCTTATCGACGGCCGCGCGGTCGCGGAAAAAGTTTATGCGGAATTGCGGGGCGAAATCGAATCGCTCAAGGCCCGCGGAACAACGCCGGGCCTGGCGGTCGTGCTCATCGGCGACGATCCAGCCTCTCGCGCCTACGTGCGCTCGAAGGACAAAATGTGCCGCGAACTGGGCCTGCACTCGGTCAAGCTCGAGTTGCCCGCCGAGACGAGCCAGGAAGACCTGCTCGCCCGGGTTGAGGAATTGAATCGGGATCCGGCGATCCACGGCATTCTCGTGCAGTCGCCGCCGCCGCCGCAGATCGACGAAGCCGTCATCATTCGCGCGCTTGATCCGGCGAAAGACGTGGACGGGTTTCACCCGATGAACATCGCGAAGCTCGCGCTCGGCGATGAGACCGGTTTCGTCCCCTGCACGCCGCTCGGCTGTTTGCGCCTGCTGCGGGAAAGCGGCGTCGAAATCAGCGGGGCGCATGTTGTCGTCCTCGGCCGGAGCATGATCGTCGGCAAGCCGCTCGCCCTCCTCCTGATGCAGAAAGGGGTCGATGCCACCGTCACGGTGGTGCATTCCCGCACGCGGAATCTGAGCGGCATGACACGGTCCGCCGATGTCGTGGTCGCGGCCATCGGCCAGGCCGGATTCGTTAGGGCAGAGCACGTCCGGGAAGGCGCTGTCGTGATCGACGTCGGAATCAATCGCGTCGAGGACGCGTCGGCCCAACGTGGTTATCGGCTCGTCGGTGACGTCGCTTTCGATAAAGTCGCGCCCAAAACCGCCGCCATCACCCCGGTGCCGGGCGGGGTCGGACCGATGACGATCGCGATGTTGATGTCGAATACAGTCAAGGCGGCCAAGCTCCGGCGCTAGAACGCCTGCGCTTCCTCACCCGCCCAAAAAGCGACGTTTGGGTATTTCCCGAGACCTCACGCCCGCACTACTTTCGTGGTCAGGAAGCCGAGGACCCATTTTTCGTTAGGCAGGAGGCGCAGCAGCCGGCTGGCGAGACGCGGGTGTTCGACGGCGTGGCGCGCGAGCGCGTTGATCCAGAGGCGGCCGGCGTAAAGTTTGCGGTGGCCTCTGGCGTAGCGCGCCTGCTCGCCCGCCCGGAGCGCGTCCGCCGCCAACTCACCCGAACGCAGCGCGTAGTAAATGCCTTCGCCCGTGAACGGCTCGACAACCCGGGCCGCGTCGCCGACCAGGAGCAGACCGGGTTGGCTCGGGGAAAGGGCCGCGCGGGCCAGCGGGGCGATCGTCCGCCAGGCATGATCGGTCGGAATCGCGAACTCCTTTTCGGCCCAGCGCTTGATGGAGGCGATTTCGTTAGGGCGACTGACCAGGCAAAGGTTGAGCAACCCCTCTCCGACGGGGGCCTGACCGGAATACCCTTCCGGCAGGAGTTGGAGCACAATCCGGTCGCCGAAATCGCACGGCAGAGGGATGTGGGTTTGGAGGGCGACGCGGTCCGGTCCCTTGCGCGGCAGCAGGTGGCAGAGCCGGGCGACGGTCGAGTTGCGGCCGTCGGCCGCGACGAGCACGCGCGCCGTTTCCTCGGAATGGTCGGAGCGGATTCTCCACGAATTGCCGCGCTCGAGGGAGAGGAGGGTTTCGCCTTCGCGAATTTCTGCGCCTAACGAACGGGCACGCCGGAGGAGGATTTGATCGAGGATGCTCCTTTTGATCGAGATCTGGGCCGTTTCACCCCGCCGCAGGACGGCGCTGACCAGGCGCCCCTGCAGGTCGATGAAGTCGACCCTGCGTAACTTTCCATGCGGCGAGGCGCGCACTTCCGCGCTGACGCCGAGACGATCCAGGACAGGCCAGGCGGTCGGGTTCAAGCAGTCGCCGCAAACCTTTTCCCGCGGAAACGAGGCCCGCTCGAGCACGAGAGTGCGCAGCCCGGCCTGGGCGCAAAAGCCCGCGCAACTCGCACCGGCCGGACCGCTCCCCACGATGGCGACATCCCACATTTTCGCGTTACCTTCTCACGTCGGTCCCAGACCGCCGCTACAAAACCGTGCCGCTGTCGAAGGAAAAGCCAGACCTGAACAAGAAAGTGCACGAGGTGCCGCACAAGCCGGGCGTCTATTTGATGCGCGACCGGTTCGGCCGCGTCATCTACGTGGGGAAAGCACGCGACCTGCGCAAACGGGTCGGCTCCTATTTCATGCCGTCGAAAATGGCGGTGGCCGATCTGAAGACGCGCGCGATGCTCGAGGCGGTTTGGGATTTCGAGACCCACACGGTCGCGAGCGAAGCGGAATCGCTCCTCCTCGAAGGGAAGCTGATCAAGGAATATCGACCGCGCTACAACATCTCGTTCCGGGACGATAAGCGCTTCCTTGTGGTGAAAGTAGATCCGACGGAGGAATGGCCGCGCTTTCGGCTCGCGCGCTTCAAGAAAGATGATGGGGCGCGATACTTCGGGCCCTACGCCCATGCGGGTGCCTTGCGCCAGACGCTCAATTTCATGCGCAAGAAATTCGGTGTGCTGACTTTTGGACGCGGCGCGCCGACGGAGCGCGAGCTGAAATCGTCCACTTATCAGGTGCCGATGCGCTTGAGCGAGATCAACGCCGAAACCTATCGGCAACGGGTCGCGCAGGCGGCGGAATTTCTCGAGGGGCACTCGCGCGAAATGATGAACGCACTCGAGGAAGAGATGCAGAAGGCGGCGGCGAAACTCGATTTCGAGAAAGCGGCCGAGCTGCGCAACATGCTGGAGGATTTGCGGCGGACGACGAAGCCGATGCGGCGTTTCACCCGGCACAGTCTGCCGACGACGATCGATCCCCAGGCCGACGTGCAGGCGCTGGCCGATGCGCTCCAATTGCCGCACCCGCCGAGCGTGATGGAGTGCTTCGATATTTCGAATATTTCCACCACCCATGTCGTCGCCTCGATGGTCTCGTTTCGCGAGGGGGTGCCGGACAAGAACAACTATCGACGCTACCGCATCCGGACGGTGGAAGGGCAGGACGATTTCGCGAGTATGGCCGAGGTCGTGAGGCGGCGGTATTCGCGGGTGCTCTTGCAGGCGCGGGAACTGAATCCGGAGATGGCGGAATTTTCGCAGGAGAATCCGGCGGAAGCACTGGCTCGCCAGCAGAATAGCGCAAGCTTCCAGCTTGCCGCCCCAACCGCGCAACCTGGGACCTCGCGCTACCTTAGGCTGCCGGATCTCATCATCGTCGATGGCGGGAAGGGCCAGCTCTCCTCGGCCTGTCGCGAATTGCAGCGGCTCGGGTTGCACGAGCTGCCGATCATCGGGTTGGCCAAGGAATTTGAAGAGATTTACCGCCCCGGGCGAGCGATGCCGTTGCAGTTGCCGGAGGATTCCGGCGCCCTGCGTTTGCTCCAGCGGATCCGCGATGAAGCGCACCGTTTCGCCAACACCTATCACCAGCTCCTGATGAAAAAACGGATCGGTGAAAGTATTCTCGACGATTGTCCAGGGGTGAGTCAGAACCGCAAAAATCTGCTCCTGCGAAAATTCGGTTCGGTGCAACGGCTGCGCAAAGCGAGCGTGGAAGAAATTGCATCGACCGAAGGCATAGGCCAGAAGTTGGCGGAGGAAGTGCATCGCTTTTTGGAGCGGCACTGACCATTTCTTTCTCTGCCTCTGCCCTCCAGGAAACGAAGGCAGAGGAAGCGGGAGCGGAAGAGGAAGAGTTTTTCGAAGTGAATAAAATCGTTTTTTATCTGGCCACGCTCGCGATCACCTCCGCGTTCGCGCAGGAACCGGTCGCGCCTTCCGCCACACCTTTCGAGGAAACGATCAAGCCGACCTGGGAAACGCAGAAACAGGCGCGCACATATGTCCTGGATATTCCGGCGCCGCGCGGCCAGATCACCGACCGGCACGGCATGCCTCTGGCGCAGAATAAACTAAGCTACAACCTGGCGATCGATTTCCCGACTCCGCTCGATTTCGCCGATGCTCAGGTGCTCGGCTATGCCCATCAGCGCATTCGCGCGGCGGAGAAAAAGCTCGATCGCTCGCTCGATATCCCCGATGGCGCCATTCTCCGCCATTATCACAATCGGGGTTTTCTCCCATTTGAGATTGCGCAGAATTTGAAGGATTCGGAGCTGGCCGAGCTGCAGGAAAATTTGCCGGCCGGGCTTTCCCTCAGACCGATTTATACGCGGATCTATCCGAACAAGAGTCTCGCCGGGCAGATCGTTGGTTACACCGGACGCACGAGCCGGAATGCGGATGGGATCATTCAAAATGGCCAGGTCCTCTGGCCGGAGACGGAAGGGCGCGAGGGCTTGGAGCTGACCTTTAACAGCATGCTGACCGGCCGGCACGGCAAATACAAAGTCACTTTCGACCGCGACGGCCGCAAAACTTCGGAACGGATCGTCGAGCCGCCGGTCCCCGGCTACAACGTCGTGACAACGCTCGACCTCCACCTCCAAGAGCTGGCCGAGAAAGCGCTCGCGGCCAAGGCCAAACGCGGCGCGATCGTGATCATGAACCCGAACAATGGCGACATCCTCGCGCTCGCCTCCTGGCCGACCTACGATCCCAACCTGTTTGTCCCATCGATCTCGAAAGCGAAGTTCAAGGAGCTGCAGGACGATCCCGACATTCCGCTCCTGCCCCGCGCCTATCGATCGGCCTACCCGCCCGGCTCCACTTTCAAGGTGGCGGTCGGCCTGGCGGCTTTCCAAAGCGGGACGATCACGCCCCAGGACCAGTACGAGTGCGTCCCGGCGATGGACATCGGCAACACGACATTCCACAACTGGAAAAAAAGCGACCGCGGCTCGCTCAATTTCATTCAGGCGCTGACCGAATCGTGCGACACCTGGTTTTATCAGGTCGGGATCCAGACGGGCGCGGGCCCCATTCTCGATTGGGCGGCCCGGCTCGGGTTCGGCGCGAAGTGCGGCATTCCGTTGCGCGGCGAAGCGGACGGCCGTTTGCCTAACGACGAATACATGAAGGCAACCCACGGCCGGAAAATTCTCGGGGGCGACATCGCCAACCTCTCGATCGGCCAGGGCGACGTCCTCGCGACCCCGCTGCAGATGGCGCAGGCCATGGCGATCGTCGCCAATGGCGGAACGCTTTTCCAAACGCGCCTCGTCGAGCAGGTGCAAACCGTCGGGAACGAAATCGTCGCCGCCTATTCCGTCCGGGCCAAGAAAACGATCGACGCTTCCCCGATGGTGATGGAACAACTGCACACCGCGATGGTGGACGCGGTCAACGCGCCCGCCGGCACCGCGCATCAGGCCAGTCTCGAGAAGGTCTCCGTCGCGGGAAAAACCGGGACCGCGCAATGGGGCCCGAAAGAGAAGGAGCGGACGGCGGCCTGGTTTGCCGGGTTCGTCCCGGCCGATCATCCGCAGTATTCCTTCGCCGCGCTTTATGAAGGCGACGTCGGGAGCGAGGTGCACGGCAGCTCGGCGGCGGCACCAATGATCGGCAGGATTCTGCGCGCGGTCTACAACGAGGGTGACGAGAGCGAAAAAGCAAAAGAGGAAGAAGATGTCTCGGACTAGCCTAACGAGGCGATCTGCAAATTGAACTCCGCCTCGAGCACAAGGTCAGCTGGGGCACAAGCGACGCCCATGGCAAAAACAGAACGCTCGAGTTAACTACCGGAACAAAGGAAATGGCCACCTCTTCC
Organism: Chthoniobacterales bacterium; assembly: GCA_036270055.1. GTDB lineage: Bacteria > Verrucomicrobiota > Verrucomicrobiia > Chthoniobacterales > UBA10450 > Palsa-1392. The sequence continues at coordinate 11,754 of DATBDG010000236.1, forward strand.
GCCGCCAGCGCGCTCCTCATCGTCGGCCACGGCTCGACCGTGAACCCGGATTCGAGCGCGCCGAGCCTCGCTCAAGCCGCCGCGATTCGCGCCCGAGGCATTTTTCGCGAGGTCGCCTGCTGTTTTTGGAAAGAAGAAGCGAGCCTGCGCGACGCGCTCCTCTTGTTCGACGGGGCCGAGATCGGCGAGGTCTACGTCGTGCCAAATTTTATCAGCGAGGGTTATTTCACCCAAACGGTCATACCGCGGGAGCTGGAATTGACCGGCCGCCTGACGACACGTCTCGGAGGCCAGGTCTGGAAATATTGCGCGCCGGTCGGGAACCATCCCGCCGTCACCGAGCTGCTCCTGCGGCGGGCCAAAGAAGTCGCGCCCGAGGCCCCGGAAGCGGAAACGACCCTTTTCATTGTCGGTCACGGCACCGCGCTCAACGACAAGAGCGCGATCGCGGCGAAGCGCGAGGTCGAAAAGATCGGGGCCCTCGGGCGCTATGCCTCGGTCCAAAACGCTTACATGGAGGAAGCGCCCTTGATTTCGGAGTGGGCCCGCCTAACGAACACGCCGAACGTGGTGGTGGTGCCGTTTTTCATTTCCGACGGTTTGCACAGTTACCAGGACATCCCGGTGCTGCTCGGGATCGAGGCGGAACCGACCGCGGCCGCCAGCCAGCGCACCGTCTTCCGGCGCAACCCGCACCGGCTCCATGGACGCGACCTATATTACGCGAGCGCGATCGGGACGGAGCCAAGATTCGCCGACATCATCGTCGAGCAGGCGGAAGCTTTCGACGAAGCGGCCCTTGATCTCAGCCCGATTGGGTAAACTGTTCTCTGGGGAATCCTGACTTTGAAAACAAACTCGACCAAACTCCTGCAGGATCTGGCGGCTTTCATTCTCGCCGCCCCCAGAGAACCCGACTCGCTCAAGAAAGCAGCCGAGATGGTGCGTGGGGAACGCGATTATCGCTGGATTGGGATTTACAAGATTGAGCGGGGCGATTTTGTCATCGTCGCCGGAACAGGCGATGAGCCACCAGCTTATCCGCGCTTTCCCAAGACGCAGGGTCTTTGCGGAGCGGTCGCGGAGAGCGGCCAGACGCTGATTGTGGGCGACGTGCGGAAAGACCCGCGCTGGCTGCCGGCCTTTTGGACGACGCATTCCGAGATCGTGGTGCCGATGATCTGTGAATCGAACGGGCAGGTCCTCGGGGTGCTCGATGTCGAGAGCGACAAGCGCGATGCCTTCACCGACGACGACCGCGATTTTCTCGAGCACGTCGCGGGCGTGATGGCGCGCCGGCTCTGCCCGGCGAAGAAAAACGGCCGGACAAAAAAGAACGGGGCGACGAAAAAAACGAAGGATGTTGCCGCGCGTTAGCGGAGTGCTGACGGAGTGGCTCGCCTCGGGCGCGCGGGGCATGGGGCAGATCGAGATCAGGCAAGGCGAGGGCGGTTTCGCCCTTTCGCATCACGAAGACAGCGGGCGCAAGGACCTGGAGCGTTTTTCTTCGCCTAACGATGCCGGGGAACTGGCGAAGTTTGATGACGCGGGAAATTTCCGTCCGCTCAAAACTGCGCCCAACCTGCGCCACGGCTGGCGCCTGGAACTGGCCGACCTGGCTGCTTTGCAGGAGGCGCTCGAGCTTTTTTATCCCGGCCGGCTGGCGGCCCTCGTCGCGTGGGAAGCCCATCGCCTGACGGCAACTCCGCTCCGCGCAACCCTCGACCGGCAGACCGGCATGTATCGGGTCGCGGCCAAAATTACGAATGAAGAAATGGACGCGCTCGTGGGGCGTTTCTGCCGCTCGCAGGGCGGCGAGCCGGGATGTCTGCGCACCATTCTCTGGGCGCGCGACGCAAGCGGCGCGCGGCCGTCGCTCCGCCTCCCGCTCGACAAGTTCATAGCTCCGCTCGACCAGACCGGGCGCGGGGAAAACGTTCTGCCGCTTCTTTGCCAGGAAGCGTGCAACCTGCTCGTGGCCGAAGCGCGCCGGGTCGTAAAGAAAAGTTCGTCATCCGGCGTGGATGAATGAGCCGCTAATTTACCGGGCCAAAACGGTCGTCACGATGGACGGCCCGCCGATCCAGGACGGCGCGGTCGCGATCGCCGGCGTTCGGATTTCGACCGTCGGGAGCTTCAAGGAGGTGCAAAAGGATGGCGGCGAGGTGATCGACCTCGGCGAGATAGTCCTCCTGCCGGGCTTGATCAACGCCCATTGCCATCTCGATTTCACTTCCCTGCGCGGCCTGATCGCGCCGCAGCGTTCATTTGCCGACTGGATCCGCCAGATCAATGGTCTGCGCCGCGAGCTGAGCGACGAGGATTATCTCCAATCGATTGCGCGCGGCTTCGCGGAAGCGAAACGCTGGGGCACAACCACGATCGTAAACATCGAGTCGATGCCGGCGCTCCTGAACCAAATAGCGCCGCCGCCGATCCGGACCTGGTGGTTCGCCGAATTGATCGACGTCCAACCCCGCGTCTCGGCTAAGGAGATGATCGAGCAGGCCCTGGCGGCTTTTCAAAACAAGGAATCCTGGCCGGGCGGCTTCGGGCTCAGCCCACACGCGCCCTACACCGCTTCGCCGAAATTATCGCGACTGGCGGCGGAGACCGCCCGGCAGCGTGGAATGCTGCTGACGGCGCACATCGCTGAGTCGCAGGAGGAGATGGAAATGTTTCGCGATGGGTCTGGGCCGCTATTCGACCTGCTGAAAATACTCGGACGTCCGATGGAAGACTGCGGCCGAAGAACACCGCTCACGGCCATGCTCGATCGCGCCCAGCTCGATGAGCGCTGGATCGTCGTGCACCTGAACGAACTCGAGGAAGAGGACTTTACGCGCCTCGAGCGGGGGCCGCGTTTCCACATCGCGCATTGCCCGCGGAGCGGACGTTACTTCAAACATCGGCCGTTTGAACTGCGCCGGCTGCTCGATCTCGGATTCAACGTCTGCCTTGGGACAGATAGTCTCGCGAGCAATTTCTCGCTCAGCCTTTTCGCAGAAATGCAAACTTTGCGCGACGCGCATCCCTGGCTCGCTCCCGAGCGGCTTTTGCAGATGGCGACAGTGAACGGCGCCCGCGCTCTACATCAGGAACACGCGCTCGGCAAAATGCGCGCCGGCTTTCAGGCGGATCTGATCGCGTTGCCAATCGAGAATCCCTCGGCCGATCTCTTCGAGAAAATTCTCGCCTGGGAGGAAGAAGTGCCTTGGATGATGCTGGGAGGCGTCGCCTACGGCGGGGCGGCCTAGGGGCGGATTCTCATATTTGTCTTTCCTTTTCTCATTCCTGAAATAATCTCCGCCCTGCGAATATGGCCAAAATCATCATCATAGACGACGAGCCGGCGATGGTGGAAGTGATTGTGACGCTGTGCCGCGAGAAAGGGCACCAAGTGTTCCCCTTCAGTTCCGCCGCCAAGGCGGTCGAGCAAATGGAAGCGATCGAGCCCGAGATCGTCATCACCGACGTAAAGATGGAGACGATGAGCGGGTTCGACGTTCTGCGCCACGTAAAGGAAAATCATAAGCAGACGCTCGTCATCCTCATCACCGCCTACGCCTCGGTCGATACCGCGATTGAGGCGATGAAGATGGGGGCGCACGGCTACGTGCCCAAGCCGTTCAAGATCGACGAGCTGCAAATGACGGTGCAACGCGCGCTCGAGTTCCAAAGTGCACGGCAGGAAAACACCTACCTGCGCAAGGAGCTCAAGAACAAATACAAGTTCGACAACATCATCGGCTCGAGCCGCAAAATGCAGATCGTCTACAACCTGATCAACAAGGTCGCCGACACCGACAGCACGGTCCTGATCCAGGGCGAAAGCGGCACCGGCAAGGAGCTGGTCGCGCGCGGACTGCATTTCAACAGCAACCGGCAGCATCATCCTTTCGTCGCGATCAACTGCAGCGCCCTGCCGGAGAACCTGCTTGAGTCGGAGTTGTTCGGCCACAAGAAGGGCGCCTTCACCGGCGCGGTGGCGGACAAGCGCGGGCTCTTTGAGGAAGCCAATCTCGGCACGATTTTTCTCGATGAAGTGAACTCGATGGCGACTTCGCTCCAAACCAAACTCCTCCGCGTCCTGCAGGAGCGCGAAGTGCGCCGGGTCGGCGACAACAAGAGCGTGCCGGTCAACGTCCGCGTGGTCGGCGCGACGAACGAGGCGCTCCAGCCGAAAATCCGCGAGGGCTCTTTCCGGGAAGATCTTTACTACCGGCTGGCGGTCATCCCGGTCGAAATCCCGCCGTTGCGCGAGCGGCTCGAGGACGTGCCTCTGCTCGTGAACCATTTCCTGCAAAAACAGGCGAGCCAGACGGGGGGCGAGCCAAAGAAAATCGATCCCAAGGCGGTCGACCTTCTTTCCCGCTACGACTACCCCGGCAATGTGCGCGAGCTGGAGAACGCGATCGAGCGGGCCTGTGCCCTCTGCGAAAACGATCTCATCATGCCTAACGATCTCCCGCCGCAAATCGTCGAGCATGCCAACGAGGAAGCGGCGAAAAAGGCGCGCGCGGCGATGCCAGTCGGCAAATCGCTCGATGAATTCATCCAGGAACAGGAGCGCGAATACATCGAAGCGACGCTCGCGAATTTCAAAGGCGCCCGCGAGAAAGCGGCCAGCGTGCTGGGCATCAGCATGGCCACGCTCTACCGCAAGCTCGAGATCAAGGGAAAGAGATAAGCCGCGCCACCGGTCCCCCGGGAGCGACCGGTGTTTCAATCGGCGCGTGCCCACGGGAACTCTGGACCGTTCCCCTCCGCGCTCCCCTTAGTCTCCTTCTCGCTCGTGGTAGTGAATCGATCCGGCCCTTGCCGAGGCCGGTTGCGAATGGGATAAACACGCTCGCGTTTATGACTCCGGTTAAAGTTTGGCTCGGTTATCCCTATCCTCTCGGCGCCACCTGGCTCGGCAATGGCGTCAATTTTGCCCTCTTTTCCGAGAGCGCCGCCTCGGTCGATCTTTGCCTCTTCGATTCGCACGATGCTCGCCAGGAAAATATCCGGATCCCGATGACGGAACATACCGACCAAGTCTGGCACATTTTCCTGCCCGACGTGCGACCGGGTCAGCTCTATGGTTTCCGGGTTTTCGGTCCCTACGATCCGGAACGCGGTCAGCGCTTCAATAGTTCCAAGCTCCTCATCGACCCGTACGCCAAGGCGATCTCGGGCCGGATCAACTGGGCGGACGAAATGTTTGGCTACGTCGTGGGCGGTTCATCGGAAGATCTGACGCGGGATTTCCGAGACGACGCCTGGGGCATGCCGAAGGCGGTCGTGATCGATAACGCGTTTGACTGGGGCGACGATCGCGCGCCGCGCATCCCACTCCACAGCTCGGTGATATACGAGCTGCACACGAAGGGTTTCACGAAGCTGAACGAAAAAGTTCCGGAGGAGCTGCGCGGCACCTACGCCGGACTCGGAAGCGACGCTTCGATCGCGTACTTAAAAGATCTCGGCATCACCGCGATCGAGCTCTTGCCGGTGCACCATCACGTCAACGATAAGGCGCTCATCGATCGCGACCTGAAAAATTACTGGGGCTATAACACGATCGGTTTCTTCGCCCCGGACTCGAAGTATTCCGCGAGCGGCGCGCTCGGCGGTCAGGTGACGGAATTCAAAACCATGGTGCGCAGTCTGCACGCCGCAGGGCTCGAGGTCATTCTTGACGTGGTCTACAATCACACCGCAGAAGGCAACCACCTCGGCCCCACGCTCAGTTTTCGCGGGATCGATAACCAGGCATACTACCGCCTGATGCCGGAGGACCCGCGCTTCTACAAGGACTTCACCGGCACGGGCAACACTTTCAATCTCCTCCACCCGCGCACCCTGCAGCTCGTGATGGACAGCCTGCGCTACTGGGTCAACGACATGCATGTCGACGGGTTCCGCTTCGATCTCGCTTCGACTCTGGCGCGGGACGCGAACGGGGTGAACAAGCTCCACGCGTTCTTCGAAATCATTCACCAGGATCCGGTGATTTCGCAGGTGAAACTGATCGCCGAACCGTGGGACGTGGGTGAAGGCGGTTATCAGGTGGGGAATTTCCCGGTTCTTTGGGCGGAATGGAACGGGAAGTATCGCGACTCGGTGCGGAGCTTTTGGAAAGGCGACGAAGGCAAGACCGGTGAGCTGGCTTATCGCCTGACGGGAAGCCCCGATCTCTATCAGCACAGTGGCCGCCGCCCGTACGCCAGCATCAACTTCATCACGGCGCACGACGGTTTCACCCTCAACGATCTCGTGAGCTACAACGAGAAACACAACGAAGCCAACGGCGAAGATAATCGCGACGGCGACAACAATAATCATTCCTGGAATCACGGCGCCGAAGGGCCGACCGATGACCCCCAAATCAACCAACTGCGCCGCCAACAACGCCGCAATTTTCTCACCACCCTCTTCCTTTCCCAAGGCGTGCCCATGTTGACGGCGGGCGACGAATGGGCCCGCACCCAGCAGGGGAACAACAACGCCTATTGCCAGGATAATGAGATCAGCTGGCTGAACTGGAACCACGACGACGAGCAGAAGGCGCTCCTCGAATTCACAAAGAGGCTCATCCGGCTCCGGCGCGAGCATCCCGTGTTTCGGCGACCGAAATTTTTCCAGGGCCGCCGGATTCGCGGCTCGGAGATTCGCGATGTGATGTGGTTCAATCCCGGCGGCAACGAGATGAGCGACGAGGAATGGAATTCGCCTTTCGTTCGTTGTCTCGGGGTCCTGCTGAGCGGCGACACGATCGATGTCCAGAGTTTTGAGGGCGAGCCGATCCGCGATAGCACCTTTCTTCTTTTGATCAACGCGCATCACGAATCGCTCCAGTTCGTGCTCCCCGGCCAGCGCGATGTGAAATGGCAGCTCCTGCTCGACACCGCCTCAGCCGACGGGTTTTGCAAGGAACCGCGCGACTATCCGTCCGGCGACGAAGCGGAGATCAAAGGCCGCGCCACCATGTTGCTCAAGCTTGTGACCGGCTCGACCGCGCAGGCGCGCCATGAATCCTGGAAGAAGCGCCAGTTTGAGGCGCCGCACAATGGCGAGGTGGAGAAGGAAAAGCCCGCCGAAGAAGCAGCCAAACCGGCCGCCGAATCCGCACCGGCCCCGGCCAAAGAATAAGCGGAAAAGGTGCGCGGGATGCGATTTTCTTTATGTTGATCTCATGACACCGACATCACTCATCGTTGTCGCCGACCGCGGCGGAATCAAAGCATACCGGGTCAACGAGACCCCGACTCGCGGAGCCAGCCTGCAACTGGTGCAGGCCTTCGACATCACCGACGCCCACGGACGCTACGACGCGAAGCTGACCGATCAGGCGGGGCGTTTCCCGGTCAGCGATGGCAATGGTCGCCACGCCAACGCGATCGCGGAACGGACCGCGCTCGAAACCGAGAACGACCGCCGGATTTGCAAGCAACTGGCCGATCACATCGCCGAGGTCGTCAGGCGCGAAAAGGCGCAGGGCTGGTCCTTCGCCGCGCCCTCCTCGATTCATGGCAGCGTGAGCGATTTGCTGCCGGCCTCGATCCGCAACCGAGTCGTCGAGCACGTGAAGTCCGACCTGGTCAAGATTGAGCCGACGAAACTGGCGGCGCACTTCCGCTCGCTTCAGCCGCTCTGATTGTTGCGGTATAGTTCGGGATGCAATTACCCGTCGGAATCTCGTATCGTGGGGTCGAGAAATCGGATCAGCTCGACGAACTCGTTCGCAACAAGGCCGCGCGTCTCGACCGCTTTTGCGATCACATCAGCCGCTGCGACATCGTGGTCGAGCAACCGAATCAGGCGCAGGATTCCGGCAACCCCTTCCGGGTGCGGATCGATGTCACGGTCCCGCCCGGGCACGAGCTGGTGGCGGATGAAAGGCAATCAGTGCACGAGATGCACGAGCCGTTGAGCAAAGTGATCAACGACGCTTTCAAAGCGATGGAGCGCCAGCTCAAGGCGCTGGTCGAAAAGCAGCGGCACGAATAAGGGTCGTGTGGCCGCTTCGCTGTGCGAAACGCGAGAGTGGCGGTCGTTGCCAGTGGTGGCACGCTCTTTTTGGTAGGGCGAGACGCCGTCGAGCTGGAGAGGGCACGGGGCAACTGAAGCGACATCCTCCCTCCGGCTCGACGGAGCCTCGCCCTACCAAATGGCGGCCACCCTAAAGGCGGCGCGGGGCCGTTAGGCGGGCGCGCCGCTCAACC
>DATBDG010000237.1:0-9362 GCA_036270055.1 Chthoniobacterales bacterium
GCACGACGGGCGCCCGGGAACGTTCAAGAGCGGCTTCGAGATCTATGTCGCGGCACCTCGCGGGAGCGCCGATCTCGTGATTGAAGTGCAGCATCCGGAAACCGATTGGCAGCCGGTCTTCTGCAAAAGAATCGCCGCGCCGCTGATCAATTTGCGGCCACTCGCCGACATGCAGTTGTGGAAATTGGGCGATTACCGGACGTGGATCAAACGCTATGACACTTTGAGCCGAGCCGACCGGAATGATATCACGCGGCACATTGCGCGGTTCGCGCGGCGGCCGCTGATTTCGATTATAATGCCAGTTTACAACCCGGCCCGGGACGACTTGCAGAAGGCGCTCGACTCGGTGCGCGCACAGCTCTACCCGTACTGGGAGCTTTGTACTTTTGACGACGCTTCCACCGCCCCGTACGTCCGGCGGCTGCTGGCGCGCTCTGCGCAGACGGATCCCCGAATCAAGGTCAGGTTCGGCCCGACGAACGTCGGAATCTCAGTTGCGTCAAACAGTGCCCTCGATCTTGCTACCGGCGAGTTCGTCGCGCTGCTCGATCATGATGACGAGTTGGTGCCCACTTCGCTTTATTTCGTCGCCCTTGAGATCAATCAATATCCCGAGACGCAGTTGCTTTACACGGACGAAGACAAATTGAATCCTGACGGCACCCGGAGCAATGCGCATTTTAAGCCGGATTGGAATCCACAGCTCTTTCTCGCCCAGAATTACTTCTCGCACCTGGGAGTTTTCAAGACGGACTTGATCAAGCGTCTCCGCTTCCGGGCCGGCTTCGAAGGCTCGCAGGATTACGATCTCGTCTTGCGTTGCGCCGAGCAAGTGGAGCCCCAGCAGATACGCCATATCCCGCGATTGCTGTATCACTGGCGGATGGCCGAAAAAAGCGCGGCCCTCAATCTCAACGCCAAGCCGCAGGCGAGCGCGGTTGCGATCAAAGCGGTCGAAGAGCACCTCGCCCGCTGCCAGGTTAGGGCCGAAGTAACCAGTTCCGGGAAGGAAGATTCGCGCCGTATCCGTTATCTGTTGCCTAACGACAAGCCGCGTGTCTCGATCATCATTCCGACGCGCGATCTGCTCGATCTCTTGCGGCCGTGCGTCGAAAGTATTCTCGAAAAAACGACCTACCCGAATTTCGACCTGATCTTGATCGACAACGATTCGCGCGACCCGAAGTCGCTTGCTTTCTTCGACCAAATTGCGGCCGTCCCCCGAGTCCGAATCCTGCGCTGCCCGGGCAAATTTAATTTCAGCCGTCTCAATAACTTTGGCGTCGCCCAGGCCGATTCGGAGTTTGTTGCACTGCTCAACAACGATCTCACTGTCATCACCCCGGATTGGCTCGAGGAGATGCTCAGCCAGGCTTTGCCGTCGACGGTGGGCGCGGTCGGCGCGCGCCTGCTTTACCCGGATGGTCATATTCAACACGCCGGTGTCGTTCTCGGCGGCGGTGGCGTCGCCGGACACGCGCACAAGGGTCTGCCCCGGACGAATACAGGCTATTTTTCGCGAGCGATTCTGGTCCAGGAATTCTCCGCCGTGACCGCGGCTTGCATGCTCGTTAGGCGAAAAGCCTTCCTGGAGGTGGGCGGATTCGAGGAAGAACATCTCGCGGTCGCCTTCAACGACGTCGATTTTTGTCTGCGCCTCCGGCAGCGCGGTTATCACATCATCTACACGCCCTACGCCGAGTTCTATCATTCCGAATCGGCCAGCCGCGGTTTCGAGGACACAGTGGATAAGAATCAGCGCTTCGAGACGGAGATAAAATACATGCGCGACACCTGGGCCGACACGCTGCGCCAGGATCCCTTTTACAATCCGAACCTTTCTCTCGCCTACGCCGATTTTACCCTCGCCTTTCCGCCTCGCCTGACGAACCCGTGGGCCCAGCCGTGAAAACCGCCCGGCCCATCTCGCCCGCCGCGGAAGGCGACTTTTCGCGCGATTATCTCTTTCATCTCGACGTCCTGCCGGAGCCTCGCATCTTTACCAACCGGCTCGCGCTCACCGGCTGGCTGCTTCACCGCAACAGCCAGCCTATCCACGGTCTGCGTGCCATCGTTGAGCCACGCGGCCGGCGCGCCCGCACCTACAAGGGCCGCCGGAAACGGGAACGACCGGCCATCGGCGCCGCCTACCCGCATTTGCCCGAGGCGGCAACGAGCGGGTTTCTGCTCGAGATCGAGCCCCTGCCCCTCGGGCCGTTCACGCTCCGCCTCGAAGTGCGCGATCACGACAAGGTCTGGCGCAAATTATTTGAGACCGAGGTGACCACATTCTCGCTCGATTTCATGAGGCGGAGCGGGTTTCCCACCCTGGAGCGTGTCCTGCGCACCAAATTGCGGGAACGCTTTTCCATTGCGCAGCCCAAACTCTCCCTCGAGCCAGGCGAACAGGCGGAGATCGAACGCGGAATTGCCGACGCCGGATTGCCGACGGCGCCGGTGTCCGCGCCGGTCGCGGTTACCACCGTGCACCTGTTCGTCACTTCAAAATCGAACCTTTTCATCCGCGAAATCGGCGAACTGGTCTGCGCCGGCTTCCGCGAGGCGGGAATCACGGCCGAGCTGTTCGTCGACCGCTTTCCGGCCGAAGAAACGCCGCCGGACACGATCCAGATCGTCGTCACCCCGCATGAGTTCTACAACCTTTTCCTCACTCCCGCGTTACATTGGTCGCGCATCCAGCTGATCACGCGCCAGCTTTACCTCCTCGGAACGGAGCAGCCGGACAGCGACTGGTTCCACAGCAACCTCGCCGTCGCCCCTTACGCCCATGCCATGCTCGACATCAATTCGTTAGGCGTAATCGGCTATCGGGCGCGCGGCCTGCGCTGTTTTCATCTTCCTCTCGGTTATCATCCGATCCTGGCCGCAACCGGGGTTGCGCCTGACGTCGAGCGGAAAATTGACATCTGCCTGCTCGCTTCCCTGACCGAGCGCCGGGAAAAATTTCTGGCCGAACAGGCCGATTTTTTTGCAGCTCGGAATTGTCATCTTCGCCTCGTTCCGCTCGGTTTTGCCAAGACCGAGACGACCAAAAGTTATCTCCCGGTGGAGCGACGGAATGTGATTCTCCAGGAGTCGAAGATCTTGCTCAACCTGCATTACTCGGAACTGCGCTACTTCGAGTGGCACCGCATGCTGGTCGGCCTGGCCAACGGTTGTTGCATCATCACCGAACCCTGCCAGGGATTTGCTCCCCTCGTCCCCGGCAAGCATTTCGTCATGGTCGAGACCGCGGAACTGGTCCGGGCATGCGAGTATTACCTCCAACATGCTGAAGAGCGGGAAGCGATCGCGCGCGCCGGGCAGCAGTTTGTGCGGCAACATCTGCGACAGGCGCAGCATTGCGCCGCTTTCCTGCGCGAACTGGCGAGCGGGGCGCCCCAGTCGTTAGGTGGAAATGGGGCCGGTGAGTTTGGGGAAGCATCGATCGGCTGGGTCGAGGAGCGGATCGGCCGGCGCAGCACTCCCCGCCTGCTTTGGGAAGCGTTTTGCGAGGATTTGAGCAATTTCTCCACGCCCCAACCGAGCGACGCCGGGCCCCCGGCGGAGGAAGAAACCAAATCAAAAGAGGAGGAAGCGCGGACCATCGCCACGATTGAGGAGCGCCGGAGCGGCTACGCGCAACGTTATGCCGCGCAGGAAAAGCTCCGGCAGGCCGGCGGTGAAGCCTGGACGGTGAGCGACAATCCGCCCCTCACGAAAGGGAGCGATCCAGCGATTTCGATTATCATCACCCTATACAACTACGAGCGTTACATCGCAGGTTGCATCCGCAGCGTCGAGGAAGCGGAAACGAAAACGATCCCGGGCGGAATCGAAATCCTGATCGTGAATGATGCGTCGACCGACAGCTCGCTGGCCCGCGCCGAAGAAGCGCAACGCGCCTCCGCCCTTCCGGTCAGGTTGATCGCCAAGCAGTTCAACACCGGCCTGGCCGATGCGCGCAATGTCGGGCTTCATCTGGCGCGGGCGCCCTACGTCTTCATCATGGATGCGGACAATCTGATTTTCCCCCGCGCGCTGGAGGAACTTTACGCCGCCATCATCCGCACTTCGTCAGCCGCGGCTTTCTCCATTCTGGCCCGGTTTCGAGGGCCGCCCGACAATCGCCAGGGGCTGCTCTCGTATTTCGATTGGGATCCGCGGATGCTGGTCGAACATCCCTACATCGATGCCATGGCGCTTTTCGATCGGAGGCAACTGAGTGCACTCGGGGGCTACGACAACGATCTCTACAAGGTGGGATGGTTCGGCTGGGAGGATTACGAGCTTTGGCTGCGCATAGCGGCCGCCCACCTCAACGCCACCCTGGTGCCGAACATTCTTTGTCTTTATCGCCACCATGAATCGGCCATGAGCAACACGACGAACTTGTTCGAGGTCGATCTCGTCAGGCACCTGATCGCGCGCTACCAGCCCTTGATCGACGAATACGAGCCGAAGGAACGGGTTTTCGGGGTGGAATGGAATCGGCTCGCGTAACGTGGACGCGCTTCCGCGCCTCCAGGTTCTGGCGCGGAGGGCGCACAAAAAAAGCGCGCGGATGTTTCCACCCGCGCGCTTGCAATTTGTTAGGCTGAAGCGGCCTCTTAGACTTCCGCCGTCAGCTCGACGTCGACCGGGCGCTCTTTCTTGCTCAGAGCTCGGCGCAATTTCGAGAGCGCGATGTTCTGCAACTGCCGAATGCGCTCGCGCGTCACGCCGAATTTTTTGCCCACCTCTTCGAGCGTCTTCGGCTTGCCGCCGTCGAGCCCGAAACGGGAGAAGATGATCTTACGTTCGCGATCGTCGAGCACGTCGAGCAAGCCGCCTACTTCGTTGCGCAGATTTTTGTCGCGTAAAAGCTCGAACGGCGTCTGCGCTTCTTCGTCACCCACGATCTCGCCGAACTCGGTCGAGTCATCGTCGCTGATCGGCGCGTCGAGCGAAGCCGGACGAATCGAAACGGTCTTGAGCTGCGAGACTTTGCCCGCCGCAATGCCGATCTCTTCGCCAAGTTCGTCGTCGGTCGGTTCGCGGCCCAGCTCTTCGCTCATCTGGAGCGAGACGCGCCGCATCTTGGAGATTTTGTCGACGAGGTGCACGGGCAGGCGGATCGTCTTCGACTGGTTGGCCAGCGCCCGCTTGATCGACTGCTTGATCCACCAGGCGGCGTAAGTGCTGAGCTTGCCGCCCTTGGCGGGATCGAAACGCTCCACGGCCTTCATCAGGCCGATGTTGCCCTCCGACACGAGATCGAGCAGCGGCAGACCAAGATTGGCGTAATCGTGCGCAATTTTGACGACGAGACGCAGGTTGGAGCGAATCATCAGGGCACGAGCTTCCTTGTCGCCTTTTTTGATTTTGGCGGCCAGCTCGATCTCCTGCTGCGGGGTGAGAAGGGGGATTTGCCCGATCTCGCGCAGATAAATTTTTATTCCAGTGTCGCTATCTTCAGCGGCCATATAAGTTCTCATGAATTGGGTCGAAAGTTGGGACGCAAAGGCACAAATGGCCGGGCTTCTCGGACTTCCGGCATTTGGAGAATGCGTGTTGTAGCATCGAACGAACTACTTAACAAGGTTAAATATCGCAATAAAGACAGCGTCCGGATGTTTGTTGTTCATTTCTTTTCCGCTTGTCGAGCACCATTTTTTGCTGGCGCAAAAATCCTCGAATTCACCCGGGATAAGACGTTCCAGGAAGGCGTTTTATTCCTCTTGTCCGCGCGAGGCATTCTGGCGGCTCAAATTGCCTTACGCACATCGCAAGCTCCCGGGATGCCTTTTTCTCAAAACGGCCAGAAGTTCCGCCAGCACGCTCACCGGGGCCTCGGCCGGCGAATGCGCTCGGATATCGAGCCCAAATAGGCGAAAAGCCTGGCCGGGCTTCCTCCGGAATTCCTTCCGCCCGTGCCTCGTCGCTCCGTAGGGACGAGCTTCCGCTTGTCCAGTTTGGAAACCCCGACAAATCCCATGAATGCTACCGGCCGAGCCGGCGCGAGGTGATGGTTTCCCAGGCGTTGACGTCGGCGGCAGTGGTAACGGGAAGGCGGCAACGGGTGGCGGCGACGCAATCAAAGGTGACGGTGCGGAAGGGAAGTTGGATCTCGACTGCGAGACGTTTTTGTTCCGCACCCGGCAACTTCTGGTAGAGCAGGCTGAGATGGGGATCGAACGGTTCCGTCGCCATCATGCCTAACGAATCACGCAGATGGAGCAGCGCGGCGCTGGGCGCGAAGCGAACGAAGAACGTCCGGATAAACCTGGGGGAGAAGGAGAGGCCGATAAAGCGAAGTCCGATCGAGCCGGTCGTTAGTCCGGCGAGGGTTCTTTCCGCTTTGTCCCTCCGATCGGGACCGACCGCCAGGGTGAGGTGCGGTTCGAAGGCCGGGCCATCGTATTTCGCCGCCAGGCGCTCGATTATTTCCTGGAAATAAGCCCGGGCCGGCTCCGCCGGAAGAAGCCACCAGGCGATGACGAATGTCGAGGACTCAGTCACCCCTGCGACTTCGCATGAAAATCCGCCGGCGGCGAGTACCGTGGCGCCATGCCGACCAACGTTCTTGGGACGGAGCTTCGGGCCTGTTGTCACGACCCGGTAACGGGATTTTACCGCGACGGTTATTGCCGGACCGGTCCGGAGGACGTCGGGCTGCACACGGTTTGCGCGGAGATGACGCGCGACTTTCTCGATTACTCGGTGCTGATGGGGAACGACCTCGTCACACCGCATCCGCAGATGGGCTTCAAGGGCCTGGAGCCGGGCGATCGCTGGTGCATCTGCGTCTCGCGGTGGAAACAGGCGTTGGAACGCGGCGTGGCGCCGCCGGTCGATCTCGAAGCGACGCATTCTTCAGCCCTCGAGTTTGTCTCGCTCGAGGACTTAGCGTCGCACGCCCTGAAATAATTTGCCTAACGACGCCGGCCGCGCACCCCCATCGCGCCGAGGAGTGAACGGGTCAGGGTGCCGGTCACGTTGACCGCCACACTGCGAATGACACTGCGCGCGACGCTGCTCCCGAAGATCTCGCCAAGAATGTTAGGCTGGGGCGACGCCGAGGACGCGGCGGCCGGGCGCCCATAAGGCGCTTCGGTCGCGACTTGCGAGGCCGGTTCGTCGTCGGTGCCGAGCGCGCGCGCAAGCTCGGGGCTGCCTGGAGCGCCGGGAGTGAAAGTCCGGCGCGCCGAACCAGCAACGCGTTGCGTCTGCTCCGGAGATGCAGCGGTCGCGATTTTGCCGCCAAGAATTTCGTAGGCGCTCTGCCGGTCGAGGGTGGTGTTGTATTTCTGCGCGATCTCGGAGCGATTTACGATCACATGCAATTCGTTATCCGTGAGCGGACCCATCCGGGAACGCGGCGCGCAGAGCACGGTGGCGGCGAGGGGGGTCGGGATGCCGCGTTCGTCGAGGACGGTAACGAGCGCTTCGCCAATTCCGAGGTCCGTCAGGAGCTGTTCGGTTTTATAGAACTGGGTCTCGGGATAATTCTGCGCCACCGATTTGATCGCGGTGCGATCCCGGGCGGTGAAAGCGCGCAGGGCATGCTGCACTTTCATCCCCAGCTGCCCGAGGACGTCGTCGGGAATATCCGTCGGCAACTGGGTGCAGAAGAAAATCCCGACGCCTTTGGAACGAATGAGTTTGATCACCGTCTCGATTTGATCGAGGAGCGATTTTTCGGCGTCGTCGAAAATGAGATGCGCTTCGTCGATGAAGAGGACGAGCTTCGGTTTCTCCATGTCGCCCACTTCCGGGAGGGTGGCGTAAAGCTCGGCCAGCATCTGGAGCATGAAGGAGGAGAAAAGCTTCGGGCGATTTTGCATGTCGGTCAGACGCAGGATGGAGATCGCGCCGAAGCCGTCGACGACCCGCATCAGGTCGGACATTTCAAACGAAGGTTCGCCGAAGAATTCTTCCGCGCCCTGTTGCTCGAGCTCGATCAGCTTGCGCAGGATGAGGGCGCTCGAAGTGGTCGGGACGAGACCATATTCGGCAGTGACGTTGGACTTCGCTTCGCCGGCGATGTATTCGAGGACCTTTTTGAAGTCCTTCAGGTCCAGGAGAGGCAGATGTTTGTCATCGCAGAATTTGTAGACGAGCGCGACAAGGCTCGATTGCGTTTGGTTGAGCCCGAGCATGCGGGAAAAAAGGAGCGGGCCGAATTCGAGCACCGTGGCCCGGAGGCGGGCGCCTGGTTCGTTGGAGAGGGTGAGAAATTCGACCGGATAAGCTGAGGGCGACCATTCCGAGCCGATCTTCGCGTGCCGTTCCGTGATGGCGGGAGCCGGGGTGCCGGGGACGGCGAGGCCACTGAGATCGCCCTTCATATCCATGAGCAGAGTCGGCACCCCGGCCTCGGAGAGCTGCTCGGCGATCATCTGAAGCGTCTTGGTTTTGCCGGTGCCGGTGGCCCCGGAGATGAGGCCATGGCGATTCATGGTGCGCAAGGGAAGGCGGATGGGCGCTTCGGCGAAAACTTTGCCATCGCGTGTGGCGGCACCGAGGAGGAGAGCGTCGCCTTTGAAGGAATAACCGCCCTGGATGGTGGAAACGAAGTCGCCGCTGCTCATGGGCGGAGAATAGAGGTCGCCTTCCCGGGACGCAAGCTCGCCACTTTCCGCCTAACGATCGAAAATCAATCAGACGTGTTCGTTAGGCCAAAAGAGCTTTCGAATTCTTTTCTGGTCACTCCAGATCCGCTTGATAGCCTGGTTCTTCCGAATCATGAAAACCACGCTCTTCTCACTCACGTTCACCTCTCTTCTCGCCACCTCCGCCGCCTTCGCGCAATGGAGCTCCGATCCGATGACAAATCTTGGGGTCGCGCTGCGGCCCGGCGATCAGGTGCAGCCAAAGATCTATCCCACGGCCAACGGCGGTGCCTACATCAGCTGGTTCGACAACGACCCGAATGGGCACCCGCCCTTTGGTTACGATGTCTTTCTGCAACGGCTGAGCGAGCGCGGCGTGCCGCAGTTTCGCGGCAAAGGTGTTCGGATCGCCGATCTTGGGATGAGCTCGACCCAAGACTACGGCCTGGACGTCGATGCGGATGGCAACGCCCTCCTCGCCTTCCTCGACGATCGTTTTGGGTCCGACACGGTGGTTACGGCGATGAAAGTGAGCCCGCGGGGCGAGCGGCTCTGGGGTCGAGGCGGCCGTCAACTTGGCACCGGCAGCGACTTTAGAGGGAATCCGAAAATCGCCGCGACTTCCGACGGATTTATCGTCGTCGGCTTTATCGACAACAGCGATCTCATTTTCCAGAAATTCGATTCCGACGGGAACGCGATCTGGGGGACGGACGGCGTCAAGATCACGGCGCCAACCGGCCTGACCTACTCCCTGGCGGATCT
>DATBDG010000238.1:0-3390 GCA_036270055.1 Chthoniobacterales bacterium
GGCGGCGCCCGCGCCCCAGATCTCATCGATGATCTCCTCGCGCGAAAGGGTGCAGTCCGGGTGTTCCATCAGGAACTTAAGGAGCCGATATTCCGTCGGGCCGAGGTGGATGTTCCGACCATTGCGCGTTACGCGAAAGGCGGCCAAATCGATGACTATCTCTCCCAACTGTAGGCATTTCCTCTCGGGATGAGCCCGTGTTCTCCGAAGGAGGGCCCAGATGCGGGCAAGCAGCTCGGTGATGCTCAATGGCTTGACCATGTAATCGTCCGCACCGGCATCGAGACCGCGAACGGCATTCTGATCGCCGGCGCGATCGGTCACCATAATCACACCCACATCTTTGGTTTCCGGCTGACTGCGTAATCGACGGCATACCTCGATTCCGCACATTCCAAGCAAGGTCCAGGCCAGCAGTACGATATGCGGCCGGAACCGCGCGCTACGGCTCAATGCCTCTTGCCCGCCCGTAACGTGGTCGACGAGAAAACCCTGCGTCTCAAGATTATAACTCAGCATGGCGGCGAAAGCCGCCTCGTCTTCGACCAGCAAGACCCGCGGCCTGTCGAGCTTCGATATGCTGATATTCCTCATGCGGAGGAGCCCATACCTCGAATAAAGGAGATCGTGAAGCCAGTTTTTCCGCCGGATTCATCGGAACCCTCCTCTTCCATGGCCGCGCCACAAGGCGCTCGGTCCTGAATTTTTCCGTTTTCGTCATGATTCGACAAAGTTCTAACACCTCGGGGCCGATCGCCTGTTCGAGCTAGGGCGGCGTGACGGGTTTGTTGCGGCCCGTTCGGACCCAGGACTCCGCAGTGTCGCCATGGCGGCTCTGCTTAAAGCGGTCCACGAAATCGCCGCCAAGAATGGCCCTTATCGGACTCCGGCCCCTATTCCTGCGCTTCACAGCGACACCGGCGCAAGTGGGACCCCGAGTTTGAATCCGGCTTGCTCCGGCGTCGAGTCAGCGGCGAACTCGGCCCAGGAGGAGGATCACGGGCTCGCCGACCCCTTGTATTTCTGGGTCTGATCCTTGGTGATCAGCGGGCGGGAGACATAGTAGCGGTAGCGCGTGCCTTTTTTTGCTGCGTGGCTCGGCGTCGCCATCAACCTGCATGGCGGCGAGTGCGCGCCTTTTGATATCTCGTGTGACGGAGCCGCGCTAGGAGTTGGCTTGAGTAACGAATCATATTTTCGCCAGTTGCCTGAATCGCACGGGGGTTGGCGACCCGAGCCTTAGGATCTATTGTGGGCGGCGCAAGAAAACCCCGAACATCGGGGACGAACGATTATCGGGAGGGCCTGCCATGACGACGATCGACAATCCAATCAGCAAGTTGTCGCAGGAGGAGCACGGCAGGCAGTTGCGCCGTGCGCTGGTTGCCAGCACGGTCGGCACGACAATCGAATGGTACGATTTTCTGCTCTACGGCCAAGTGACAGGGCTGGTCTTCGGCAAACTTTTCTTTCCTCAATCGGATCCGATCGTCGGCGTGCTGCAGGCGTTCGCTATCTTTTTCGTCGGATTTCTCGGCCGGCCCATCGGGGGGCGACCGCATCGGGCGCAAGGCAACCCTGATCGCGACATTGCTGGTAACCGGGCTTGCGACTATGGCCGTCGGTCTCGTGCCGACCTATGAGAGCATCGGTATCTGGGGAGCTCTTCTTTTGGTGGTCATCCGCCTGATCCAGGGGATCGGGGTCGGCGGTGAATGGGGCGGCTCGGTATTACTGGCGATGGAATGGGCGCAAACCAACAAAAATCGCGGCTTTCTCGCCGCCTGGCCACAGTTTGGCGGGCCGGCCGGGCTGTTCCTGGCGAACTTGGCGGTGCTGTTCTTCAGTTGGTTTTCCGGTGACCAGTTCCTGGTTTGGGGATGGCGGATTCCGTTCCTTCTCAGCATTGTCATGGTCGGAATCGGTCTGTGGATTCGGCTGGGTATCTCTGAGACCCCGGTCTTTCAGAAGGTGCTCGACGAAGAACGCGTTGAACGCGTGCCGGTCTTGGAAGTGCTCAAGCGTCAGCCGAAACAGGTTGCACTTACCGCGCTGCTGCGTATGCCGGAGCAAGCGCCGGGTTATATTGTCGGCACCTTCATCTTCACCTACGCCACGACGGTGCTCGGCGCTTCGCGCAATTTTGTGCTGATGGCCGTCCTCCTTCAGGCCGTCCTCGGATTTCTCTGGGTGCCAGTCGCCGGGCATCTGTCCGACCGCATCGGTCGCAAGCGCATGTATATAATCGGCTCAGTCTTAGTCGGGATCTTCGGTTTCATCTACTTTGGGCTGCTCGACACGAAGGTGCCGAGTTTGATGTTTATCGCCATCGCGCTGTCGTTGCTTCCGATGATGACGTGTTATGGTCCCCAGGCGGCGATGATCAGAAAGCTTCACTCCGCGGCTGCGCTATAGCGGCTCATCGCTGGGCTACCAGCTCGCCTCGATTATCGCCGGTGGCCCATCGCCGTTTATCGCGACCGCGCTGTTCGCCACCTTTAATTCGAGCTTTCCAATCGCCCTCTATATCCTTCTTTGCGGGATCCTCGGCATCGTGGCGACGTCGCTGTTGACGGATTACACCAACAAGGACATCTCGGAGGAGTACGACCGGTTTCCACCTCCTCGCGCGGCCGCAACTAGGCTTCCACCCTGACGGCCTGCGCGAGGTCACCTCCACGCGCCCTTCGGATCCGCTTTTCTCCAGCGAAAGTCGGGTGGGAACTCGGTTTAGGCTGTTGAACGGCGGCCGATCGGACGCGCCCTCGGAACGCTGGCGTTCGGGGTGGGACCATGAGTTCGAATCTCCTTTGCTCCAGCAAGCTGCGGGCTCGAATCTGGGGGCGAATGCCATGGGAACGCCGGAAAGGATCAAACGGTGGCTTCACTCCGCGTGAATTCCGCGGCATGGATTTTCAAGAAGTCGGCCATGCTCGTCGGCGTCTCGCCGGTGAGCTTGAAGTAGTCCTCGCTCATCCGGTCATAGCGCCCTGCTTGTGGAGCTCAGTCATCGCCGCGAGGTGGTGGACGACATGCTCCGGCAGGCCCGCCGCCCGAAGCTTTCCGCTCCACTCGGAAGTCGGCGCGTCGCGATGGCGGATCGTCCGCTTTCGACCGCGAGGAATTCCCGCTGCTCGAGACGGCCGAGCGGGCGGTCGCCTCCCATGTTTTTTCCAACATCAGCGGCCTGTCCGGCTGCGGGAAATCGGTTGTTCTGAAGCGTTACGCCGAGCGCGCCATGGCGGCCGGCCTATCCTGTTCCTCAAATCGGACCGGCTGCAGGGGACGTCCCGTGGGACCCTCGGTCCCCGCGGGATCGCCGCCGGGGTGACCTCACCGTGGTTTCCGGGCGACGAGCAACAGCGCCGACGACTTGGCCCCGGTTGGAAG
>DATBDG010000239.1:0-5392 GCA_036270055.1 Chthoniobacterales bacterium
CGGCCGGCGCTCCAAGCTGTCTCGCTGTGGGTCGCGCCGCGCGAAATCTTCGGGCTGCTGGGCCCGAACGGCGGCGGCAAGACGACCCTTTTCCGCATCCTTTCCACCCTCGTTAGGCCGACGAGCGGTTCGGCCAGCATCCTTGGATTCGACCTCCAGCACGAGACCGGCGCCTTGCGCAGCCGCCTCGGGGTGGTCTTTCAAGCTCCCAGTCTCGACAAGAAATTGAAGGTGCGCGAGAACCTTGCTCACCAGGGCCATCTTTACGGCCTGGCCGGCGCCGTCCTGCATGAGCGGATCGATCATCTCTTGATCGAGTTCAATTTGCGTGACCGCGCTCACGATCTCGTCGAGACGCTCTCGGGCGGCTTGCAGCGGCGGGTCGAGATCGCGAAGTGTCTGCTCCATCGCCCGGAACTTTTGTTGCTCGATGAGCCGTCGACCGGTCTCGATCCCGGTGCGCGGATCGATCTTTGGCAGACGCTTTACCGGTTGCGCGATCAGCAGGGTGTGACGGTTCTGCTCACGACCCATCTGATGGAGGAAGCCGAGCGCTGCGACCGGGTCGCGATCATCGACCACGGGAGAATCGTGGCCCTGAACACGCCCGAGGCGCTGCGAGCGGAGATCGGCGGCGAGGTTATCAGCGCGCGGACGAAAGACGCGACCACTCTCGCCCAGCGGATTGTCGAATCGTTAGGCGTGGAGGTCAGCGTCCTGAACGACGAAGTACGGATTGAGCAACCGGAAGGTGCCAGCTTTATCACGCGACTAGTGGAGGCGTTCCCGGGCGAGATCGATTCGGTCACTCTGGCCAGGCCGACCCTGGAAGATGTCTTCATCGCCAAGACCGGCCGTCGCCTGAGTGAAGAGAGCGAGGGCTAGAAGGCAATGTGGGAGGGGCCTTTGCGCCGCGATGGATGATTGGCGTCGCACCAGCTGATCGGAATGTTAGGGCCTATCCCATCTTCGCTTCGGCCATCGCGGCCTGTCGTTTACCGAGCCAAATGCTGAGCCCGCACCAGATGGCGGCCAGCGGCGCGGCCACGAAGGAGATGCCGGTCAAACCAAGCCCGAGCCAAGTGAGAAAGGTGTAAGACCATGCCCCGACCTGGTCGCCAGTGCGATAAACGAACGTATCGATAAAGCTCTTCGCCTTGTATTTGTCCTCCCGGCTAATGACGGTGAAGAGCACTTCGCGCGCGGGCCGGGTGATGGCGAAGTTCCCCGCGCGTCGCATCACCTGCAGCACCGCGAGCAGCGCGATGATCGGCATGAGGCCCATCCCGATAAATCCGAAGAGGCTCAAGAGCGGGAGAAAAGCTAGCGTTGCTCCGACCCCGAACCATTTCAGTAGTCGCCCAGTGATCAGAAGCTGGCCGAAAATCGTCAGCGTATTGACCGCCAAATCGAGTTGCGCGAAAAAGGCCGTGCGCGCCGCGCGATCGTGAAAGTGCGCCTTCGTGATATCGGCCTGCTGGAAATAAACAAAGGTCGACGTGATCGCGTAGAGGACCATGAAGAGGCAGATGCCTAACAAATAAGGCGAGCGCGCGACGTGGGTGAAGGCGGTGATGATGCTGCCACCGATCGGCTCTTCGGCGCCAGCTGCAGCGGGGGTCGATGACCCTGGCTGGCGTCGAGCGGCAGTCGTCGGACCGGGGTCAGCGCCCCCGGCTAGAACGCGGGCCCGACCAAATTCTGCCGGGAAAAACTTTACGCACCAGGGGGCGATTTCGAGGCCGGCGGCCGCGACGAGGAGGAGATTCGGCGTCCCGATATGCTTCACCATCGACGCGGTAAAGAGCGGTCCCGCGATCGCGCCCAGTTGACCGCCGACGGCGATGAAAGCGAAGAGCCGCTTCGCCTGTTCGCTGTCGAACAGATCCGTCATGAAGGCCCAGAAAAGCGTGACGATAAAGAGATTGAAAACGCTCACCCAGACGAAGAAAGCGCGCCCGATCCAGAGGTTCGGCGTCGGCCCGGCCGAGCGCATGAGGAAGTAAAAAAGGAGCAGGTTCGCGATGAGGAAGCGGTAACCGATCGGGAGAAATTTTCGGCGCGGCATGCGCGCGACGGTGGCGGCGAAGGCGGTGTTCGCGAGCAACGTCACCACCAGCGTGCCGGTAAACATCCAGGAGAGATTCTCGACTCCGCCCGCCGCCGCGATGTCGTCGCGGATCGGGCGGATGACGTAATAGCTGCCGAGGATGACGAAGTTGAAAAGGCACGCGGTCAGAAGCGCCCTGACCTCGTTAGGCCGGACGTCGACCGCTTTCCGCAGGAAAGTAAAGGCGCGATTCATCCGGCTGGGCTATTTGTCGATCTGCGTGATCTGCTGGCCCTTCCGGGCAACATCCACGAAGATCGCCTCGACTTCGAGATCGCGTCCTTCGCGATAGGAAGCCCAGGTATTTTGCACGCGAATGTCCGGTGCCAATGTTCCGACTCCGCTGAGCAGGAACTTGTTCGGTGGCCAACAGTCGTCCAAGAGTCCGCAACCCCCGCCGACATCGTCCCACGCGGTCGGAATGTAGGCTTCGATCTGCGTCGCGGGCAGCGTGACAAGAAACCCTTCCGAACGAAAGCGGAGGGTATCGCCGACATCCTCACCGACGATGGTGAGGCGATCCGCCGCATAATGTTTGAGCTGTGCAGCGGCGATCAACCCGGCCGAAAATGTGTTCGGGCCGATGATCAGGTAAAGGCGACTGGCCGGGCTGGAGCTTTGCACGATGGCCTTCACCAGGGGCAGCGAAAGAATGTAGCTGCCACCCCAATTGTTTCGAAAATCGACGATGATGTTTTTGCGCGGTTGCTCGCGCAGCATCGCGGCCGTGCGCGCTGTAAACTGCGCGGCTGTTTCTTGCTTCGAGTCGACGCTGCCACTCATGCGCACATAGGTCGCGTCCTGTTCTGGGAGATCACGCAAGAGATAAAGCCTTGACGGATCGGATTGATAGAGCGGCAGGCTTTGATCCGTTTTTAGCAATGTGAGCCAGCCATCGGTTTTGAAATGAGTATCTCCGGGCAGAGAATTCTCCCATTCGCGAAAGGTGTCGCCGGGAACGATCTGTGCATCTGCGGCGAGAGCGATCGACCCCGCGATGCCTTGTTCATCGACGGAATCGATAGTCGTCAAATGATTCTCGATGGTGGCTCCCATGGCACGCAGCGCAACGGGCGCGGTGAGAAAATATTCGCTCCGGTAACGGACCCAGCCGGGCGTTCCGCCGCCGATAAAACGTTCGGCTCCCTTGAGCAATTCGTTAGGCGGGCGCCCTCCGATAGACGTGATCTTGTGGCCGAGGAGAGCGGCTGCTGCGGGCGCTGCCTTGACTACAATCAATCCATCCGCCACCCAGTGCAGGCGGATGAGGAGCCGATGCATTTTCGGTTCGGTGAGCGTGGAATGGGCGTTGTCGAACGTCGCCAGAGCCGCGCTCGCCATGAGACTAAGCTCGTCTTCTGTTCGCGGTGGAGGGCTCTGATCGAGCAATGCCTTGAACTTCTCGAACTGGGTCGGGTTGGGGCCGCGCTCATTGTCGAGCACGGCCTGGCGGAAATAGGAAAGATCGGTCGCCGGCGTCAGGATCGATGCCGTCGGGGGAAGCCTCGGGCCCCGAAACGCTCGAATCATAGTCATGCCGCCAATCGCGAAAAAGGCGATGGTCAGGAGTACGACAAGGACAAGCAGGCCCGCCAGAACGCGCGCGAACAATCTCATCTCGCTTCCGCTCTCAGGGCGCCGCCGTCGGTCATCGCTGGATCAATCTCGTGGTGAACAGGCACGTTATTGATCGCGCACGCTCACGCTCTATTTAGATCGTTTGTGCCACGCTGTGAGCACCTCCACTTCGCGCTCCTTCGTGATGCCGGCTTTTAATTTTTCCTGGCGCTCCTTGGGCTGCGCCTTGAACCAGGCGAGCGTGTCGCGCGCCGTCTCCGCCAGCGGCCGGTAGGTCAATCCTTTGTCTAGTGCGCGTTGGATGCTGATAGTGCCCATCCCGCCGTCTTCCCCGATTGGCGGCACCCAGACCGGCATGTCGGACCAGGGCGCGACTTTTTCCTTCTCGAGAAAATCGGCCGGCACCCAGGTGAAGGTGGCGGGAGAAGCGAGGGCGTCCTTAATCCCGTTCAGCATTTCACTTATCGTTAGGCGCGAGGCCGGGCCGGTGGCGTTGTACACCCCGGTCGCCCCCTGCTCGGCCATGCGGATCGTCCATTCCGCGAGGTCCCGGGCATCGATGAATTGCACCGGGTCGCCCGGATTCCCCGGCGCGAGCACTTCGCCGCCGCGGTCGATCCGCACCGGCCAGTAGGTGAACCGGTCGGTTTCATCTCCCGGTCCGACGATCAATCCCGGCCGAATGATGAGCGACTTTCCCGGAAACCACTTCTCCACTTCCTTTTCCGAGAGCGCCTTGAGCGGGCCGTAGAGGGCGAACTTGGAAGCGATCACCGTCTCGCGCGTTTCCTTCATCGCGTCGGCGCCGTCGTATTTCGCGAGCGCTGCAGTCTCATCGACGCCCGGCTTCGAGGTGTCGGCGTAAACCGATATGGTCGAGATAAAGATGTAGCGATCGACGTTGCCTTTCAGAATCTCGGCCGCATCATGCACCCATTTCGGCAGCATGGTCGGATTGTCGATGACGACATCCCACTTGCGGCCCTTGAGGGCGTCGAGCCGACCGTTGCGATCGCCGACCAACTGCTCGACTCCCGGTGGCAGTTCGCCCGGATGCGTCTTGCCGCGATTGAAGACCGTGATCTTGTGCCCGCGCGCGAGCGCGTACCTCACCTGGAACGGTCCGGTGAATCCTGTGCCGCCAAGAATCAGGATCTTGAGCGGCTTGGGCGATTTTTCCGCGACCCTGGCGGCATGTTCCTCGGCGATCACAGTGGAAGTGATGAGCGCGAGCACGACGCCTAGATAAACGATGACTGACCGACCGATCAATTGCGTGATAAAGAATGGCATAAGTGCTGCAGGCGAGTTGCTGAGTTTGAGTAACCGATGCCCGCATTCTCGATCCGCACAACTCTTTTGCGGAGGCTGCGGTGGGCAAGCGGGCCCGTTTTTTCTCTGAAACGGAAGCGGGGCCGCGGACGAACCCGGGCATTCTTTCGAAACTGCGGCCCTTCCGGTCAAATCGGCACGGTTCTAGCTTTTTACGCCCTCGTGCTGGAACACACGTTATCACAAGAGGAGCGTAGCCAGATTCTCCAAACGATTGAGATGTTTGAGATAATCACTCAAACCCAGCAGGACGATTATCAATCACTGGAGATTCTCAAGGTCGCCTATCACAAGCTCGGCAAGGCCGAGGACGCGCTCCGGATTTCGCGCCGACTGGCGGAGGCATATTTTAACGTTGGCTCTTTCTCGCTT
>DATBDG010000240.1:0-3797 GCA_036270055.1 Chthoniobacterales bacterium
GCAGGCTGGATCGAAGTCAGCGGTGCCTGCGCCAATAACCTCAAGAATCTCGACGTCCGGTTCCCGGTCGGCCGGCTTTCCGTCATCACCGGCATTTCCGGCTCGGGCAAATCCAGCCTGATGCGTTCAGTTCTCCTCCCGGCGGTGCAGCAGGCTCTCGGATCGGGGAGCGCGTGCGCCTCGCCCGCCGTGTTACGCGCCTCGCGGGACACCCCGCGCTTCGGAAAAGTTCACGCTCCTCAGATTGTTGGCGCGGAGCTTATCGAGGCGATCTATGAAGTCGATCAATCACCGATCGGCAAAACCTCTCGCTCCACCCCCGCGACTTACATCAAAGTCTTCGACGAAATCCGCCACCTCTTCGCCCAACTGCCGGTCTCGCGCATGCGCGGTTACAGCGCGAGCCGATTTTCCTTCAACACCGAGGGCGGGCGTTGCGAAACCTGCGGCGGCCAGGGTGTGATCAAGCTCGAAATGAGTTTCCTCCCCAACAGCTACGTGCCATGCGAAGATTGCGGCGGGCAGCGTTACAATGCGCAAACCCTCGAGGTTCTCTACCACGAGCGCAGCATCGGGGACGTCATGAAAATGACGATCGCGCAGGCCGCGGAATTTTTCGCGGCCAATCCAAAGATCGCGCGCCCGCTTTCGTTGCTCGTCGTGACCGGCCTCGGTTATCTCCAACTCGGCCAGCCAAGCCCCACCCTGAGCGGCGGCGAAGCGCAACGGCTCAAGCTCGCGACCAAGCTGACCCGGGGCGTGAGTCGGGCGGCGAACGAACGGCTGCGCAAAATGCGGCAACCGAAGTCGACCCTTTATCTGCTCGAGGAACCGACGATCGGCTTGCACATGGCGGACGTGGAACTGCTCCTCAACATCATTCACCGCCTGGTCGACGACGGGAACACGGTCATCGTGATCGAGCATAACCTGAGTGTGATCGCGGAAGCCGACTACGTGATCGACATTGGACCGGAAGCCGGCTCGTTAGGCGGGGAGATCGTGGCCGCGGGCACGCCCGAGGAAGTGGCGAAGAACCGCCTCAGCCGCACCGCGCCATTTCTGCGCGAAGTGCTGGCGCAGGGTCGAAACGGGACGAGGCAAAAAAAACCATTGTCATCCCGGGCCGGCAAAGCGCGGCGCGGCCAGCACCTGTAGACGCTTCGCTCTGCGGAGCGCGCTATTGGCACTGCCCGCAGATGACCGCAATTCGCGGCCCAGCCTGCTCTCGCGCTTCGCAGAGCGAAGCGTCTACATTTGCCGCTCGGCTTGATCTCGCGGAAAGTCGCGCGGCCTGATGCTCGCCTATTACCTGCACAGCTTCGATCCGTTTATCTTCCGCGTCTGGGGCGGTTTCGGACCGCGCTGGTACGGGATGGCCTACGTCCTCGCCTTCGCCTGCGGTTACTGGCTGCTGCGCGTGCTGGCGAAGCGCGGCTACACCCAGCTGCGCCCCGAACAAATCGGCGACTTCATCACCTGGGGTGCGCTCTTTGGGGTCATGCTCGGGGGCCGGCTTGGTTATGTGATTTTCTATCATCCGGAAATGTTGCTCCACCCGCTCGCGATCGTGCGGGTCTGGGAAGGCGGGATGTCGAGCCACGGCGGAATGATCGGGCTCATCCTCTTCACTTATTGGTACGCCTGGCGCCACAACCTTTCCTGGACCAACCTGGGCGACAACCTCGTCGTGGTCGCGCCGATCGGTTTGTTCTTTGGCCGATGCGCCAACTTTATTAACGGGGAGCTCTACGGTCGCCTAACGACGGTGCCGTGGGCCATGCTCTTCCCCAAGGAACTGCTCGAACCAGCCAATGCCGCTGAAGCCGAGCGGGCCGTGGCGGCGGCGCGGCGGATCGATCCCAGCCTAACGACTCCGGAAGCTATTATCAACGGGCTCCACCATTCGCCGCCATTGCGGGAAATCATCCGTCCCATCCTCACCCCGCGCCATCCCTCGCAAATCTATGAAGCGCTCCTCGAGGGCCTGCTGCTCTTCGCCATCCTCTGGTTGGTGCGGACGCGAACCCGGCAGCCCGATGGCGTGCTGACCGGGCTCTTCTTTGTCTGCTACGCGATCTTCCGCATCGTCGTCGAATATTTCCGGGAGCCGGATGCGTCGCTCATCGCCGGCTTCACCCGCGGGCAGTTCTTCTCGTTCTTCCTGATCGCGATCGGGCTGGCCTTCATCATCGTGGGAAAGATGCGCAACCGCCGCACTGCGCCGATTTTTGGCGCGCCGTTGTAGACGCCTCCCTCTGGGAGGCGCGGGTCTGGGGATTGCCACACCTGGACCTCCGAGCCGCGCGCAGACTCGCGTTTCGCACAGCGAAACGTCCACCAGACCGGCAAGGCAAAACGTCGCCCCTTTCGTTTCGCGCCAGTTTCGCTATTACTAACCGAGCATGACGGCGATCATTTCCCCGCTGCATTTCCTCGCGGCTGGCGGACTCGTTTTTTCGTTCGAGCACGCCACCGTCGCCGGCAAGATGGTGCTCCTCCTCCTCGCCATCGCCTCGATCTTCAGTTGGTCGGTCATGGTGACGAAGCTGCGCGTGGTGCAATTCGCACGGAAACAAAGCGATCGTTTCCTGGCCGCCTTTCGGCAGGATCGGCAGCCATTGCGGTTGTTTGAATCGAGCGCGCGCTTCCCCGGTTCGCCCGTTTTTCAGGTCTATCGCGCCGGCTGCCAGGAGCTGACGTTTCATCTCCTCGGCTCGGCCGAAATCGACGAGACCTTCCGGGCCCGGCTCGAGATTGCGGACAAGATCACGCCCGCGCAAATGCACGCCGTGAGCGCGGCGATGGAACGCGCGGTGGGCGAGACGGCGCTCAAGCTCGAATCGCAGATGATCCTGCTCGCGACCGCGGTCAGCGGCGCGCCCTTCCTCGGATTGTTAGGCACAGTCTGGGGCGTGATGGACACTTTCACGGGGGTGGCCGAAGCCGGGTCGGCCAATCTGGCCGCGATGGCGCCGGGCGTTTCCGGCGCGCTCATCACGACCGTGACCGCGCTCTGCGTCGCAATCCCTGCCATGTTTGGCTACAACTTTTTAGTCACGAGCATCCGCGGGATGATCGTGGAGATGGATAATTTCGCCGCTGAGCTGGCCTCGGAGTTCGAACACAAATACGTCGAGCACGGGGGACGCGTGACGGACTTCCGACGATGAAGCAGCCGCTGCCGCCTTGATTGAGCGTCCAGCGTTCAACGTTCGAATAAAAAAATCGAGTGACGAATGTCCGGATGGCCTGGTCCGATTCGTCATTCTGGTGAAAGCAATTCTGAACCAACGAGAAGGGAAACGAACATTATGAGCACAACCACAACAGCAGAGACCAAAAAAACCGTGCGACCAATTCCGGAGGGCATGCGCTCGGTGACGCCGCATCTGATTTGCGCGGGCGCGGCCGACGCGATCGAGTTTTACAAGAAAGCCTTCGACGCCGTCGAGCTAGGCCGCCTCCTGAGCCCGGAGGGAAATGTCATGCACGCCAGCATTCGGATCGGCGATTCAGTCATCATGCTGAACGACGAGATGCCGCAATGGGGCAGCTTCGGTCCCAAATCGCTCAAGGGCTCGCCGGTCACGATCCATCTCTACGTCGAGGACGCGGACGCGGTCTTCGCGCAGGCGGTGAAGGCGGGGGCGACGAGCACGATGCCGCTGGAAGACATGTTCTGGGGCGATCGCTACGGGAAGGTGGAGGATCCTTTCGGTCACCAGTGGTCGATCGGTACCCATGTACGCGACGTCACGCCGGAGGAGATGCAAAAGGCGATGGCGGAAATGAAC
>DATBDG010000241.1:0-15437 GCA_036270055.1 Chthoniobacterales bacterium
AGTTGAGACCGTTCCGCAATGTTTGCTCGTCCCAGCGGAACGGCAATCCAGGAGGAGCCTCACGCAAGTAGGGCTTGAAGGGCGCGAGCGCCGCGACGATACGACG
Source organism: Chthoniobacterales bacterium (assembly GCA_036270055.1). GTDB lineage: Bacteria > Verrucomicrobiota > Verrucomicrobiia > Chthoniobacterales > UBA10450 > Palsa-1392. The sequence continues at coordinate 107 of DATBDG010000241.1, forward strand.
AAGATTTTCCGGCGATCGAGCGTAGACGACGTCCAAATCGTCGGTTGTGAGAATGACTCCTTCTGCGATGGCTGCGATCGCTCCGACCGCAATGAACTCGATCTTTGCTTCCGCCAGAGTGCGAAGGACCAGTGGGAAGTCAGTCTCGACTTTCATTGTCTTCCTTTGCGCAGGCGCGCGCCAGCGCATGCGCTCCGCGGACCAGGCGGCGGAATGCTTCAAACCGATCGGAGACCGAGAGCCGCAACGCCTGACGAATCAATCCGCGATCGACGTCTTCGAGATAGGCCTCGATCACGGGATCCGGAACCAGGAGTGGAATTGCTTTGGCTTCGGCGAACCACGAAGGGTCACTCCCCATATTGATGGCAGACTTCTTCGTAGGCCAAGGCGGCGACTCTTCGTGCGCACCAGGCGTCGGTTGCGCAATCCGCGCATCGACTTCCCGCTGGAGCGCCGCGAGCCGCTCTTCCGCGGTCAGCTTGAGCCGCTCGCGGATCGCTGCGCGATCGACCCGCGCCATGTGATGTTCGATCACCGGGTCGGGAAAAAGAAGCGGCCGTTGCGCCGGATCGGGATCGGGCCTGCTCATCGTTAGCCAATCTAGATCGCGGCGGAGCTTTTCGGAAACCGATTATTCGACAACGCGCCGGCCTGCACGCAAAGTGCCCGCCAGCATGCGCGCGCTTCTCGCTCTCGAAGACGGCCGGATTTTCGAAGGCGAATCCTTCGCCGCCGAGGGCACGGTGGTGGGGGAAATTTGCTTCAACACTTCCATGACCGGCTACCAGGAAGTGCTGACCGACCCTTCCTACCACGGCCAGATCGTGGCCATGACCTACCCGCTGATCGGCAACTACGGTACGAATGCGGCCGATGCCGAGAGCCGTTCGCCCCATGTGCGCGGGTTCGTGATCGAGGAGCTGAGCGAGGTCGCGAGCAACTGGCGGTCCGAGATTTCGCTCGGTGAATACCTGTGCCGCTGGAACATCCCGGGCCTGCAGGGCATCGACACCCGCGCGCTGACTCGCCACCTTCGTACCCTCGGGGCGATGAAAGCCTGCCTAACGACCGCCGAAATGACGCCCGAGGAAGCGGTTCGGCGGGCGGTCGAGGGCGAGGGAGTGATTGGGATGGATTATGTGCGCGAGGTCACCGCCCGCGCGCCCTACCCGTGGGATCCGGAGGACGAAAAGAGCGCGCCTTGGGCGACGGCGAGTAGCAAGAAGACCTCGCTCCCGCCGATTCGCCATCGCATCGTCGCCTACGATTACGGGATCAAGGAAAACATCCTGCGCCGCCTGCGCCAGAACGGGTTTGGAGTCACGGTTGTGCCTGCAAGCACGACGGCGGAGGAGACGCTGAAGTTGAATCCCGACGGTGTCTTCCTTTCCAACGGGCCGGGTGATCCCTCCGTCCTTGACTATGCGCATGAGGCGGTGCGTGGTTTGATGGGACGCACTCCGATCTTTGGGATTTGCCTCGGCCATCAAGTGCTCGGGTTCGCCTATGGCGGGCGGACCTTCAAGTTGAAGTTCGGCCATCGCGGCGGCAACCAGCCGGTCAAGGATCTGACGACCGGCAGGGTGGCGATCACCTCCCAGAATCACGGGTTTGCGGTCGATGCGGAATTATTGCCTGACGATGTGGAAGTGACTCACATCAATTTGAATGACGGCACGGTCGAAGGGATGCGGCATCGCGAGCTGCCGATCTTCAGCGTGCAATATCATCCCGAGGCTGCGCCCGGTCCGCACGACGCGAGCTACTTCTTTGAGGAATTCGCGCGCCTGATCGAAGGCGATCGTTAGGCCGGGAATCGGTTGGACGAGACTTGGTAGGGCGAGACTTTGTCGAGCCAGAGACAAGCCCCCGCACCTTAATGGCCGCTCTCTCCCCGGTTCGACAGAGTCTCGCCCCACCAGGAGTGCGGGTATTTTTTGCGGCCCAGACGAACGAATTGACCACCGCGCGGTTCGGGCGGACGTTTCTATCATGTATCAAACCACCGACAGGATTCCGAAGTTTATGAAAGTGGCGGTAGCCCTCGCCTTTACGGCCGCCCTCGTCACCTCGCCTCTCGCGATCGCGGAGGAGCCGGAGAAGGCCGACGCGGCCGCGAAAGAAGTGACGGGTGAGATTGTCGACATGATGTGCTACGTCGACCACAACGCCATGGGCGCGAAGCACGCCGATTGTGGCGAGAAGTGCATCAAGAATGGCGGTCCGGTCGGCATCGTGAGCGACGGCAAAGCCTATCTGGTGGTCGGCGCGCACAAGCCGATGAACGACGAGCTGGCGCCGCTCGCGGGCAAGACCGTCACGCTCAAGGGGAAAATGGCGAGCAACGGCGGGGTCTCGATGCTGGAGAACGCGGAGATCGTTAAGAAGTAGTTCGTTAGGCCAGAACTTCAACCGCGCCCGCTCCGGCTCCAGCCGGCGGGCGCGTTTCTTTTTCGCCAAAAGGGCGGGCGCGACGCGGAACCGCGCGCTCCCCGCTACTTCGCGTCCACCGGCACCGGGATAACCAGCTTCCCGTTCTTTTCCGCGACGAAACTTTCGCTCGTGCTCGTGGAGCTGCCGTTGCCGTCCTTGTGTTCGACCGAGATCTTCAGCTTCCTCGTCGGCTGGAGTGGCAACTTCATCTTCATCCCGCCCGGTCCATCCATCGGCCCTGCAGCCTTCTTCGTATCCTCCGGCGTCAGCGCGACCAGCTCGATCTTGGAGATCTTGTCGCCGGCGCCATTGGTCACCATCATTTTATAGAACTCGAGAGCCATCGGGTTGGCCTTCTCGGTGTAGAGAAACGATTCGAGAGTCGCGGTGTCCTTCGCTTCGTACGCGGTTTTGTATTTGTCGGTAAACGCCTTCTCCTGTTCCGGCGTGGCGGCCCGGAGGGTGAGCGGACAAAAAGAGGTAAGGAGCAGAAGGATGGTGAGTGTGAGTTTGTCTTTCATTGGGATTTTCTGATGGTGCAATTTGTTAGCAGGCGCACCGGACCGGCGGAAGGGAAATATGCGGAAAGCGCGCGCGGCTCGTGTCCCTCGCGCAGGGAAAAAACCGTTGCTGGCCCGCCCTTCGCGAGCTAATTGCACCTCTGCCCAACCAGCCCCGAGCATGAATATTCACGAATATCAGGCGAAAGAATTGCTCGAAAAATTCGGCGCGGCGACGACCCGCGGCAGGGTGGCCGAGACGCCGGAGGAAGCGGAGAAAATCGCGCGCGAAATCGGCGCGAACGAGCTGGTCGTGAAGGCACAGGTGCACGCCGGCGGACGCGGCAAAGGGACTTTCGCCAATGGTTTCAACGGTGGCGTTCACCTCGTGAAATCGCCGGCCGAAGCGCGCGACGTCGCGGGCAAGATGCTCGGCCAGACGCTCGTCACGCACCAGACCGGCCCGGCCGGCCGGGTCGTGAACAGGGTTTTGATCGCGGAATCGGCCGATATCGAGCGCGAAATTTATTTTGCCATTCTACTCGATCGTGCGACCGCCGCGCCCCTCGTCGTCGCGAGCACGGAAGGCGGGGTGGAGATCGAAGCTGTCGCCGAAAAATCCCCGGAGAAAATCATCCGCGAACCGATTCATCCGCTCGCCGGTCTGCAACCTTTCCAGACCCGCAAGCTGGCGAAGCAGCTCGGTTTTAAGTCCGACCAGCTCAAGCCGGCCGGGAAACTGTTTAGCGCGCTCTACCGCACCTTCATCGAATCGGATTGCTCGATGGTGGAGGTGAATCCGCTCGTCGTGACGAAAAAGGGCGAGGTGCTGGCGCTCGACGCAAAATTCACCTTCGACGATAACGCCCTTTACCGGCATCCCGAGATCGCGGCGATGCGCGACACGGCGGAGGAAGATCCGAGAGAGGTCGAGGCTTCAAAGCACGGTCTCAATTACATCGGGCTCGATGGCAACATCGCCTGCCTCGTGAACGGCGCCGGCCTCGCCATGGCGACGATGGACATCATCAAATTTTACGGCGGCAGCCCGGCCAACTTCCTCGACGTCGGAGGGAGCGCGACGGAGGAACAGGTGACCGAGGCGTTCAAGATCCTCGTCGCGGACCAGCGGGTCGAAGCGATCCTGGTCAACATCTTCGGCGGGATCGCGAAATGCGACGTGATCGCGCAGGGGATCATCGGGGCGGCGCAAACCGTCCACCTTTCGGTGCCGTTAGTCGTTAGGCTGGAAGGGACGAACGTCGACGCTGGGAAGATGTTGCTGGCCGAGTCCGGGCTGGCGGTGATTACCGCCGATGATCTCGGCGACGCGGCGAAGAAAGCGGTCGAAGCGGCGAAGCGACAGCGATGAAAGCACAGAAAATCGCTTTTACCGGCATTCCGGTGACGGACATTAAACGCGCCCGCGCTTTCTATGAAGGCGTGCTTAAGCTCAAGCCGGCGGCAGAGTTCGCCGAAGGCGTCTGGATCGAATACGAACTCGGCCCTGACATTCTCGCGATCGGCAGTGTGGGCGAGCAATGGAAGCCATCCGAGGATGGGACGAGCGTGGCGATCGAAGTCGAGGATTTCGAGGCGGCGATCAAGAGTCTGAAAGAAGCCAAGGCACATTTTGCGGCGGAGGGAATCGAGAGTCCGTGCTGTCGCATGGCGGTGGTGCAGGATCCGGACGGAAACAAGCTGATCATTCACAAACTCAAACCAGAAAACGAGAAGGGAGCCTGCTAATGATCAAGGAAGTTGCCTTTGTCGCGGTCGCCGTGACCGACCACGCCCGGGCGCGAAAATTTTACGAAGAGACTCTGGAACTGAAACCGGGCCCCATCGCCATGGAGGGTGCGTGGGTTGAATACGACATCGGCGCCACGACGATCGGAGTGGGTTGCCACCCGGATTGGAAACCATCGCGTGAGGGCACGACCATCGCGTTTGAAGTCGACGACATCGACGCCACGATCGCGCGCCTGAAGGAGCGGGGGGTGACTTTCGAGATGGAGAAAATCGAAACGCCGGTCTGCTGGATGGCGCAATTCCGCGACCCAGACGGCAACAAGCTGGTCGTGCACAAACGCAAAAGCGCCTGACGGACTTATGAATCACGAAAGCAGGAAAGCAGGAAAGAATCTCGAAGCCAGGAGACAGGGAGTTCCGAAGGCTTCCATCGGTTTCCTGGCTTCCTGGTTTCCAAATTTGTTCTTTTTCCTGCTTTCCTGCTTGCCTGATTCCTAATATCCTTATGTCCGTTCTCGTCGACAAAAGCACCCGCCTCTGCGTGCAGGGGATCACCGGCAGCGCCGGCGGATTCCACGCCAGGCAGTGCATGGAATACGGCACCAACGTCGTCGCCGGTGTCACCCCCGGGAAAGGTGGCCAGAAGTTTGAAAACAAGGTGCCGGTTTTCGACACGGTCTGGGAAGCCCGGCAGGAAACGGGCTGCAATGTCTCGGTCATTTTCGTCCCGGCGGCGGGAGCGGCGGATGGAATTGTGGAGGCGGTAGGTGCCGGGGTCGAGCTGGTGATTTGCATCACCGAAGGCATTCCGGTGGCAGACATGATGCGTGTGAAAGCGCAGATGCTGGGAAAAAATTCCCGGCTCATCGGTCCGAACTGCCCCGGCATCATCACCCCGGGCGAATGCAAAATCGGGATCATGCCCGGCTATATTCACAAACCGGGTGGCGTCGGGGTCATCTCGCGCTCCGGCACGCTGACTTACGAAGCGGTCTGGCAGCTCACCTCGCGCGGCCTTGGCCAATCGACCTGCATCGGGATCGGCGGTGACCCGATCAATGGCATGTCGCACCTCGACGCGGTCAAGCTTTTCAACGCCGATCCGAAAACCGACGCGATGATCTTGATTGGAGAAATCGGGGGCTCAGCGGAAGAGGAAGCCGCGTCCTGGATCAAAGAAAATTGCGACAAACCAGTCGCCGCTTTCATCGCGGGCGCGACCGCCCCGCCGGGGCGCCGGATGGGCCACGCGGGTGCGATCGTTTCCGGCGGGAAAGGGACGGCGGCGGGCAAGATCGAAGCGCTCAAAGCCGCCGGCATCGCCGTCGCCGATACGCCCGCGAGTATGGCCGACACCTTGATTGCGCGGATGAACGAGAGGAAATAACTCAATGCCCGTTACAGCAAAAGGCCTGGAAGGAATCATCGCCAACAGCACGCGCCTCAGCGACGTGATTGGCGACAAGGGGAAGCTGAATTATTCCGGCTACGACATCGACGAGCTGGCCGGCAAGGTCAGCTTCAAGGAAGTCCTTTACCTGCTCTGGAAAGGAAAGCTCCCGAATCGTCCGGAGATCGAGCAGTTCATGAAACAGCTCCGCGCCGAGCGCGAGTTGCCGGGCGGAGTGATCGATTTCATCAAGAGCGCCCCCAAAACCGCCGGCCCGATGGATGTGATGCGGACGGCCGTTTCCATGCTCGGCCTTTACGATCCGGAGATGGATAAGGAAGCGACGCGTGAAATCAACGAGCGCCGGGCCCGCAGCATCACGTCCAAGATCGGAATCATCGCCGCTTATTTTCATCGCGCCCGCAACGGCAAATCGCTTCCCCCGGTGCGCGAGGACCTGACGGAGGCGGAACATTTCCTCTACCTGATCAACGGCCAACCGCAGCCCAAAGAAGCGGCCGACACGCTAGACGTCGCCTTCGTCCTGCACGCCGACCACGGGATGAACGCTTCCACCTTCAGCGCCCGGGTCACGATCTCGACTTTGAGCGATTTTTATTCCGCCATCACCTCGGCCATCGGCACCCTGAAAGGCCCCCTGCACGGGGGCGCGAACGAAGGTGTCATCCACATGCTGGAGGAGATCGGGAGCGAGGACAAAGTCGACGCCTACATCGAGCGGCAACTGGCGGAGAAGAAAAAAATCATGGGCATCGGGCATCGGGTTTACAAAACGCTCGACCCGCGCGCGCCGCATTTGCAGCGGATGGCGGTGAAGTTGAGCGAAAAGTTGGGCGACCCGAAATGGATTCGAATGTCGGAGCGGATCGCAAAGTTGATGAAGGAAAAGAAGAACCTAAACGCGAACGTCGATTTCTATTCCGCGACCGTTTACTATTCGTTAGGTATCCCGACCGATTTATTCACGCCGGTATTCGCGATCGCGCGCTGCGCCGGCTGGTGCGCGCACGTCCTCGAGCAGCTGGAGGACAACCGGCTCTATCGGCCGCTGAGCGAATACATCGGCGAACCGGTAGGCAAAAAAGTCGTCCCGATCGACGAGCGCCCATAGCAACTGTCCCGGCGAGTGACCCCGGCCGGTGGTAAAAGCCCCTCCAGCTACTCTGCCGACCGACGCGGATCGGAGCGCGCCGAGGACCCCGGATGCGATACTTCTGAGTCGCTCAACGATTATGCAGTCCGATGAGTTTCGCGCGATGTCCGTGCGCCGTGCACAACACGCCCCGTGGCGGCAGTGGGGCGCGGATCTGGAGCCGCAGGCGGTCCAGCAGATGGCGAACGCCTGCGCGCTCCCGGTCGCGGTCGCGGGTGCGCTCATGCCCGATGCGCATGTCGGCTACGGTTTACCCATCGGCGGCGTGCTCGCGACCGAGAAAGCGGTCATTCCCTACGCGGTCGGGGTGGACATCGCCTGCCGGATGCGGCTCTCGGTTTTCGATCGCAAAGCGCAGACGATCGCCGGGCAAAAAGATCGCCTCGCGAACATCATCGGACGCGAAACGCGCTTCGGTCTCGGCTGCGCGTTTGAGGAGCGGCGCGAACACGAAGTGATGGATGAGGATTGGAGCGTCTCACCGGTCACGAAGCGGATGCGCGACAAAGCCTGGGCCCAGCTGGGAACGAGCGGGAGCGGGAATCATTTCGTCGAATTCGGCGCTTTCACGACGGTCGACGATTCGTTAGGCATTCCGCCCGGCGAATATCTCGCCCTTCTTACCCACAGCGGTTCGCGCGGGGCGGGCGCGCAGGTCTGCCAGCACTACAGTCGGTTGGCGATGGACCGGCACCCGGAGCTGGCGAAGGAATTGAAACATCTCGCCTGGCTTTCGCTCGAGGAGGAAGCTGGCCAGGAATATTGGGCGGCGATGAACCTGATGGGCCATTACGCCGCCGCCAATCACGCTCTCATCCACCGGCATATCGCCCGGTCGTTAGGCGAAAAGGCGCTCCTCGAGATCGAGAACCATCACAACTTTGCCTGGAAAGAGCGCCAGGTCGTGGCGGGTGCGGAGCGAGAGCTGATCGTGCATCGCAAGGGCGCGACGCCAGCGGGCGCCGGCGTTCTCGGCATCATTCCCGGCTCGATGGCATCGCCGGGTTTTGTCGTTCGAGGCAAAGGCGAGCCCGAATCGCTCCAGAGCGCATCGCACGGCGCCGGGCGGGTCATGAGCCGGACGAAAGCGCTGCAATCCTTTACCTGGAGCGCGGTGAAAAAACTTCTTGCCGAGCGTGGCGTCACTCTGCTTTCCGCCGGTCTTGACGAAGTGCCCGGGGTTTACAAAGACATCGCCGCCGTCATGGCGGCACAGACCGATCTGGTCGAGGTCTTGGGCCGCTTCGACCCGAAGCTGGTCAAAATGTGCCCGGCGGGGGAGCGTGCAGAAGATTGAGCTGGACGCGCGGAAGCCCGTCTCTCCGGTGGCGTCCAGATTGCGACCCTCTGCTTCACCGCTTATCTGTTTCGTCCGATGAGCGCCGGGACAAGACCATGGGGGAGCGGAACGCTGGCCCTGCTGCGGCCGGGACCGTTTCGCCGTTACATCATCGGCACCTCCATTTCCGATACCGGCACCTGGATGCAGATTATGGCCCAGGGCTGGGTCATGAGCACGCTGACCGACAAGGCGATCATGCTCGGGATGGTCAATTTCGCCGCCGGGCTGCCGATGATTTTTCTCACCATGTTTGGCGGCTCGGCCGCGGACCGTTTCGACAAACGCAAGATCCTCGTCTGGACCCAGGTGGTGCAGATTGCGCTCGCGCTTGTGATCGGCTTTCTCATTTTCAGCGGGCGCATCCAGATCTGGCACATCATCGCGGTCGCGGGATTGCTGGGCATCGCCTTCGCTTTTGAACATCCGGCTCTCTCCGCGCTTGTCCCGGAGTTGGTCAAGCGCGAGGAGATCGCCGGCGCGGTCGCGCTCGATCGGGCGGTTTTTCATTGCGCGCGGCTGGTTGGCCCATCGGTCGGGGGCGTGGTCGTCGGTCTCTGGGGCGCGGCGACGGCCTTCTTCGGCAACGCCTTCACCTTTTTTGCCTTCATTGTCGCCCTCCTCTCGCTCCCGCCCCGGCCCCAGGGGAGCAAGGAAGAGGAGGAACAGCGGGCCAGCGGGATTAAGGATGGCTTTCGCTATGTGCGGGCCGATAAACCAAGCCTCGCAATGGTCGGCATGATCGCCTCCATGACGGTTTTCATTTTTCCGACCGTCTCGGTCATGATGCCGCTCTATGTGCGCGACGTCTTACATTTCGGGCCGGATCGCCTCGGCTATTTAATGGCCTTTTCCGCGGTCGGTTCGGTCTTCGGCGCGATTACTTTGGTTACGATCCCGCGCCCGCGGCGCTGGGGCGGAATGGCCGCGAGCGTGCTGGCGGTGACATGCGCCGTCTTTGCTCTCAGCCGGGTCGGTGCCTTCATTTTTGCCGCGCTCGCGCTGGTCGTGACTTCGTTTGGGTTATCGCTCATCTTCGGCCTCTCCAACACGATCGTGCAGGAGCGGGCGCCTTCTCATCTGCGCGGCCGCGTCTCGGCCGTAATGGGCCTGAGTTTTTTTGGACTCATGCCAGTGGCCGGCCTCGGTGTGACGAGTGTGGCGGACGCGATTGGGATGCGAACCGCCCTGGCCGGCTCGGCGATTGGTTATGGCGTGACAGCGTTGCTCGTCCTAAGTCGGATCGGCGGGAAATTAAACGAAAAGCCGGCCGCGCTCACCAGCTCGTCCCCGCCGGAAGCGGTCGCCGTCTCCTAGAGTTTCGTCAGGGCAAAGCGATGCTCGCCTTCTCCACCTGCTGGAATTCCAGCCGCCACACCACGGGCGAAGCGATGTTGCGCGAGATCAACGACAAGCTCGGCTTTGAGCTCATCGAGCTGGGCCACGGCATTCGCATTTCCCTCGTGCCGGGGGTGCAGAAAATGTTCGAGGCCGGCCAGGTGCGTTTCAGCAGCCTGCATAATTTTTGTCCGCTCCCGGTGGAAGTGATGGGGGCGTCGCCCGATTGCTACACTTTCTCGAGCAGCTCGTCGCGGGAGCGGCAGCGTGCGGTCAGGCAAACACTACAAACGATTGATTTCGCCGCGCGGCTCGAAGCGCCCTTCGTGGTTCTTCATTTGGGGAAGGTGCTGATGAAGCCGGTGACCGAGCCCTTGATTGCGCTCGCAAGGGCGGGCGAGATGTATTCGAGAAAGTACGTGCGAAGAAAGGTCGACGCGGTCGCGAAACGCGAGGAAGCTGCGCCCGCTTATCTTGCCAACGTGAAGGAGTGCCTCAAACCCATCGTCGAACATGCGGCGGCGAAAAACATCCGGCTCGGGATCGAGGGCCGGCGCGGCTACGAGGAAATCCCGAGCGAGCGCGAGATTCTGCCTTTGCTCGCGGAAATCGATTCGCCCCAGGTCGGTTACTGGCACGACATCGGCCATCTCCAGATCAAAGAAAACCTCGGCTTCGTCGATCACGCGGAATGGTTGCGCAAGGTCGGCCCGCGAACGCTGGGCTGCCATGTCCAGGATTGCATCTGGCCGGCACAGGATCATCAGCCGCCTTTCGCGGGCGATGCAAAACTAGAGACGCTGATCCCTTTGCTGCCGCCGGAAGGCCTTTTCGTCTGGGAAATGAGTCCGCGTACAACCGTCGAAGAAATTCAGCGCTCGGTCGTGGCGTGGAAGGAGCGTTTCGGCGGATGAAGAAAATTCTCGCCGGCGTTTTCCAGGTCGCGGTCACCGTCGCGGTGCTGGTGTGGGTCTTTCACGATCCGGAGAAACGCGCCCAGATGGGCGTGGCGCTGCGGACGGCGGATTATCGCTGGATTCTTGGCGCGATCCTCGCCTATTTCCTGGTTGAATTCGCGGCTGGAGTGCGCTGGCACATTCTGCTCAAGGTCCAGCGTATTCATCTCAGCATCCCGCGGGTTTCGGGACTTTTTCTGATTGGGATGTTTTACAACCAGTTCCTGCCCGGCGGCACGGGGGGCGACATTATGAAAAGCTATCTCCTGCTCAAGGAAACGCCCGGGAAAGCGACCGGCGCGCTTCTCGCGGTCGTGTTCGATCGCATGGTGGGGTTGGTTGCGCTCATCACCATCACCGGCACCCTGATCGGTCTGCGTTATGATTGGCTGACGCAGTTGCCCGAAACGCGGCATCTCGTCTGGCTGCTGCTCGCCGTGCTCGGAAGCGCGGTCCTGATGTTGCTCACGTCGTTTGTGGTGAGCGGCGCGAATCTGGCGCACAAGTTGCCGCAGCGATTTCCCGGGCGAGAGCGATTGATCGAGCTCTCGGCGGCTTATCATCTCTACGCGCATCATTGGCGCGCTACCCTGGCGGCTTTTGGCGCTTCGCTCGTCGCGCATCTCTCGACCTTCGCCACCTTTCTTTGCGTCGCCTATGCCTTCCGCGCCCGGGTGGCAGTGATCGATTTCTTCGCCATTATGCCGATCGAGCGCACGATCTCGTCGCTGCCGATCAGCTTTGCGGGCGTTGGGCTGCGTGAAAAAATATTTCAGATCATGCTCCATGGGCTTTGCGGGGTGCCGGAAGCGGTCGCGGTCCTCATTGGGTCGATGAGTTTTCTCGTCATGCTGGTTTGCTGCGCCCCGGGCGGGATCGTTTATTTCTTCTACAAACCGAGCGGCCAGGCCCGGCATGTGAAACTACGCGAGATGCGCAAGGAAGTGGCGACGCTGGAGCATGAAATCGCGGAAAACGAGTAGAGCCCGCAATCCCGGCGGAAGAAGGGACTCCCCAAGGCCGGTGGGGCGAGACTCGGTCGAGCCTGAGGATGCGCCCGAGTTAAAGAAGCGACGGCTTCCCCCCGGCTCGACGGAGCATCGCCCCACCGAGGCCGACACAGTAAGACGTAAGGGGCGCCGCCCTTTTGTGGCCGCCACCTTTGCAATGACAGTCGATGGCAAAATCACGACGCGCGCTTTTTCCGCGGTCGATTTCACTTCGCGCGAAGACAAGCGTCACCTCCTGCGCCAGCGGTCGTTAGGCGACGCCGTCCTCATCGGACGCAGCACCCTTTCGCACGATAATGTCCGGCTCGGGTTGCCCGATCCCAAAATGCGGGCCGAGCGCGAGGTGCGGGGGCAGGCGCCTTACCCATTGCGCGTCATCGTCTCGAACGAAGGCCGGATCAATCCCGCGCTCAAAATCTTCCAGACCGACATCTCGCGCATCGTCATCTTCTCGACGACTCGGATGCCGCGAAAATACCAGCTCGCGCTCCGCGAAAAAGCCACCCTGCGCCTGAGCGACACGCGCGGCGTGGATCTTTCCCGCATGCTGCAACTGTTGCGGAGCGAATACGGCGTGCGGCGGGTCGCCTGCGAAGGCGGCGCGGAATTATTCCGCGGTCTGCTCGAGTTGCAGCTCGTCGATCAGCTCAACCTCACGATTGCGCCCCATATCTTCGGCGGGAAAGCCGCGCCCACTTTGACCGGACGGGGTACGGCATTTCTGCCCGCGAGTGTGCGGTGTTCGTTGGTCGAGATGCACATCGTCGGAGACGAATGTTTCGCGCAATATCGCCTCAAGTATCCCGCTCGGTAATTGGAGGGACAGGCGCAGTCCCGTCCGAGCTTCGACTGTCAAATACGGACGGCACTGCGGCCGTCCCTCCAATCCACCACTCTACTTCGCCGGCCGCGGGCGGCGCACCAGCTCGCCGCTGCAGTTCGGGCAGACATTTGCCAGCTCGCGCGTGCACTCTGGACAGAAGGTGCACTCAAAGCTGCAAATGCACGCTTCATCATGCGGGGCGAGCGCTTTTTCGCATCTTTCACATTTGTTACGAATTTCCAGGGCCATGCTCTCGTCCATTCATTGCGCGGCGGAATTCGCCGCATATCCTGACGCTCCTTTTTCACGCGATTCATGCAAACTGGCAACTCCATCATCATCCAGGCCCCGCGCGAAACGATCTTCGAGACCGCGGCCGACCTCGCGAACTGGCCGCGTATTTTGCCGCACTACCGCTACATTCGCTTTCTCGAACGCAACAGCCAGCGTAGCATCGTGGAGATGGCCGCCGTGCGTTCCGGCATTCCAATTTCCTGGACGTCGGAGTTCGTCGTCGATCGCGCACGGATGGAATTGCGCTTTCTTCATCTGAAAAAATTCACCCGTGGGATGAAAGTGGTCTGGACCTTCAAGGAAACGCCGGCCGGCGTGCTGGTCGAGATCATGCACGCGCTGCGCTTTCGGGTCCAGGCCCTGGCGCCGCTCGCCGAGCCCATCATTGGCGGCTTCTTCATTCATCATGTCGCCAATCAAACCCTGCGGGCAATCAAGGCGCACGTCGAAAAAAAGCCCGAAATCCGAATGTCGAAATCCGAAACGATTTCCAAATGACGAAATTCAGAAATTTGAAACCGCAAGGCGCGGGAGTTCCGTTTCGAATTTCCGATTTGGGATTTGTTTCGATATTCGGCATTCGGACCTTGTTTTCATGAGGCGCACCGTCATCACCGGCCTCGGCCCCATCACTTCGGTCGGCATCGGGCGGGAGGATTTTTGGAACGGATTGCGCGCGGAAAAAGGCGGCATTCGGAGGGTGGAAAGTTTCGACAGCTCGATCTTCAACGCCCATTGCGCAGCCGAAATTCCGGATTGGGCGCCGGAGGAATATTTTCCGCCTCATCGGCTGAAGCGTCTCGATCGTTATGCGCAATTTGCCGTCGGTTCGGCCAAGCTCGCCCTGGCCGACGCCGGGATCGAATGGTCGCGCGAGAAGCCACAAGATCGCATCGGGGTCAGCTTCGGGACCGCGCTCGGAGGCATCGCGAACGCTGAATCGGAGCACGCGCATTTCCTGAAGAAAGGCAGCCGGGGAGTAAACCAGACTCTGGCCCTGCAAGTCTTTGGTGGCTCGGCCCACACCAACATCGCGATCGAATTCGGCTTCCGTGGTGCGGGCACAACGAACTCCAACAGTTGCGCCAGTGGCACGATCGCGGTCGGCGAAGCGCTCCGTTACATCCGGGATGATTTCGCGGATGTGATGGTGGCGGGCGGCGCCGAATCGCCCCTCAGCCAACTCACCTTTGGCGCATTCGCGTTCATCAAAACGATGAGCCAGCAGGAGCCGGGCTGCGCCTGCCGGCCGTTCGACCGGTTGCGCGATGGCTTTGTCATGGGCGAAGGCGCGGCCTCGCTCATCATCGAAGAGCTGGAGCACGCCCGCCGCCGCGGGGCGCACATTTACGCCGAAGTGCTCGGCTACAGCCTGAACAACGACGCTTATCACATGACCTCGCCGCTCCCGAGCGGCGCAGCGTGCATCCGCGCCATGCGCGAAACGTTGGCTGATGCCCGGCTCGCGCCCGAGCAGATCGATTACATCAACGCCCACGCCAGCTCGACCCAGCTCATCGACAGCACCGAGACGATGGCGATCAAGGAAGTCTTCGGGGGACACGCGAAAAGAATCCCGATCAGCGGGACGAAGTCCTACACGGGGCATCCGTTAGGCGCGACCGGCGCGATCGAGGGCGCGATTTCCGCCCTAACGATCGATCGCGGCTGGGTCCCGCCGACTTTGAACTGGCAAAATTCCGATCCGTCCTGCGATCTCGACGTCGTCCCGCAACACGGACGCGAGCTGCAGGTCGATCATGTCCTGAGCAACTCCTTCGGCTTCGGCGGGATCAACGCCTGCATCGCGCTCGGGCGGGTTGCGGCCTGATTCATTGACGCCGACCCCGTGCGCTCCTAACATGCGCGCGTGCAAGTCGAATTGGAGCAGCTCCTCGTTCTGCAGGATCGCGCTCAAAAGATTCGCCAGGTCGAAGCCGAACTGAAGAACCTCCCGCTGGAGCGGAAAGCACTCGAGGCCCAGGTGGCGGCCGCTTCCGCCAATTTGGAGACGATCAAGGATCGGGCGCGTCATCTCGAGATGGAAAAGAAGAAACTCGAGCTCGACGTTGGGACCCGGAACGAAAGCATCGCGCGGCTCAGGACCCAGCAATACGAGACGCGCAAGAACGACGAATTTTCCGCGATGGGACGCGAGATTGAGCGTTACCAGAAGGAGATCAGCGGCCTGGAGGACCAGGAGTTGGAGTTGATGGAACAGGCTGACGTTCTCAAGACCCAGATCGCAACCGAGGAAAAGCGGACCGCAGCGGCAAAGGATTCGATCGCGAAACAGATCGCTGACCTGGAGAAGAAGGC
>DATBDG010000242.1:0-6330 GCA_036270055.1 Chthoniobacterales bacterium
ATGATTACCTGGTGAAGCCGTTTGCTTTTTCCGAGCTGCTTGCGCGCGTCCGCTCGCTCCTGCGACGGAACCCGGGAATTCCGGAAGACCAGTTGCGAATCGAGGATTTGGAACTCGATACGCACCGGCATCGCGCCGTGCGCGCCGGTCATCCCCTGCATCTCACCTCCAAGGAATTTCTTCTCCTGGCCCAATTGGTGCGTGCCGCGGGAGAAGTAGTGACGCGGCCGGAGATCGAGAGCCACGTCTGGGGGATTGACTTTCAAACCGGCACCAATGTCCTCGATGTGATGGTGCGACGCCTGCGCGCCAAGGTAGACGACCCCTTCCCCAAAAAACTGATCCAGACTGTGCGCGGCACCGGCTATGTCCTCAAAGCCGGCTGAACCGCGGTCGATCGCCTCCCAGTTGGTTTTCCTCTTCACGCCTGCGGCGGCCATCCTCCTCGGCTGCGGCCTCGCGGTGATGTATTGGATTGTTGTTCGGCACGCTTTCGAGGAGGATCGAGCCGTCCTCCAGGACAAGCTCTTCGCCATCCGCGCCGACTTGCGAACGGGCAGCGGCGCCGAGGCGCTGAACGACGAACTCAAGACCCTGCGCGGCGGAGAAAAGGCCGGTTATTTGGTGCGCGTGATTGACCCTACCGGCCACATTGTGGCCCAAACCCCGGGCATGGAGCGCTCGCTGCCGCCCGCGCTTTTTAGCGGGGGGAGCAGAGACGTGGCGGAGTGGGGCCCGAAAGATTATCGCGCTGGCGGGCGGTTATTCTCGTTAGTCTCGACCCACGAGGAGGCGCGCGGGCAGCGTTACGTCATTCAAGTGGCACAGGACCGTTCCGAAGATGAAAGCTTCATGATGGAATTCGGGTTTCTGGTCGCGAGCGTGCTCGTCTGCGGGGTCTTCGCTTCCGCCGTCATCGCCGTGACGGTCTCGAAACGCGGCCTCAAGCCCCTCGCGGATATGACCCGGTCCCTCCAGCGCGTCGGCCCGCATCGGCTGCACGAACGTGTCCCGCCGGCCGAGTGGCCGCGCGAGCTCCAACCGGTCGCCGTGGCCTTCGACGAGATGCTGGATCGGCTCGAAAATTCGTTCAACCGGCTCTCCCAATTTTCGGCCGATCTCGCTCATGAACTGCGCACCCCATTGGCCAATATCCGCGGCGAGGCGGAAGTGGCGCTGACCCGGCCGCGTTCGCCTAACGAGTATCAGAGCGTGATCGAGTCGAGCGTGGCGGAGTGCGCGCGACTCGCCGGGATCATCGACAATTTACTTTTTCTCGCGCGCGCGGAAGCGGCCGAGAGCCAGGTGCAGAGGGCGGTCTTTGCCGGGCGGGCTCAGCTCGAGAGAATCGTGGCCTACAATGAGGCGTTGGCGGCCGAGCGGAACCTCGTTCTCACCTGTGCCGGCGAAGGCGACGTCTACGCGGATCCAGTCTTGTTTGGACGCGCGGTCAGCAATCTGGTCGACAACGCGATTCATTTCACGCCTGACGGCGGTCGGATCAACCTTTCTATCACGACCAGCGAAGAAGGAGCGGAAATCGTCGTAACGGACACGGGTTGCGGAATCGCCGCCGAACACCTCCCGAGGATATTCGATCGGTTTTATCGGGTCGATGCATCGCGCAGCACCGAAGGCACGGGCTTGGGATTGGCCCTCGTAAAATCCATCGCGGATTTGCACGGCGGCTCGGTGAAGGTCGCGAGCGAGACCGGCCGCGGAACATCCGTCGCTCTCAAATTCCCGAGGCCGAAGCCTGCGTAAGATCGCGGCACCTAAATTGCTTGAATTCCCGTCGTAAAAAAACATTACGGAATTATCATTATTTTCTTGTCATCTCTATGAACCTCGAATATCCGACCTTCATGCTTAGTCTGATTACATCCCGGTCAGGTTTGCGCCAATGCCGAGCGGCATCGGTTCTCGCCTTCAGCGCCGTTGCCGCTCTCGCCTTAATGTTTCCAGGAAAGACGGTGCTCGCTCAGGATGCGATCGTGCCGCCGAGCAAGACGGTCACGCTCGCCGCAGCTTCGGCGAGCGAACCGACAACTGCTTCGCCGGCAGCAAAGACCTCCACCGGGGCGAAGACCTCCAAGAAGCAATCGCCGGTCTCGACCCGGTCGACGGCAGCATCGGAGGCTGAACCTACCCTGGTGGTGCGAGGCGAAGAAGTGCCCAGCGCCTATGGCGCTCCGCCCGCGCTCTCGCGCAGCCGCTTCTCCAACCTGGTGAATGCTTATGTGCTGCCGCCCGGCGCCGTCTTCGCCGGCTTCATTTATGAAGGCGATGCGCTCAAGTTCGATCGACCCGATCACAATTACACCGCAGAGGTCGAGATTGGTTTGCCCTATCGTTTCGGCGTCGCCTTCGAGAACGCAGTCGAGACCCATCGCGGAACGACCCAGGAGAGAAGCTTCAGCGTGGAGGCGCGTTATGCCCTTGCTGATTGGGATAAGATTCCTTTCAACCCGACCTTGTTCCTCGAATACAAATTCGGCATCGGTGACATTTTGCATGATGAAGGTCCGCCGGAAAAACCTGGCCCGGGCGAGGGGCGGGATTTTCTGAACATGCACCTTTCGCTGCCCGACGCGGTGGAAGGGCGGGTGCTGTTTTCGGAAGACTTCGGTGAGAAACTGGAGTGGGCACTGAATGTTTTCTACGAGCAGGAAGTCGGTGGCGACCGCGGCCGCGAATATGGCTTCGCCCAAAGCGCGATGATTCCGGTCCTGCTCCCGAAAGAGCGCCTCAAAGTGGGCGCGGAGATGCAGCTAACCGTGTTTAGCGACAAAGGTATTCGCGAAGATCCTGCGACGGGTGAATCCGCTCGTTTCATCATCGGCCCGACGGTCGCGTGGAAACCGACCAAAAATACGCGGTTCGATGTTTCTCCGCTTTTCGGCGTGAATAACGATGCCCCGCGTGCGCAAGTCTTCGCGGTTTTCTCCTACCTTTTCGGTGGACGGGAAACCGGGGGTGAAGCGCCGACTTCGACTCGTAATCGTTAGGCAGAAAATGGCTGCCCGGCATTGCCGTTAGGGCAAATGTCGGGGATGGCCGGCTGCTTGATCGGTGGAAGGTCCGGCGCCGCACCGGCGCGCTGCGTCCGCGGAAAACTGCCTAACGACTCAGGGGGCGAGCCGCTCGATCAGCCAGGAGCCATCTGGCTGCCGGGTGTAACGAAAACGATCGTGCAACCGGTTCGCCCGACCCTGCCAGAATTCGACCGTCGCTGGCACAATCCGGTAACCACCCCAATGCGGGGGAAGCGCAATGTCGTTGTCCGCAGCGAAGCGCTCCGTCAACTCCGCGAGGCGCGCATCCAGAATCCGCCGGGCATCGATCACCTCGCTCTGACGCGAGACCCAGGCGCCGAGCTTGCTCCCCCGGGGACGGCCCGCAAAGTAGGCGGCTGATTCTTGCCGCGAAGTTTTTTCGACCCGACCGGTGACGCGAATTTGCCGCTCCAGATGTACCCAGTAGACGGCGAAAGCTGCCTCGGGGTTGGCCTCCAGCTCGCGTCCTTTGCGGCTCTCGTAGTTGGTGAAAAAAACAAAGCCGTGCTCATCAAAACCGTTCAGGAGTACAATCCGGGCCGACGGTTTTCCATCGGGCGTGGCGGTGGCCAGACTGACTGCGTTCACATCCGGCACCTGCGAACTGACCGCGGTCGAAAACCAGGTGGCGAACTGCTCGATTGGATCGGGGTGCAGCTCAGCCCGATGCAGACCCTGTGTTTCGTATTCCCGCCGGAGACTGGCCAGATCGATCGCGTCCATCACATTGGAAAGTATCCGACACCGCCACCGCTGTCGAAAATGTTCGCGCCGGTGGGCCGGTTTCCGTTTGTGCCGATCGCTTCGCTTCGTTAATAATCGGCAATGTTTAGCCTCACCATGCTCGGGAGCGGCAGCGCCGGCAACAGCGCCCTTGTCGCGACCGAGTATTGCCGGCTGCTCATCGATGGCGGGCTGAGCGCGCGCCAGCTCGTCCTCCGCCTCGAGCAGTGCGGAGTTCAGCCTAACGAACTCGATGGCGTCCTCCTCACGCACGAGCACGGCGATCACGTCTGCGGTCTCGAGGTCCTCTGCCGCAAGTTTGCCATCCCGATTTTTTGCAATGCCCTGACCGCGGAAGCGATCCGCTACGAGTCGTTAGGGGAACATCGCAATTGGCGAATTTTCCGGACCGGCGCGAGTTTTTCTATTTGCGACATCACGGTCGAGAGCTTTCCGGTGCCGCATGATGCGGTCGAGCCAGTCGGCTACACTTTCCACGCCGGCTCGAGCGCCCTCGGTTATATCACCGACCTCGGGCACGCCACCCGTCTCGCCATCGAGCGCCTGCGCGAGGTGCAAACGCTCGTCATCGAGACAAATCACGACGAAAAACTTTTGCAGAATGATCCGCATCGGCCCTGGCCGGTGAAGCAGCGGATTCAATCGCGCCACGGTCATCTCTCCAACGCCGCCGCCTCCTCGGTGATTGCGCAATTGCTCCCCGGCAAGATCAACCGCCTCGTCCTCGGGCATCTTAGCCGGGACTGTAATTCGCCCGAGCTGGCGGCCGGAACAGTGCGCGCGGAACTGGAAAAATACGGTCGGCGCGATATCGAGATTTTCTGCGCGGCACAGATGGAAATCAGCCCGCGTTTTGCGATTGGCGCAACGGCCGGCGGCGCCTTTCAGCCGACCTTCGAGAATTTGTTTTTCGAAACGGGTTCGATCGCAGACGGAGCGTCGCGCGACGCGTAGATCGTTAGGCGGCGCCTCAACAACTTTGTCATCCCGAGCCGGCGTAGCGCGGAGAGGGACCCCGCAATTGTAATCCACGGTACCTTGTTATCTGAAAGCGTTAATTGCAGTTGGGAGGTTCCTCGCCGTCTGCGCGGCTCGGGATGACAAGCTTTCTTGAGGCGGGTCCCACCTAGCGACTACTCTTCGTTGCCGACGACGAGGTGGATAATGCCAGCTGGATCAGAAATCCAAAAGCCGTCAAAGTCTTCACGCAGTTGTTCGACCTCGTCGCGCCGCGCCACGCCGTGATTCTTGAGATAAGCGGCCGCGCTCTCGGTATCGTTGGTTTCGAGCTCAAGCCAGATGTCGGGATGGCTGAGGTTCGGCACCCGGTCGATCCAGAGCCGGATGGGCCCAAACTGAAAAATGCACCCTTCCGCTTCCTCCTCGATCACCGGCAGGCCGAGCGTGTCGCGGTAAAAAGCGACCGTTTGTTCGTAGGTGTGATACGGGCATTTGATCGCGATGTTCGCGCCGCCGGAAAAGTTTGGGCTGTTGACGTTGGCGACCATGGAAAAATTGCGATACCTGAGCTGCGCAAGCGCGTCGTTAGGCGGAGCGTTTCGGCAAATCAACCGCCGCCGGACCCTTCGCCGCCCGGTTCGGTCATTGCGACCGGATCGAGCGCGGCATTAAGTTCCGCTTCCGGCAGCACTTTCTTCTCGAGGCAGATTTGCCGGACGGTTTTGCCTGTTTTCGCGCTTTCCTTGGCAAATTCAGCGGCACGATCGTAACCAATTTTCGGTGCCAGACTGGTCACCATCGCCATCGAAAGCTCGACCAAGTCCTGGCAGCGGGCTTTGTTGGCCACGATGCCGCTGACACATTTATCGGCGAAAATATCGGCCACGTTGCCGAGAATCCGGATGCTCTCCAAAAGATTGTGCGCCAGCACCGGCATCATGACATTGAGATCGAGATTTCCGTTCGCACCCGCCCAGGTGATGGTGCTGTCGGCTCCGATGACCTGCGTGCAAACCATCATGACGGATTCGCAAATCACCGGGTTCACTTTGCCGGGCATGATCGAGCTGCCGGGTTGGGTAGCGGGCAGTTGAATTTCGCCGATCCCGCAACGCGGACCGCTGCTCAGCCAGCGAATGTCGTTGGCGATTTTGAAAAGACTGACGGCAATAGTTTTAAGCTGGCCGCTCGCTTCGACGAGGGCATCCTTGGCGCCCTGCGCCTCGAAGTGATCCTGCGCTTCGCGAAACGCAATGCCGGTTCGCTGCTCGAGATGACGCATCACTTTCGCGGGAAATTCGAGATGGCGGTTGAGACCGGTCCCAACCGCGGTGCCGCCCAGCGCCAGTTCCTGCAAGGCGGCAATGGCCTGTTCGGCGCGACGTTTTCCAAAACGAACCTGTTGCGCGTAACCACCAAATTCCTGGCCAAGTCGCACGGGCGTGGCGTCCATTAAATGAGTGCGACCGATTTTGATTACGTCGTGGAATTCGGTCGCTTTGGCGGTGAGCGCCATTTCGAGTTTGGCGAGCGCGGGAGCGAGACAGTGCTTGAGCTGCTCGGCCGCGCT
>DATBDG010000243.1:0-2974 GCA_036270055.1 Chthoniobacterales bacterium
CGACATGGTGGGTGATCGCGATCTCACGATTACGCTCCCGCTCGATTCGCCAGCCAAACTGGCCCAGGGAATCTTCGCCGCCGCCGACGCGCTCAAAGTGCGCGACCATTTCACCTACTACCGCGACGACGTGCTCGACGATCATTCGCCCCTCAACGCAGTCGGCATCCCCGTCATCGACCTGATCGATTTTGATTATCCGCCCTGGCACACCGGGGCCGACACGATGGACAAGCTGAGCGCGGAAAGTCTCCAGATCGTCGGCTCGGTCACGCTCTACTATCTCTCCGAGATCGCCTTCAAATGATCCGGGCGCTGTTGCTCGCGACGGTCGCGCTCGTCCTCGGGGTCGCGGCGGCGGAATACCTGCGCGGCGAAATTTCTTTCCGCCGCTGGCTGGGGCATGTCGTTAGGCGAGGCGATTTGGTGGCGCTGGTCGAGCGGCGCGGGATTTACGAGAACGACGTCGGGCGCGCCTGGCAGGCGGACCTGTTCGCAAACGGGGCCGATCCGAAGGCGATCGAAACGACGATCGCGCACGAACAAAAGCGCGCCGCCATGGAACGCCTGATCGAGCAGGCCAGAGTGACAGCCGCCGCCAGCGGCGAGGCGATTCCGAGCGGCGTGCTCGAGCGCGAAATGGATTTGCTGCGCGACCAATTCCGCGACCAGAAAACGTGGGAGACGGTCCTGCGCAACGCCGCCACCTCGCCTTGGCTCCTGCGCCGGGGGTTAACAGAGAATCTGCGTGACCGCGCCTGGATAGAGAAGCGGATCGGGTCGGAAATTCAGCCTAACGAGGACGAATGTCGCCGCTATTTCGAGGAGCACGGCGCGGAGTTCCAGATCCCGCCCCGTCTGCGCGCGAGCCATCTCTTCCTCGCCGCGCCGGAAGGTTATCCGGCGGAAGTGATCGAGGGGAAGCGTGCGCTGATTGAGCTGCTTTCCAAACGCCTCGCTATTGGTGAAGCCTTCCCCGCTCTCGTGGCCGAATTCTCGGAGGACGAGGCGACCAAAAAGCGGGGCGGCGATCTCGGGTGGTTTGCGGCGGAACGGATGCTGCCCGCCGTCTGGGAAGCAGCGGTGAAGCTGCATCGCGGCGAAATCAGCCCGCCGGTGCGGAGCGGCCTTGGCTTTCACATTCTGCGCCTGGCGCAATCGCTGCCGCCGCGCGCGCTCACCTTCGAGGAAGCGCGCCCGGAGATTGTCGCCACCCTGGAAAATCGGAAGCGACTCGCGGTCGTGGCATCGTTGGGCGATCACTAAGAGCACTCTCCCCGTCCCGAAGTAAGCTCAACAACTTCGACAGCAAGCCGCGTGCGCAGCCGCATTTCGCGATTGCGAGCAGATAGATTCGATCTCACTTTGCCCTCGCCGCCACCACCGCGGCTCCAACCCAAAATGGCACGCAAATCCAAAAACGTCGGCCTCATCGGCCTCGGGATCATCGGGTCGCGCATCGCGGCCGTGCTGCGCAAACGCGGCTTCCAGGTTTTCGTCTGGAATCGCACCCCGCGCCCGGAACAGAATTTTGTCGGCTCAGCGGCCGAAGTCGCGGAGCTCTGCGACCTGGTGCAACTGTTCGTGGCCGACGACGAAGCGCTCCTCGAGATGGCGCGTCAGCTCAGCCCCGCCCTCACCGCGCATCATGTCGTGACGGCGCATTGCACGGTTGCGCCCGCGAGCATGCGCGCCGCGGCTGCGATCGTGCAGCGACGCGGGGCGCGTTTTCTGGATGCGCCCTTCACCGGCAGCAAAGTGGCGGCGGAAAACGGCCAGCTCGTCTACTACATCGCTGGCGATGAGGCAGCCTTGAAACAGGTCCGCCCGATCCTGGAAGCGAGCAGCAAAGAGATCGTCCTTATCGGAGAGAACATCGGCGACGCGACCGTTCTGAAAGTGGCGACCAACCTCGTGACGGCCGCGACCGCCCAAGTGGCGGCGGAAGCGCTCGCCCTCGTCCGCCGAGCAGGCGTGGCGCCGGAGCTTTTCGGAAAAGCAATGAAAAACAACGCGACCAATTCCGCGTCGCTCGAGATGAAAGTGCCGATGATGCTGGCGGGCAATTTCGAACCGCATTTCTCGGTCAAGCACATGCTCAAGGATGTGCGCATCGGGCTGAAACTGGCGCGGGAATTTTCTCTCGATCTGCCGGTGACGGAGGCTTCGGGCGACATGTTGCTCGACGAACTGAAGCGGGGCCGGGGCGATGCGGATTATTCCTCGGTCGCGCAAAAATATTTCCCCGTCTCGAGCCGGGGCACGCTGCCGGAGCCGATGAGGAGGGCGGAAAGTTTCAAAGTCCTCGAACCGTTGCCGGAGATAAAAGTCCCCGAGCCGCAGCCTGTCGAACCAGCCGCCGAAGCAGATCCCGAGGCCCGGCCGGCCGAACAGACGGCTGATGCAAAGCCAGCGGACATTCCACGTGTGGAATCGGCGCCCGAACAAAAAGCGCCTGAGCCGAAGCCCGCGGAACCCGAGATCGCAGTCAAACCGCCAGCGCTGCAAGCGGTCGAATCCGCGCCCGAGCCGAAACCCCTCGAACCCACCGTTCCTGAGTACGCGGTTGAAATGAAACCGCCGGAGATCACGATCCCTCAATACGCAGTCGAGGTGAAGCCGCCGGAGATCAAGATCCCTGAATATGCAGTCGAAGTGAAACCTCCCGAGAAAAACACGGCCGAAACCACGCCCAACGGAAAACCATCTGAACCGGTGGAATCGGCATCGAAACCAAAAGCCCCCGAGCCGAGGCCCGCGGAAGAAGCGACTGAGACGAAACCTATCGAGACCAGGCCTGGAGCGTTGCCGGTCGACGAAGACGAGGACGAGCACGCGGAGGAGATTCCGGAGGGGGTCAATCTTTCGGGCGGCTTCCGGAGTTGGTTGAGCCGGCGCTTTTCGAAATCACGCCGCAAATCCTGATGCCGCTGTTCGATCTTTCGGGAAGGGTCAAGCTGCGCGTGACCGGCGC
>DATBDG010000244.1:0-29983 GCA_036270055.1 Chthoniobacterales bacterium
ACGGAATCGCAACTGTTTCGTCGTCGGCTTTGCGGCCGAAACGCAGGAGTTGGCGGCGAACGCGCGCCGCAAGCTGGCGGAGAAAAATTGCGATCTCCTGGTCGCGAACGATGTCAGCCGCGCCGATCTCGGAATGGATGCGGATGAGAACGAGGTCGTGATTTTTGCCAAAGCGGGGAAACCAAAAAAAATTTCGCGCCGGAAAAAAACGCAGCTCGCGCGCAACTTGCTTAAAATAATTTTGAAAGCGCGCGAAAAATGTTTGACAAAAAAATCGTGACGATTAGTGACACGATGAAAGTGAAGTTATTCACACACTGTTCACAGACCGCTTCTGCGGATTGAAAGGGGGGATTCCCTATGCCAGCAAAGTAAAAAGCGGCCGCCAAGAAAAAGGCTCCAACCAAGAAAAAGATGGCGACCAAGAAAAAGGCAACCAGCAAGAAAAAACATTAAGGCTGGTCTCCACAGAAGGGCGGTGCAGTAGCCGTTCTTCCACCACCTAAACTTCAACCCGGGAGGAGAAGAAATTCTCCTCCCGATTTTTTTTGCCGGAAAAATTTCGCGGCAGCCTCCCAGAATCGGTTAGGTTCCGCTCGTGTTTCATTATCTCGAGGTCGCGCAGGAAGCAGCGCAGGCGGCCGGCGAGCTGCTCCGCGCGCATTTCGAAAAACCGCTCACAGTCAACGCTACGACCGCGCACGACATTAAGCTCGAGGTCGATGTTCTAGCCCAGGATTTGATCGCAAAAATTCTGCTCGAGCGTTTTCCGGCCCACGCGCTTTACGGCGAGGAAGGAATCGTCGGCGATCAGTCGAGCGACCATCAGTGGGTGGTCGATCCGCTCGACGGCACGGTAAATTTTTTCTACGGCATTCCGCATTTCTGCGTCTCGATCGCGCTCCGCTTGCGCGGCGAGGTGATCGTGGGCGTGATCTACGATCCGATCCGCGATGAATTCTGGAGCGGCGAAAAAGGGAAAAGAACAACCTTGAATGGAAAAGAAGTGCGCGTCAGTCGCCGGGCCACGCTGGCGGAGGCGGTGGTTTCGATCGGGCTCGCCAAAACGAGCGCGACGATCGAGGCCGGTCTGCCCCTCCTCCAGGAGATGGTGCACCGGGTGCGCAAGTGCCGAATGTTAGGCAGCGCCGCTCTCGATCTCGCCTATGTCGCCTGCGGCCGGTTGGACGCTTACATCGAACAAGGCATCAGTCTCTGGGATATTGCCGCGGGCTGGCTGCTGGTGGAAGGCGCGGGAGGGCGCGTGGAGATGAAGCCTCGGAGCGATCAACCGGACAAGTTCAGCATCGTCGCCTCGAGCGGCCTGCTGGAGCTAAAATAGCCTAACGAGATGTTTCGCTCCGGGATTGGTTACGATGCCCACCGTTTTGGCGAAGACCGGAAGCTCGTGCTCGGCGGAGTCGAGATTCCGCATCGGCGCGGACTGGAAGGGCATTCCGACGCCGACGTTCTGACGCATGCGATCGCCGACGCCTTGTTAGGCGCGATCGGCGAACGCGACATCGGGCATCATTTCCCGAACAGCGATGAATCGATCCGCGGGATCAGCAGCCTCGAAATCCTGCGCCGGGTGGGCGAAATCGTGGCGGCAAAAAAATGCCGCGTGGCCAACCTCGACGCGACCCTTATCGCGGAGGCGCCAAAAATCGGTCCGCATCTCGATGCGATGCGCGAAAAAATTTCTGCGGCGCTCGGAATAGATGTCGGGCAGGTCGGGATTAAAGCCACGACGAACGAAGGAATGGGCGCGGTCGGCCGCGGCGAAGGGATGGCGGCGATGGCGGTCGCGAGTGTGGAGGTGGAGTGATGGGGTAGTGGAGTGTTGGAGTAATGGAGTAGTTTGAGGAGCGATGCAGATTCATTCCTCAATCACTCCACCACTCCATCACCTCTCACCGGCGGTCTGATGGCTCTGCGTCTCTTCAACACCTACTCGCGCGAGATCGAAAAGTTCCATCCGCTCGATCCGAGCGGGCGAACGGTCCGGATGTACACCTGCGGGCCGACGGTTTACAGCCACGCCCACATCGGAAATTTCCGCGCTTACATTTTCGAGGACCTGCTCCAACGCCATCTCGAAGCACGCGGCTTTGTCGTCGAGCGGGTCATGAATCTGACCGATGTCGATGACAAAACGATCCGTGGCAGCCGGATGGAAAATCTTCCCCTGCGTGAATTCACCGCCCCGTTCAAGGAAGCGTTTTTCCAGGATATCGACACGCTCCAGATCAAGCGCGCCAATTTCTATCCGGCGGCGACGGAAGAACGCTTCATCCAGGCGATGATCGCGATGATCGAGAAGTTGATCGCGCTCGGACTCGCTTATCAGGCGGAGGACAAATCCGTCTATTACCGGATCAATCGTTTCCCGAACTACGGGCACCTGGCGCACTTTGATTTGTCGGAACTGCGCTCGACCGGGCGGGTCAAGACGGACGAGTACGACAAGGAACACGTGGGCGACTTTGCGCTCTGGAAAGCGTGGGACGAAGAGGACGGCGATGTCTGGTGGGAGAGTCCGTGGGGGCGCGGGCGGCCCGGTTGGCACATCGAGTGCAGCGCGATGGCCACGGCATTGTTAGGCGAAGAGATCGACGTTCATTGTGGCGGGGTCGACAACATTTTCCCGCATCACGAGGCCGAGATCGCGCAGTCGGAAGGCTGCAGCGGGAAGACTTTTGTCCGCTACTGGCTGCATTGTGCGCATCTTCTCGTCGACGGGCAAAAGATGTCGAAGTCGTTAGGGAATTTTTACACCGTGCGCGATGTGCTCGAAAAGGGCTACCGCGGACGCGAGGTTCGTTTTGCCCTGATTCGGGTGCATTATCGGGCGCCGCTCAATTTCACCTGGGAAGGAATGGAGGAAGCGCGCCAGGCGCTCTCCCGGATCGACGAATGGCTCCGCCGGCTGCGGGAAGCAGCCGCGAACGGAGACGCGGAAGAGGAGATCGAAGACGCCAGGTTTACCGGCGCGCTGGACGACGATCTCAATATTTCGGCCGCGCTCGGTCATCTTTTTGAACAGATCCGCGAGAGCAATCGCGAACTCGATGGCGGCGTCGCCCCGGGCCGGGCGCGGGCCTGGCTGAAATGGTGGGAGCGGATCAATCGAATCCTCGCTCTGGAGGCGGAAGAGGAAAAACCGCCGCTGGAAATCGCGCAACTGGCCGAGGATCGAGTGCAGGCGCGGCTTGCCAGGAACTGGCAAAAAAGTGATGAATTGCGCGACGCCATTCAGGCCCAGGGCTGGGCGGTTCGGGACACGAAGGAAGGACAGGTCCTGACGCGACGGCCGGGGATCTGACGAAGCGTTGCAATTTCAACGCCTAACGATATGTTCAGCGCCGCCGAATTTTTCGAACTCGAACATACCGCCCATTCGAAGCTTTTCGAGGCGGACAAATACGTCTGGGACGCCCTCAAGCAGATTCCAAGTTATCTCCAGTTCCGGCTCAAGCCGGCGCTGCTCGGCGAACTGATCGGCAAACCGTACATCAGCGACTCCGTTTTCATCGGCCGCGGCACGGTCGTCGAGCAGGGCGCGATGTTGAAAGGGCCGGCCTGGATCGGAGAGAATTGCCAGATCCGCGCCGGCTGCTACGTGCGCGAGAACGTGATTGTCGGCAATGGCGTCGTGATGGGCAACTCGTGCGAATTCAAAAACTCGATCATTTTTGACGAGGCGCAGATTCCGCACTTCAGCTATGTCGGGGACTCCATTCTCGGCTACAAGGCGCATCTCGGCGCGGGCGTCATTCTCTCGAACGTGAAGTTGGATCACGCTGAGGTCACGGTCCTCGCGACCGATGGGATGATCGCGACCGGCCTGCGCAAATTCGGCGCGATCGTTGGCGACCGGACCGAGATCGGATGCAACGCGGTTCTGAATCCGGGCGCGGTCATTGGCCGCGACTGCATCATTTATCCCGGGACGAATTTCCGCGGGGTGCTCCCGGCCAACAGCATCGTCAAGCTGCGCCAGACGACGCAGGTCCTGAGCCGTCGTTAGGACAAACTCTTCCTCTTCCTCTTAAGTCTTTCCTGGAGAGAGCAGAGGAAGAGGAAGCGGGGGAGGAAGATTACGGGGCGCTGGCGGATGGGCAGGGATTCGAACCCTGGTTGCCTTGCGGCAAACACGCTTTCCAGGCGTGCGCATTAGACCACTCTGCCACCCATCCGTTTCGTCTCGTGCTCCTCATCGTGCTCGTGCTGGCTCGTGAGGGAAATTCGATTACGAGCACGATCAGGAGCAAGAGCAGGAGTCTTACAGCTGCAGGCGGCGGAACAGTTCGTCGAGCGGGAGCTGAATGCCAATGTAAAATTCGCCGAAGTCGGCGTAGGCCGCGCTCACTTCGTCGAAGCGCATCTGGTAGACGATCGCTTTGATCTGGAAAGTATCTTGCGCGAAAAGGGTCACACCCCATTCGGCATCATCGAGGCCGGTCGAGCCGGTGATGAGCTGCTTCACTTTTCCTGCGTACTGGCGCCCGACACGCGCATGACCGCCCATCAGGACACGGCGTTCCTCGAAGGGAAGCGAATACCAGTTGCGTGCTTCGCCGCGTCGCTTCGTCATGTTGTAAAAGCACACGACCGGCCAATCGGGCAGCGTCGGATAGACGCGTTCGTGCCGGTATTTTTTCATTCGCTCGCGAAAATCCTGCATCGCCTTCTCGAATTCGGGCGTGTCGCGTTTCAGCTTCTGTTCGGTTTCGAGCGTGGCGGCGTATTGCTTGTCGGTCGTGGTGTATTCGCTCTCTTCGGTGAGGGAGAGATAACTGTAGACCGGGACGAGGACATCCGCGCCCAACGACAGGGTGAGCTGCTTCTCGATTCGATTGGCGGTTTGCAGATCGGGCGTGACGAGCATGAAACCGAGGTCAGCCTTGGGCGTGACCTGGCTAAGAGTGAGGAGCTGGGTCGATTCCAAGGCGCGGGTTTCCTGAACCAGGGTGGAAAGGGCGATCTTGGCGTCACGTTGCTCGGCCGGGTCGAGCAGTTGCCATTGGCCATATTCGATCCGGTAGAAAAGATGCAGACAATGCCAGCCATCCTGCGGGATGAGCGGCGCGGGCGTTGGGTCCATGAGGCAGTTTGTTCGCGCGGGAGGAAAGGGTCAAGAGAGGGGAAGAAAACCTTCAACGCTCAATTCTTCAATGCAGAAAGAGCATCGCGTCTCACTCTGATTTAGGCGTTGGACGTTGAACGTTTTCTTCAGTCTCTTCAGGCTTCGACCTTTGTTGCGTTCGGCAAATGCGCGAGACAGTACTCCTCCCCGTCGCGCGCGACGCGAAACTCCAGATTCGGGTTCGTCAGCTCGGTTGCGCCGCAGATAGCGCAGTGATGCAGCGCTTCTTCGTCCGGCCGCGAGCTGCCTTCGAAACGACGGCGCCGGGTCGCGGTTTCGTGGCGGTGGCGCGCGGCGTGCACAATCTCGGGGCCGAAGAAGATGATATAATTGGCGAGCGAGGCGATCACCGCCACGCGGTAGGAGTTCGGGCTGCTGACGAACCCGAAAAGCAGGAGCGCGGCCGAGATCCAGGCGAGCCATTTCACTTTCACCGGGAGAATGAAGAAGACGTAGATGACTTCCTCGGGATAGAACCGGGCAAAGGCGAAGAAGAGCGACGCGTTCAGCATCGTGTTGGAAAAATTGCTCCCGAAGAAGAAGGCCGCGATCGTCGTGCCGATCATCCCGACGAGATAAAAAAGATTGAGGCGGAATGCACCCCAGGCACGCTCCAGGCCTTCGCCGATGAACCACAGAAAGAGGAGGACAAAAACGATCCAGATCGGGCTGTTGGTCGTCGGGATAAAGATGTAGGTGACGAGGCGCCAGACTTGGCCGTGCAGGATCGCGCTCCGATCCAAGTCGAGCATTTGCACGAATTGCGGGTTCAAGCGCGCGAGGATAAAGACAAGCGCGTTGAAGCCGGCGACGATCCGGATCAAGCCGGGAATGGCGAAGCGGCCGAAGGGTCGTTCGAGTGAATCGAGCAAACTCATGGCGCACTCACCGTAGTGGGAGGGATGAGCGGATTCAACCGGCTCAGGCCTTGTGATTGTTACTCTTTGCTCTTGCTCCTTCTCTTCTTGGCCAACGATGACGAGCAAGAGCAGGAGAAAGAGTAAGAGTGGCTTAATTGACCGCCCCGGCGCCAACACCTAGGCTGGGCGCGATGAGCGACAGCGCGGAAAAACGTACCTCGCTTTACGACGAACACGTCAAGTTGGGCGCGAAGATTATTCCTTTTGGCGGCTGGCTCATGCCGGTGCAATACAGCAGCATCCGCGAGGAACATCAGGCGGTGCGAACCGCGGTTGGAGTTTTCGATATTTCGCACATGGGCGAGCTGGTCGCCTCCGGGCCCGGGGCCGAGGAATGGCTCGATACGATGCTGACGAACAACGTCGGCAAGCTCGAGGTCGGCGCGGGGCAATACACGTTTTTGCTCAACGATGAGGCGGGGATT
Organism: Chthoniobacterales bacterium; assembly: GCA_036270055.1. Classification (GTDB taxonomy): domain Bacteria; phylum Verrucomicrobiota; class Verrucomicrobiia; order Chthoniobacterales; family UBA10450; genus Palsa-1392. Next base: position 6,495 of record DATBDG010000244.1, read on the forward strand.
ATCGACGATCTCATTCTTTACCGAATTGAAGACGAGAAGTTTTTGCTCGTCGTGAATGCTTCGCGGATCGAGGAGGATTTTGCATGGCTTAGGGCGCACCTGTCGGGATCAACGACCCCGGCTACAATCGAAAATCAAAGCGAGCGCTACGCCGGTTTGGCCGTTCAAGGGCCAAAGGTTGGAGAACTTTTCCAGGCACTCTTCGGGTCGGAGAAGGAAATGCCGGCGCGCAACCAGATCGCGAGCTTTGACCTCGAGGGGACAAAGCTCCTCGTCGCGCGGACCGGCTACACGGGCGAAGACGGGATCGAAGTTTTCTTCGCGGCCGGGGACGCGCGGCGGGTCTGGACCGAAATTCTCGGCAAAGGCCAGTCGTTAGGCATTCGCCCCTGCGGGCTCGGGGCGCGCGACACCTTGCGCCTCGAAATGTGTTATCCGCTCAATGGCTCCGATCTTTCGCCCGCCCACAATCCGCTCGAAGCCGGGCTCGGCTTTTTCGTCGACCTGACGAAGCCGAATTTCACCGGTCGGGAGAAACTCCTTCGGGAAAAGGAAGAAGGCCTGTCGCGTCGTCTCGTCGCCTTCAAGATGAAAGGCAAGAGCCCCCCGCCCCGGCCGCATTACCGCGTTTTCCGCGGCGGGCATGAGGCAGGCGAACTGACGAGCGGGACGCTTTCGCCGAGCTTGAATTACGGGGTTGGAATGGCTTACCTAACGACGCCCGTTCCGAAACCCGGAGAGGAGATCGAGATTGAAATTCGGGGCCAGAAATTTCCGGCAATGATCGAAAAGAAACCGCTCTACAAAAAATCATGAACGTTCCAGAAGACCTTCTCTACACCGAAAGCCACGAATGGGTCCGCCGTGACGGCGACACGATTCGCGTCGGCATTACCGATCATGCCCAGGCCGAGCTAACCGACGTGGTCTACGTCGAGCTGCCGAAAGCCGGCGCGAGCTACGAGGCGGGTGGCGCGATCGCGGTCGTCGAGTCGGTCAAGGCGGCGAGTGACATTTATGCGCCGGTCAAGGGCACAGTCATGGAAGCGAACAGCGCGCTCGAATCGAACCCGGCGCTGATCAACAGCGATCCCTACGGCGAAGGCTGGATTTTCCTTTTGAAAATGGACGACCCGGCCGGGCTGAGCGGGTTAAAGAACGCGGCGGCCTACAAGACTGCGATCGGATAAGCGGACGCTTTTCCGTCACACTTCTGGACTCTGCCAGGCTGGCAGCAGGTCGGTCCGAGGATTTTTCCGCCGAGCAAGTGGCGGAGATCGATCTCCTCCGGCGCATCGGCCAAAGTGATGTGTGGGCGGCCGAATTTCGCCGAAAGCAGGCCCGTTCTCCCCGGCTCAACGACCGGGCCAGCTAGCCGCTGCGGAGAAGCATCAGGAAGGCGAGACCGAGCGTCGCGACGGAGACGAGCGCGCTCATGATCAGGTAACCGATCGCGACGGTAATGCTTTTCAAGGTCGTCATCGACCACGATTGGCCATAGACGCGGCGCACCGCGATCAGCAGCCAGACCAGGGGCAGGAGCAGACTGACCGTGCTCACGATTGAGTAGGCTAAAGTAAAACGTAGACCCACGATGGCGTAGACCGGCCAGAGCAAAACAAAAACACCAAAGGCGACGGAGTTGAAATGCAGCGAAAAAATCAGGTGCTCGACGAAGTAGCGCCGCGAGCGGAGGTAGATGATCTGGAGAAGAACCGCCAATCCGAGCGGGTAGAGTCCCTGGGTCAGGGTGACGTAGCTGCGCCAGCGCGTGTTCACTTCCGCGATCACCGCGTTTTGCGGCAGGTGGACCTTTTTTTCGACCGCTGAGAGGACGGTCTGCCAATTGCCGTTGCTGTCCTGGTTGAGAAAGGTCTGCACGTCGTAGACGGCTGTCGGCTGATAGATCGAGTAAATGAGGAAGCTGAGCGCGAAAATCGTGAGGTAAACTTTAACCGGCCCAATGAAACTCTGGCGGCGACCGCGTAGATATTCGTTAGTCAGAAGGCCCGGCTGGAGGAAAAGCGCCTGCAGGGTGCGGAGGAGCTTGGAGTGCTCCAGGTCGGTGATCTCTTCGACCGCCGCGGCGGCAAAGTTGGAGAGCTTGAGATGGTCGCGCTCCAACCGGCGCTCGCCACAGGCGGCACAGTATTTCGCCGTCAGGGGCGCCCCGCAATTCGCACACTCGCCGGCGGCCGTCTCCACCCGCGCAGACTACGGGAGATTGCTCGACCGGCCAGCCGGATTTCCAATCATCTTTTCGGCTCGCCAAGCCAGGAAATATCCGGCATGACGGGCGAATGAGGAAGATTCTCGGAACGCTGCTTTTTCTGCTCGTGCTGCCGCCGGCGCGCGCGGCGGTGATCAATGTCGAGTTCAAGTTCACGCCGTTTGTTGGTGACCCGACGAAGGACGAAAAGGTCACGACCGTGCCGGGCAAGGCCGCCATCTTCATCAACGACGTGCCTTTTGCCGAGCAGGAGGTGCAGGACAATGAAGTGCCCGTTCTCTTCGACGAGCACGAAGTGGCGCAGGCCGTCTGGGTCCCGATGAGCTCGGTCGGTCCGGCGGTGCGGAAAGGAAAGAACAAGCTTCGGATCGAGTTTACGCCTAACGACGCCGCAAAACCGTACCGCGCTCAGTTGCGCTGGGCGTCGGTGACCGACAGCACCACGACCGAAGAAGAACCCGGCAGCATGCGTTCGACCAATCAGGCCGGCGAAGGGGTCGACGATCGCAAGAACCTGAAAGGGAAAGCCATTTTCGAGCGCGAGTTTACGGCCGATTTCGCGCAGGACCTGCCGTGGCAGCATTATCCGCCGGTCACCTCCCTGACCGAAGAGGACAAACAAAAAATCGTCGCGCTGCTGAAGAACCGGGCGGACTGGTTCAAACCCGATTTCTCCGCCCTCTACAAGGCGATCGACCAAAACGAATCGCTCAAGGTCGATGATGTGCGCAAAGCGCAGTGCCTCGAAGCGGTTTACAAGGCCGGGGTGCGAGTCAATGCGCCCGAGGTGGGCGATCTGAAATTTGCCACGACCAAGGGTCCGGAAGTGGTCGTGACGCCGCGCGACGCAACCAGCCGCAACCTCTTTGGCCTGGATGAAAACTCACTCGCGGCGGTCAAAGACGAAGATACGCAAATGTGCGCCGGGATGGTGCTGGCGATGATTTACCCGGGCAAGCTGGTCGCCGTGCGCAAAGCCGACGGCGGCTGGGAGATTGTTTACTGACGCCAGGTTTGTGATTGGTGGGGCGGGAATCCGTCGAGCCAGGAGGGAGAAGTCTCTTTGATTGGGCGCGCTCCGCTCCGGCTCGACAGAGTCTCGCCTCACCAATCGATTGCGAGTAGGAGCACGAGCAAGAGATTGACGCCCTTCGCGGAATTTGTTTATTCCCCCCGTGCCGACCGAGATCAAACTTTTCAGCCGCGAATGGTGCTCGTGGTGCATCGAAGCAAAAGACTACCTGACCGAGCGGGGCTATCAGTTTACTGAGATCGATGTCGGTGAGGATCGTGCCGCCTACCAGGAGATGAGGGAACTGAGCGACCAGACCTACGTCCCCACGCTCGTGGCCGGCGATGAAGTGCTCGCGAATTTCGATACGGATCAGTTGGAGAAATTCCTGCGCGAGCACGACATCGTCCCGTAGGAGCCTGTTGAAATACCCATGCGCCCCGCGCGAGAGCAATTTTGGCCCGATGACAAGGCGCGAGTGACGCGCATCCCCGCAGTGGGCTGCAAGGAGCGAGCAACGCCACCAGGGGGCCAAAATTGCTCTCGCCCGCGGGGTTGCGTCGAGTTTCGCGTTGGCCTTCGTTGCTCGCTCGGACAGTATCGTGATGGATACAGTCGCTTCGCTCGCGCCTTGGCCAACGCGAAACTTGAAAGCAACGAGGGATACATGGGTATTTCAACAGGCTCCTGATGCTCTTCGGGCTTTTTATCACCCTCGGGGTCGCTGTGCTCAGCGTTGCCCTCCGCAGCTACCAATCCTCTATCTCGCAGAAGGTCGGCGCCTTCGGCATTCTGACCGCTTCCTTCCTCGCGATTTATTTCATCACCGGGAGCTGGATTCTCGGTCTCCTCAGCGCCTTGAGCTGGCTCTTTCTCCCCTGGCTGGAAATTCTCACCCGCATCCGCGCTCTGCGCCTCCCGCGCGAAAAAGCGCTCCGCCCCAAAAGCCCGCCCTCCCCCGAAGTTTTCCCGACCCTCGATGAGATCACGACGCAGATCGAAAGCGAAGGCTTCGACCACATCAGCGACGCCGGCTGGGATTGGGAAGATTACCGGCAATTCTTCCGTCTCTTTTACAAGGAAGAAGACCGCGCCCAGGCCACCATCTGTCTCAACGAGCAACACGATCTCTCCTTTTACTACCTGCGCATTTCCTCGCGCGCGCAGGACGGCACGATCTGGACGACTTGGAACTATCCCTTGTCCTATGGCCTGAAATTGACCCCGCACTTTCGGATCAACCGGCAGCGGCCCGACCAGACTTTCTGGCAGCTCTACCGCAGCCACAAAGCGTTCCTGCGCGATAACAAGGTCGAGGCCCACGTCATCGACCCGCTCGACGAAGACCGCATCCAGCAAGAAATCGAAAACGATCTGCGCGACCAGATCGCGCACAACATCGCGACCGGCGTCCTCATGCAAACCCCGACCGGCGAAATCAAATATTCCTGGCGCGGCATGATTTACCTCTGGTGCCAGTTCCTCCTCGATCTGGTGCGGCTGTAGCCAGGGGTGGTGACCCCGGCCGCTCGCGCCGGCAGAAAATCCGAAATCCGAATGTCGAAATCCGAAACAATTTTCAAAGCCAGAAATCCAAAATTCAAAACCGTCCGAGCGGGCCGACCCTGTTTCAAAAATTTGAATTTTGAAATTCGGATTTGTTTCGAATTTCCGTCTTCGGATTTCGGATTTCGCAGTTGCCTGTGACGAGTTCCGCGATGGATTTCACTCCTGCTCCTCGCATCCAGACCGAAGTCCAGGTCATGTTCTTCGACACCGATTGCGGCGCGGTCGTGCATAACATCGCTTACCTGCGTTTCATCGAAATCGCCCGCACCCTCCTCGCCGAAGAGCTTGGGTTGAGACTGGTTGAGATGGCCGAGACGCAGCGTTACCCGGTCGTGGTTCGGACAGAGATCGATTACCGCCGCGCGGCAAAGCTGGGCGACCGCCTGCGCATCGACGGCTGGCTGGACCGACTCGAGCGCGTCCGGTTCTGGTGCGGGTTCCAAATTCGGCGGCGGAGCGACGACGTCCTCATCGCCGAGTGCCGCCAGATGCTGGCCCTTGTCCAAATGCCCGATGCGAAGCTCCTCCGCCTGCCGGAGGAGTGGGATCGTTTCCGCTCGTCCGAAACGATCGCGCCGGACCGCTAAAAATTCGGCGGCAGACATTTGCGCCGAAAAAGCTAGCCTCACGAAAGATGTCATCAGGCAATCCCGCTCTCAGTCTCGATGATGTCTTCCTGCCCCAGCATGCGCTCAAGCCGCCGCCGATCCGGCGCGCGCTTTTTCTTTTCCTCGTCGGCCTGACCGCCGTCGTCCACATCGCGACAATCGGCTGGGGCGATCTCTACAATGAAACCGACGGCCAGTACGCCGGAGCCGCGCGCGAGATACTCGAGTCCGGGCAATGGCTCACCCCGACGAACGACGGCATCCCGCGCCCGCAAAAACCGCTCCTGCTTTACTGGGCGATCGCGGTTTCTCTGAAAGCTTTTGGCCTCACAACGGCGGCGGCCCGGCTTCCGATCGCGCTCGCCACCACCGCGGCGGTTGCGCTCACTTTTCTCATTGGCGACCGGCTGGGCGGACCCTGGCGCGGATTTCTTGCCGGGCTCATCCATCTCTGTGCCTGCGGCACTTTTCTTTTCGGGCGCATCATTATGCCCGAGCCGCTCTTCAGCGCTCTCATCGCGGGAGCAATCTATTGCGCAATCCGCGGCTATGAACGGCGCCAGGGCCGGCGCGCGTGGTTCATCGGCTTTTGGATTTGTGCCGCGCTCGCCTGTATGACGAAGAGCCTGCACGGCTTGCTCTACCCGGCGGCAGTCCTCGGTCTGCTCTCCTTTTTTTATCGCGAAGCGCGCATCCGGTTTCGCGAGCTCTTGCGCTGGGATGGCATTCTCGTTTTTTTGCTCATCGCCGCGCCCTGGCATATCTGGATGGAGTGGCGGCATCCCGGTTTCATTGAGCAGTTCACAGCCCGGGAATGGCTCGTCCATCTCGCGGGCGAACCGGATCCAGGTCACACTTACGACAGTGTTCCCCGGCTAACTTTCCTCGGGCTGCATTTGGCTTGGTGGTTCCCGTGGTCGTTTCTCATTCTCCCCGGCGTCCTCTTCGCCTGGCGACGCGTTTTTCGTCCGCGTGAAATCGAGTTTGCCGATGCCCTTCCCCTTTGCTGGATGGCGGTCGTTTTCCTCCCACTCTTCCTTCTCGGGCAACGCCAGGATTATTACTCGATGAGCATGTGGGGCGGGTTCGCTATTTTCGCCGCCACCGCCTGGGAACGCATGCCGCGCCGGAGCCAGGTCGTCGGCGTCTGCGCAGTTCTCGCCGTCGGCGTGGTCGCCGGCTTTATCGCCTGGCGGTTACCCTCCATTCTTCACCAAGCCGACGGGCAATGGAACGCGACCTCCGAACGCTCCACCGCCTGGCGCACCATCACCTCGATCCCGATCTCCACCTGGCTCGGATTTCGTTCCATGTTCGTGGTCATCGGGTTCGCCCTCATTCTTTTCTCGATCTTCGCGCTCTCGTTTATCTGGCGCGAGCGCCCGCGGCTCGCCTTGACCGCGCTCGCCGCCGCCATGGTCCCGATTGGTTTCAGCATGATGGACGGCGTCGCCCGCATGGCCCCTTATTTTTCCCTGGCCGACGCGGCCGACTTCGTCCAAGAACGAATCGGGCCTAACGACAAGGTGGTTTACGAGGGGCCGATGCACGTCGGGAGCAGCCTCCTCTTTTATCTCGGGCGCAAATTTTATCTTGTGAACCAGGATCCCGCCTCCGAACCGGGTGTCGCCCTCGGGCCGACGCCCGACATTTTCCTCGACGAAAAGACGCTGGCGGAGCAGTGGTCCGGCACCGACCGCGTTTATCTCCTGGTCGAACAACGCCGCTTGCCTCACTGGCGTTCGCTGCTCGATGCGCGCGGCGGCCCGGTCGAGGAACTAACGACCTGCGGCACGACCGTCCTCCTCAGTAACCGTCGTTAGATCAGCCCCTCCTGCTCTTGCATGAGTAACTAGAGTTTCGGCACATCCACCCGTGCCTCGGGCGCGAGCAACTGCCCCCACCGCTCGGAATAGGGATGCACCCGCGTGACCCGCTCACCGTTTCGCACCAGCGGGCGGTGCTCGTTCGCCCACTGGAAAATCGAGCCTTCCAAATTCTGCACCTGGGTGTAACCGGCGGCCCGCAACCGTTCCGCCATCGCGCCCGAGCGATAACCAATCGAGCAATAAGTCACAATCGGCGTCTCCTTCGCCAACCCGGCCGCCGCGGTCTTGGCATCCGCTTTCGGATCAACGCGGCGCGCCCCCGGCAGATGGCTCACCGCCCATTCTGCCGGCGTCCGCACATCGAGCAAAACCGGCTGGGGCCGATCCTTTGCCGCCAGCCAGTCGGCCAATTGCGCGGTCGTGATCCAACGCACGTCGTCAAATTTCCCGTGCAAGGAACGTTTGAGGAAAAACCAGCTCACTCCCCGGCAGGCGACCAATCCGAAGCCGGCCAGGAACAAAAGGGCGAGGCCGAAGCCGAGCCGGGATGAGATGCGGTAATTCATTTGAAAAACCAGCGAGCCCAGCTACCTTGCCCGCTCATTTTCGGAGCACAACCGGCCACCCGGCAACCCGGAGCAAATTTATGTCGCAGCATCGCAGTCTCAAAGGCGCCAGCACCATCGCCGCCAAGCGTAACGTCCTGAAACGGTTCGAGCGGGTCGAACTGCTCAAGAAGCGGGGTCAATGGAAAGACACGAGCAAGGTCATGGGCCTGCCCAAGACCAAGCCGGACGTCTAGGAGGCGTTGAATCGTTGAAGCGATAGAGCGTTGCAGCGGAGTTTCACCGCTCAAACTCTTCATCGCTGCAACGCGCCATGCGCCTCAACCGTTTCCTCGCCGCCGCCGGGCTTGGCTCGCGCCGGCATTGCGACGAGCTGATCGCCGCCGGTCGCGTCACCGTTAACGGTCAGCCCTGCACCAATTTCAGCACCCAGGTCGAAGCGAGCGACCACGTCAAGGTCGATCACAAGCTCGTTCGGCCAGCGGAGAAACTGACCGTCGTCCTGCACAAGCCGGCTGGTTTCGTCTCCACCCGGCGCGATCCGAAGGCGACCGACACGATCTACGATTTACTGCCGGCGAAATTTGGGCGCCTTTTCAATGTCGGACGGCTGGATGCCCAGACCGAGGGCCTCCTTCTCCTTACAAGCAACGGCGATCTTGCCCAGCATCTCACCCATCCGCGCTACAAGGTGGAGAAGGAATACGAGGTCACGCTCGATCGCCGCTGGGATCCGGAGCGCGAACAAAAGTTGCTCGACGGCGTCTTCCTCGACGGCAAACGCGCCCGGCTCACCCATCTGCAACAGATCGGCCCGACCCGGCTCCGTGTCGTCCTGCGCCAGGGCCTGAACCGCCAAATCCGCCGCATGTTTTACGAGATCGGCTACGAAGTCGAGCGCCTCATCCGCACCCGCATTGGCCACCTCCGGCTCGGCGATCTGCCCCGCGGCCACTGGCGCCCCCTAACGAAAAGCGAGCTGGCAAAGTTGCAATTGCAGGGCAATCACTCGAGCTCCTCGCGCAGGATCGCGAGGGGCGGAGTCGAGCCCACCCCGTAGCTGGTCAGCAACCCGACCATCACGGTCAAGGAACTCCCGATCAGCGCCGCCAACACCATCGGCGTGAACGAAGGCGTGTACTCAAGTTGGAAGGCAAACACCGCCAGCGCCCAACTGGCCACGATCGCGAGCACGATCCCAGTCGCGCTCGCGAGCAGGCCGAGAAAGAGATATTCTGCGCCGAGAATTTTCCAGATCTGCCAGCGGGACGCGCCTAACGTTCGCAACAGCACGCTCTCCTTCAGGCGCTGGTAGCGTCCACTCCAAATCGTGCTCCCGAGCACGATCAACCCGGTCCCGACGGTGAAGAGCGACATGATGCGAATGACGAGCGCGACTTTGCTGAGAATCGAATCGACAGTTTGAATCACCGAGCTCAGATCGATCGCGGAGACATTCGGAAACTTCGCCACCACTGCGTTCTGCAATCGCGCCGAGGCGGCGGGCGTCGGCACCCGGCTCACGAGGACGTTGAAGGTCGGCGCGTTTTCCAGCACACCGGTCGGAAAGACGACGAAGAAATTGGTCTGAAAGCGTTTCCAATCGACCTCGCGCAGGCTCGCCACCCAGGTCTTGATCGGCACCCCCTGGACATCAAAGACGAGGGTGTCGCCGATCGTCAGGCCGAGGTCCTTCGCGATATCCTGTTCGACCGAAACCGGAACCGGGTCGCCGGGATGATAATCGAAATGCCCGGTCCACTTGCCGGCCGTGATCTTTTCCGTCTCGCTTAGATCCGCGCGGTAGGTCGAGCGATATTCGCGCTCCAGCTCCCACTCTGGGATTTTCCGTTCCGTATCCTTCAGGAGGTCGGCCGCCTTGCGCCCCTTCACCTGCACCAGACGCATGGTCACGATGGGCGCTTCCTGGATGACCGGGAGCTGCTCTTGCCTGACGAGCTGCGCAACCGCCTTTGTCTGATCCGGCTGGATGTCGAAGAGGAAAATGTTGGGCTGGTTCTGGGCGTCGATTGAACGGAACTGGGTGAGAAGGACGTCGCGCGTCAGGTAGATGGTGAGGAGAAGGAAAGTGCCCAGGCCTAACGAAAGGGTGAGGAGCAATGTGCGATTGTTAGGCCGATAAAGGTTGGCCATTCCCTGCCGCAGAACGAAGCTCCAGCCCTGCGGTAGGACTTTGGGCACGAGGAAAATCAGCAGCTTGGCGATGGCGACGAGGAGAGCGATCGCCAGACCGAGTCCGCCCGCGACAAAGAGTCCATCTCTCCACGATTCCGCCTGCGAGATCGCAAAAGCAGTCAGACTCGCGGCAATGAAGAAATAGATCAGCCAGGTCGCGAGATCGCGTCGCGCCGAAGCGGGGTGTTCGTCGATCGTGGCGCGCAAAGCGAGCAGCGGCGAGACGCGCCGGAAACGGAGGAGCGGCGGAAGGGCAAAGAGAATGCAAACCGCCAGGCCGACCGCCATCCCGCCCCAAACCGGCGTCCACGCGATCGCGCGGGGGAGCGGAAACGGAATGAATTTTTTCAGCGTTCCGGGCAGAAGCCCGTGCATCGTCAAGCCGAGGGCCGCGCCGGCCAGAACGCCAATCACGCCCATCGCCATCGCCTGCAAAAGATAAACCGCGACAGTTGTCCGACCGGCTGCGCCCAGACAGCGCAGGACGGCGGCCGTCCGCATCTTCTGCTGCAGATGGGCCTGGATCGCGCTCGCCACCCCGACCGCGCCGAGGAGGAGGGAGATGAATCCGACGAGGTTGAGAAAGCGGTAGAGATTGTCGAGAGCCCGGCCGAGATCTTTTTTGCGTTTCGCGACCGTGTCGTATTCGAGGCCGGCGGCTTCGATGCGCGGCGCAAGTTTCTTTACTTCCGCTGCGACATCGACACCCGGGGCGAACTTCACAAAATTGAGGTAGCGGGCCAGGCTGCCGGGTTTGAGCAGATTGGTCTGCGCGAGGTTTTGCAGCGGGATGTAAACCCGCGGGGCAAAGCTCGCAGCGGGTGAGGCTTCGCCCGGCATCTTGGTCAGGGCGCCCGCGATCGTGAAGGTGGCCTGGCCGATCTTGATCGGATCGCCGCGCTGAGCGCGGAATTGAAAAAGCAAACTCTCCTCCGGAATGGCTTCGCCGCCGTTGCGGAAACTCTGCGCGGCGGACGCGGGCGTGGTTTCCATTTTACCGTAAAACGGAAAGGCGCCGCCCAGAGCGCGGACGTAAACCAGCCGTGTCCCACCCGACTTGGGGAAAAGCGCCATGGTGCGAAAGCGCACTTCGCGCGCCTGGGTCTCGCCTAACGATCGGAGCATTTTCTCCTGTTCGGGAGTGAACGGGCGCGGGCTTTCCACGACCAGATCGGCCCCGAGGAGGGCGCGCGCCTGGTCGTCTATCGCCTGCCCGAGGCTGGCGCGGAAGAGCCCGATCGCGATGAGAGCGGCCACGCCTAACGAAATCGAAATCGAGAAGAGCAAAAGCCGGCGCCGGCTGGAGCGGCTGTCGCGCCAGGCCATGCGCGGGATAAAGGCAAATCGGCTGGTCACGTCAGGCATTTTCAGAGCGACGTGCTTCCGCACATCCGGTTTGGTGAGACAACGCGCCGGCGAGATCCTGGACGTGCGGAAGCAGGTCCCTCCGCCCCGCGAATGAATTCGCGCTGGTTCGTCATTCGATCATTTTCCCGTTGCGCAAACGAATCGTGCGCTCGGTCAGGTGCGCGACGTCCGGGTCGTGCGTCACGAGGACGAGCGCGGTCCCGGCGTTGCGATTTAATTCGAGCATGATCTCAATCACCGTCTGGCTCGTCTCGGCGTCGAGATTTCCGGTCGGCTCGTCGGCAAAGAGAATTTTCGGCCGATTGATGAAAGCGCGGGCGAGCGCGACGCGCTGTTGTTCGCCGCCGGAAAGCTGCGTCGGATAATGATCGTTCCGGTCCGCCAACCCGACACGCTGGAGAAGATCGAGCCCGAGCGTCCGCGCGCTGCGATCGCCGCGCAATTCCATCGGCACAGTGACATTTTCGAGCGCCGTCAGGGTCGGGATGAGCTGGAAATTTTGAAAAACGAATCCGACCAATTCATTTCGCACCCGCGCCCGTTCGTCCTCGCTGATCCCGGCTAGCGCAATGCCATTGAGCAGGACCGAGCCCGAGCTCGGCAGATCCAGGCCCGCCGCCAGCCCGAGGAGCGTCGTTTTCCCACTCCCGGAAGGACCCAGAATCGAGCAGGTCGCGCCCTGTTCGAGGGTGAAGGAAATGTCCTGCAGCACGGTCAGCTGGCCCGCGCCGGTCGGGTAGCTTTTCGTCAGGTCACGGACGTCGAGGATCGGAAAGGAGTTCATTGACGGGCGAGAGCGGCGCGTCTTGCTTACGCGATGGTGATACGGCGCGCATGGGAAAATTGAGGCGGCGGCATCTTGTTTTTGCCCTCCTCGCGCTTGCCCTGGCGGCGCCGGCTTTTGGCGGCACAATCCTCTTTCTCGGAGACAGTTTGACCGCGGGTCTCGGGGTCGGGGAGGAGCGGGCTTATCCGGCGTTGATCGAGAAAAAGATCCGCGAAAAAAATCTGCCGTTCGAGGTGATCAATGCCGGCATCAGCGGCGACACGACGGCGGGCGGTTTGGCTCGGCTCGATTGGGTGTTGCAGAAAAAAATCGATGTTCTGGTTCTTGCCCTGGGCGCAAACGACGGGCTGCGCGGGCTGCCCGTGACGCAAACCAAAGCGAATCTCCAAGCCATCATCGATCGGGTGAAGGCGAAGAATCCGGGAGTAAAGATCGTCATCGCCGGAATGCAGATCCCGCCCAACATGGGCGACGATTACACGGCGCGGTTTCGCCAGATTTTTGCCGAGCTGGCGCGCGAGAATCAGGCGACGCTCATCCCGTTTCTCCTCGAAGGCGTAGCCGGGCACGAGGATTTGAATCAGGCGGATCGGATTCATCCGACCGCGGCCGGCCACAAAGTCGTGGCGGAAAACGTCTGGCACGTGCTCGAACCGCTCCTGACGAAAACTGTGGAATGATGCGACTCGAAGGATGTCACGCACTCGTGACCGGCGCCTCGGCCGGGATCGGGCGGGAATTCGCGCGGCAACTGGGCGGCCGCGCGGCCACGCTCGTCCTCGTGGCGCGGCGCGTGAAGCGTCTCGAAGAATTGCGCGCGGAGCTTGCTCAAACTCATCCGCATCTACGAGTGGAAATCCGGCAATGCGATCTTTCGAAAGCCGATGAGGTCGAGGCGCTGATTTCCTGGGTCTCGGCGCGCGAGCCCGAGATCGATCTGCTCATCAACAACGCCGGCCTGGGCGACCGCGGCCCTTTCGCCACTGCCGATCCGGAAAAGACCGATCGCATGTTGCTCGTCAACGTCGTCGCTTTGACCCGGCTGACGCGCGGCCTGTTGCCGGCGATGATCCGGCAAAAAAAGCGCGGTGCGATTCTGAACGTCAGCTCGTCGGCCGGGTTTTTCCCTATCCCTCATTTTGCGGTTTACGCCGCCACGAAAGCGTACGTGACCAGTTTTTCCGAGGCGTTGCGGAGCGAATTGCACGAGTCCGGCATTGGGGTGACCGCGCTCTGCCCGGGACCGGTGCAGACGGAGTTTTCGGATGTCGCGCGCCGCGCCGGGAGCGGGGAGGTCCCCGGTTCGGGCATTGCACGGGTCGCAGTCGAGGAGGTTGTCGCGGCCGGCCTGCGTGGAATAGAACGCGACCGCGCGATCGTCATCCCGGGAGCGGTGATGAAGTTCGGAATGACACTCGTCAGGCTGATGCCCCGCCCGCTCCTGCGTTTCGTCAGTCGCGGGCGCACGAAGGCGGCTTAGTCCGCGTACTTGATCGAGCAGCCGTAAGCTCTGGTCTGCGCGGTCGAGACCGGCTTGCCGGCCATCGCTTCTTCGAGCGCGACTTTCACGTAGTTGGTCGAGCTTTTGATGTCGTCGGTGTCGGTCGAAGCCTTGCTGTCGATCGCCCCTTCGTAAATCAGTTTCCCTTCCGGGTTAATGACAAACATGTGGGGCGTGTTGGTGGCGTGATATTCGTGGCCGACTTTCCCCTCCGGATCGAGCAGGAGCGCCGTCGGAGTCATTTTCCAATCGTTCATCTGCTTTTTCGCTTCCTCCGGCGAGAGATATCCCTGCGATCCCGCGGCGGAAGAATCGATCGTCAGCCAGGCCACGCCTTTGCCGGTGAATTCCTTCTGCAGGTTCTGCATGTTCTCGCTCGTGTAATGCTTCTGCACGAAAGGACAACCGGGATTGAACCACTCCAGGACGACGTATTTGCCCTTGTATTCGCCTAACGAATGAGTTTTGCCGCTGGCGTCGGTCAGGGCGAAACCAGGGGCGGGCGCGCCGACCCTGGGCGATTCGGCGGCGCCGAGCGCGCCGGTGCAGAGGAGAGTGAGAGCAAGCGAGAGTAGTTTGGATTTCATAAGCTTATTGGTTATTCGCCACTTTCGGCGCGGCGGATTCAAGATGATCCAGGACAAGCGCCTGGGTGAGCAGCTCCGGCAGGACAACCGGTTGATTCGGAGTCGCGGCCGGATAGAGCACGTATAATGGGACACCGACCCGGCCGAATTGTTTCAAAGTTTTCGTGATGACCGGATCGGCATTCGTCCAGTCGGCTTTCATTTTTACGATCTTGTGGCGGGCGAAAGCGCTCTTCACCGCGGCGCTCTCGAGGACGGCGGCTTCATTGTACTTACAGGTGATGCACCAGGCGGCGGTGAAATCGAGGAAGACGGTGTGGCCGGCCGCGAGCTCGGCCTGAAGCCGCTCGGGACTGAAGGGAATCCAGCCGTCGGTCGTCAGGCTGGAGGTGGCTGTTTTGGTGGCGCGGAATTTTTCGCCGATGAAATAAAAGCCACTGCCGAGGACGAGGACGAGAATGAGGACGAGGACGACGGAGCGTTGCGCGCGCGAGGCGCCCGGGGTGGAGAAGGAGCCGAGCATCCAGCAGGCGACGCTGAGCGCGAGCAGGAAAGCGCTCGCCCAGATCGCGGCGTCGATGCCGCGCGCCACACCCAGCACCCAGAGGAGGAAGAGCAGGGTGGCGAGGAGAAGGAACCCCATGAATTGTTTTACCCGCACCATCCAGGGGCCGGGCCGCGGCACGAAGCGGAGCCAGGCCGGTTGGGCGCTCAGGATCAGGTAAGGCAGGCTCATGCCGAGGGCGATCGCGACAAACATGAGAAGGATAATCCCGGCCGACTGGGCGAAGGCGAAACCGAGCGCGGTGCCGAGGTAAGGCGCGGTGCAGGGGGTGGCGAGAACGGTCGCGAAGACGCCCTGGAAAAACGAGCCCGCATAGCCTTCGCGCGCGCTCCACCCGAGCAGCCCGGTCGTGGCCGCCGCCGGTAGCGTGATCTCAAAAACGCCAAAAAGATTGAGCGCGAAGACGAGCACGACCGCACTCATCCCGACGACGAAATAGGGATTGGTGAATTGAAACGCCCAGGTGATTTCGCGCCCGGCCGACTTGAACCCGATCAGGAGAAGGGCGAGCCCGATGAACCAGGCAAAGATCCCGGCGGTAAAGGCGAGCCCATTGCCGAAAATCCGGGCCCGGCTGTCGCCGGCATGTTTGATGAAGCCGAAAATCTTGAGCGAGATGACCGGCAGCACGCACGGCATGAGATTCAAAATCAAGCCGCCCAGGAAGCCAAAGAAAAGAAGTCGCAGGAGCCCGTCAGGCGCAGGCGCGCCCGCCGCCGCTGGAGGGACGGCCGCTATCCCGTCCGAGTTTGCGGTCGCTTCGCCTAACGAAAAAGCATGGGCCCCCGCCACAATCAGACCGGCGAGCGATTGCTGGCCCGCCGGCGCCGACTCGATCGGGATCGTGAAGACGAGCGAGCCATCGGAACTTTGGACGCTTTGCGGATGTCCGATCAAAGTTGAGCTTTCCGGGAGCGGGAAGAAATCGACCGCCCCGGCCCGGGCGAGGCTTTTGTCTGCGATCGTTAGGCGAAAGGCTTTGTCGCCTCGCGTCCATTCCAGGGCATTCTGGGCGCTCGGCGGCAAGGCGCGCGGCAGTTGGTTTTGGAATTTGGTGAAGAGATCGCGGTCGGCCGGAGCGGTTTGTGAGCCAACGGGGAGGTCGAGCTCCACTTCGGCGCCCCCCGGGATGCAGATCTTTTCGCAAACCAGCCAGTCGGC
The DNA here is from genome assembly GCA_036270055.1 of Chthoniobacterales bacterium. GTDB lineage: Bacteria > Verrucomicrobiota > Verrucomicrobiia > Chthoniobacterales > UBA10450 > Palsa-1392. The sequence goes on from DATBDG010000244.1 coordinate 22,474, forward strand.
CTTGGCCGCGAGATGGACCGAGGCCGCATCGATTTTTGGCGGCGGCGTGAGCGGGACCATGAGTAGTACCTGGTCGTGATAGCCGTAGATCTGGATGTCGCCCGGTTCCTTGAGTTTGAGCGGAACTGGCCACTGGATAGCACCCGCTTTCCATCCCGGCGGCAGTTGCCATTTGATCTCGGTCGGAATGCCAGCGTCGCCGGGAAATTGCCAATAGGTATGCCAGCCGGGGGCCATCTTGAGGAGGAGGCCGGCGATGAATGGCTGGCCGGGAACGACCGTGGTTGTATCGGCGAGAAGCTTTGCTTCGACCAGTTGGCGACCATCGAATTTCTGGCCGCGCGCCTCCCGCGCAGCGAGAAGCGCCCCCAGCACGAGAAGGGTGCCGGCGAATTTGCGCAAGGAGAGCATGGCAGTCTCTAACATCAGCGCGTGAGAGGAGCAACGCAGCCGCCCGGCGTTAAACTGTTCTCCCGGGCGACCTCAAGCTTGGCAAGCGTAAGCTACGCGTGGCTCGGCGACGATGGAGGGACGGGCGCCCTCCCGTCCGCGATTGATCAAACATGGACACCAAGAGCGGGCGTCCTCCAATGCTTACGGCTATTCTTCGCCCTCGTAGTAGTCGGCTTCCGCGCCCTTGGCGATGATCTCTTCGCCGCCCTCCTGGAAAGCGACCCATTTGCCGCTGTCGGGGTAATAACAGGTATCGCCTCGGGGATTATCCGCGATCACGTAATAAACAAAATCTTCGTCGTCCGCGGCCAAGAGCTGATGGGCCTGGCCCGGCGCGAAGTAAAATGAATCGCCCGCGCTCACCTCGGTAATCCCACCGTGGTCGCGCACTTTTCCTTTCCCGGAGACAACGACGTAGAGTTCCGTCTCCGCGCCGTGGCCGTGATAGGGACAATAGCTTTTGCCTTTCGGAATGCGGACGAGCGCGAGATCAAATGGATGACGTTTGTTGAGGTCGAGCGATTCCTTCTCGCGCCCGAGCGCGATCGAGATGTCTTTGACGAACTTGTGATATTTGCCCTTGGGCGACTTGCGTTCGTCCTCAGGGATCTCGTTCAGGTTCACTTTGCGCATGGAAATCAAATCGCGTGCGCGCAGCAAAAGAGCAACCCGCCAGGTCAACCAAATCGTGGTGGAGACTTACTTTTGGCGGCCTTTCGCTTCCACCTTTTGAAATTTGCCGCTGTTGCGACTCGCCAGGCCGCGCAGCATGTCGACTTCGTCCGATTTTTCCTTGCTGTTCAGGTAGTAGATGACGTGCAGATGGGCTTTTTTCGCGAGCGCTTTCTGGCCCTCCTCCGCCACCCGATAGATGTCCTGCGGCGGAATCGGTTTCATCCCGCCGCCCGGCTGCGAGGCGGTCGCGTTCCCGTCCGTCAGCATATAAATCGTCTCCGGCTTGAGCGAGAAAGCCTCCGCCAGCGCGTAATCGTGGCGCGTTCCGCCCGGTTTGTCCGGTCGCTTTTTCGCCGATTTGAAGTCGACCTCGCTCTGAATGTGGGCGATGGCGGCCTGCTTGTTTTCTTCCGTGGCCGGCACCAGATCCGGTTTCCAGACATAGGCTCCGCCCGCCCAGCGGACAATGCCGAAACGGGTCTGGGGAGTGAGGCTTCGCACGAGCTTGATTGCTTCGTCGCGCACCACCTGGAAATTCTGCTCCTTCCCCTGCCGGACGAGTTTGCTCCCCGCGGCGTCGCCGGTGCGGCTAAACATGGAATCGGAGACGTCGATCATGATCACGACGCTCGTGCTGATGTCGCGGATGCCGAAAAAATTGATCGCGCTGCCGTTGCCGCCGCCTCCGCCTAACGACGCCGCGCTCTGCGCACCGAAGGCGGCTCCGCTCCCCGCGCTCACCATGGTGGGCGGCGCGTTTTCCTGGGCCTTGATTTCGGGCAACGGCGGCAAGGTGATTTTGGCCGCACCGGTGCTCAGGATCCGCCGCGGCACGAGGGGCGGCGCGCTGGTCGAGTCCATCTTTTTCTGCAACTGGACCCGATGCTCGAGCGCGCGCTCGCTTGGGTTGGGCGACTTCGGGCCGGCATTGAAAGTGAGCTTGCGCGCCGCGGAATATTTGGAGACGACCCAGAACGCCGCCACCCCGCCAAAAATGAGATGGAGCACAACGACGCCGACGAGGACGGGCGGCGAATAGCGGCGGAATGCGGCCACAGGTTTGGGGGGCGGTTCTTCCGTCATGGTCTCGATCGAGCGGCCGGGATGTTAACCGGAGCACGCGGCGGTGGCGAGAACGATTGCGGCGCTAGGCTTTTCGTTTCCTTGGGCCGAGGAGAACGTCGCGGCCGACGAGGTAAAGCAACACGCACAGAAGCACGAACGGAATCAGCGCCAGCAGATCGGCGTGCGGGCCGGCGAAGAAGGGATTATGCACCGTCGCCCACCTGGTCAGTCGCTCGCTCGTGGCTGCCAGACTGGGCAGGAGGTTCATGAGCGCAATGACGATACCGGTGATCGCGCTCCCTGCGATGTAACCGGAAGCGAGAAGCACGCCGGAGCTCTTGTCGCCTTCCGCGACCAGCTCGTCATGCGTCAAATCGTGCTCTTTGAATTTGTGCCGACGCAGCCAGCGATCGACTAGCCAGCGGATCATCCCGCCAACAAAAATCGGGCTCGAAGAAGAGAGCGGCAGATAAACGCCGACCGCGAAAGCGAGCGAGGGAATGCCGCTCATCTCGAGGACGATCGAAATCATCACGCCTAACAAGACGAGCGCCCATGGAAGTTGGTGGCCGAGAATTCCCTTGATGATGTAGGACATGAGGGTCGCCTTCGGCGCGTCGAATTTCGTCACGCTCGAGCCATCGGGCCGGACTCTGTGCGTGCCGTTAATGCCGGGATCGACGAGGTAGACCGCTTCGCGTTGGTTGTTGACGAGAAATCGCTGGGCCGCACCGCCGTTCGGGTCAGAGCGCTGCCAGGACCGATAAAGTTGCGGGTCCGTCTTGGCCTGGGCGCCTTTGACCTGTTCCGGCGGCCCGAGCTCGGCATCGTCAGGCGCGCGCAGCTCGGGCGAGAAGTTGTGCTCGAGTTTGTAAACGACCTCGCCCTTTTCGTTGACCAAATAATCGCCCGGATTGAGTCCGGGAACGATCGAGTTCACGCCCCCCTTTTCGTTATGCAGGACGCGATAATGGCCGGTCGTGTCCGGTTTAATTTTCTCGTGGAATGGCGGGAGATTGGCGACCTGGACGCGCGGAGGAGTCGCGCCAGCCTCGACTTTTTGGAAAGTCGTCGGCGGCACATAGACGGTGTAGGAATTGTTAAGACCGAGCAGAATCGGGCCGAGGACGAGGGCCGACGCCAGGGTGCCAGCGAGAATCGCGATCTGCTGCAGTCGGGGCGTCGACCCGACGAGGAATCCTGTCTTCAAATCCTGCGAGGTCGTTCCGCCGTTCGAGGAAGCGATGCAAACGATGCCGCCGATTGAAAGCGCGGTGACGAAGTAATGCGGCCCGGTCCAGCCGACGGCGAGAAAAACCAGGCAGGTGAGGAGGAGCGTTGCCACCGTCATGCCCGACGTCGGGCACGAGGACGAACCGATCTCGCCCGTCAGATGGGAGGAGACGGTGACGAAAAGAAATCCGATCACGACGATGAGGAGCGCGCCTAACAAATTCCATTGCAAATGCAGTTGCGGCGCCATGATGATGGCGAGAAGGAGCGCAATCACCCCGCCGATGACCAACTTCATCGACAGATCCTGATCGGTCCGCTCGGTTTTGCCGACGGTTCTTCCCTGCATTTTCCGCAGATCGGCAAAGCCGCTTTTCATCCCGTGCCAGATCAGCGGCAAGGAACGGACCATGCTGATAATGCCTCCGGCCGCGACCGCGCCCGCGCCGATATAAAGAACGTAAGCCTCGCGAATTTCATCCGGCGACATCTGGCTGATCGGCATCGTGCCCGGCGCGAGAATCCCGGCCGCGCCTTCGCCGAAGAATTTGATCGCGGGAATGAGCACGAGATAGGCAAGGACGCCGCCCCCGCACATGATGGAGGCTATCCGCGGCCCGATGATGTAACCCACGCCTAACAATGCCGGATTGAGTTCAAGGGAGATCGAGCCGGCCTTGAAAGGCGCGCCAAAAACCTTTTCGGGAATTTCCTTCCACGCTTTGAAGGCTTCCATCGCGGTGTAGTAGATGAATCCGAGGCCGAAGCCGCTGAAGATCGTTTTGCCACCGCTCGCGCTCTTCTCCGCCGCCTCTTCCGTCTCGATTCCTTCTCGTGAGGCTGCCGCTTTCAAAACTTCCGCGCAGGCCGTGCCTTCCGGATACTTGAGCAACCCGTGCTGGTCGACAATCAAGGCTCGCCGGAGCGGGATCATCATCAGAATGCCTAACAATCCCCCGAGCACGGCCACGAGCATGACGCGGGTAATCTCGAGGTCGAATCCGAGGATCATGATCGCGGGCATCGTCACGCCGAGACCAAAAGCGATCGATTCCCCGGCCGAGCCGGCAGTTTGCACAATGTTATTTTCAAGAATCGTCGCGTCACGAAGGCCGAGCTTCGAGAGCAGCCGAAAGAGCGTGATCGAGATGACCGCGACCGGGATCGAGGCGCTGACCGTGAGTCCGACTTTCAGGACGAGGTAGAGCGACGAAGCGCCGAAGATCATCCCGAGCAATGTCCCGATGATGAGCGGAATCGGCGTGAGCTCGCGCATCCGGACCCGCGCCGGGATGAACGGCCGGAAATTGGCCGCGAGCGGGTTCTCCGGTCTATACCCGACGATGTCGGGCATTTCGTTAGGCGGATTGCGCAGATCGATCTTTGCCATGCGGATTACTGAACCGGCTGGTTCTCCGGCGTAACGATCACTGGGCCGTGGCCGCCCCTCGCGCCAGGCCAATGATCCAGCGATAGAGCACAAATGCGGTGACAACGAAGACGACGCCGCCGATGAAGATGGCCGGCGTGGCAAAAGATGGGCCCACGAGGGCGAGCGGGCTCTGGATGCCACTCAAACCGACGACGCCGGCATAGATTACTGCCAGGAGACTCTCACCGACGATCAGACCCGAGGCGAGCAACACACCCAGTTGCTTGGTCGCCTCCGCCTTCGGGCCGCGATCCGCATAACCCTCAAACCATGCGCCGACCAGCGCTCCGACGACCACCATCAGGGTGGTCGAGGTCGGCAGGTAGATGCCGAGCCCGACCGCCAACGGGGGCAGGCGCGGACCCATCTTGGTGAACGCAAAAATCTCGTCGAGGATGATGATGGCGACCCCGATCACAGCGCCAAGTCCGATCATGTTCCACGGAACGTCCCCAGTGATAACGCCCTTGGCCAGGGCCGAGATCAGCCCCGCCTGTGGTGCTGGAAGCGCCCGCGCGGGATCAGCGCCCGGCGCACCGATGAACCCGTAGGTGTTCTGCAACAACTGCATCACGGGCGGGATGACGACCGCGCCGGCCAGCACGCCGATCACCAGTGCCCACTGCTGCAGCGCTGGCGTGGCATCGACCAGTTGGCCGGTTTTGAGGTCCTGGAGGTTGTTGTTCGCGATCGACGCGACCGCGAACACGATCGCGGTGATGAACAAGGCAAACCCGACCAACGCCCGGTCCGCGCCCGGTGGCAGGAATGGTTTCACCGCCAGCACCAGCAACAGCGCCGCCACCACTACCACCAGGATGCCAATTCCCGAAAGCGGGCTGTTGCTGGAGCCGATCAGACCGGCCATGTAACCGCACACGGCCGAGACCAGAAAACTCATCAGAACCACGAACGCCACCCCGCCGACCACCAGTATCGCGATGGCAGCGCCCAACCCGTTTTTGATCGCGAAATCCCACAACAACCAGCCGATCGGGATAAAGCAAAGGAGCGAGATCAATCCAACCATGCCAATCGGTATGTCGTGCTCGGTGCGCGGCAGTTGATCGAGCGTGCCAGCCTTGCGTGCGCGCGAAGCGTGGAACGAGCCCGCCAGGCCGGCGGCAAGCGGCTTGACCAGCTTTCCCAAGGTCCAGATTGCGGCCACGCCGATCGCGCCCGCGCCCATGAAACGCACGTAATGGGTCCAGCCGGCACGAGCCGCGTCGGCCGCTGGTCCCGCCGTCCAGTGAATGTGCGTGAAGTACGGCACGGCCCACGCCCAACCGATGAGTGCACCGACCAGCATCGCGATGCCCACCCACAAGCCGACCAGGTGCCCGATGGCGAGTAGGGCAAACGACAACCCAAAATCGAACCCGGTCGCTCCGCTTCTCGCGCCCCCTCCGACGCGGAAATAGCCGGTCACGGCCTCGGCAAACAGCTTGGTCTGCACGACGACGTAGAACAGAGCCGACACGATAGCGCCCCACACGACAGCTTTAAGCCCAGCGCCGCTCGTTTCGACCCTCTCCGCCTCGCTGCCGCGGGCGTCACCCGCCCCGACCTTCAGCACTTCGGCGCAGGCCACACCTTCCGGATAAGGAAGATCCGAATCCGTGACCATCGCCCGCCGCAACGGGATCGTGTACATCACCCCGAGGATGCCGCCGGTGGCGCAGATCGCGACCGAAGTCCAGAATGGGAACCCGGTCCAGTAGCCCACGATGACCAGGCCGGGGAGGACGAAGATAATGGCAGAGAGCGTGCCCGCGGCGGAGGCGACCGTTTGCACGATGTTGTTTTCCTGGATGGTGGCGTCGCGGAAACTCCGCAGGATCGCCATCGAAATCACCGCCGCCGGAATTGAAGTCGAAAAAGTCAGACCGGCCTTGAGGCCGAAGTAAACATTGGCGGCGGTGAAAACCAACGTGATGACGATCCCGATGATGAGTCCGCGGATGGTGAGTTCTTTTTGCATATGGAATCCGATGCGAGCCGAGCGAAGCGAGCGGAGGATAGAGTGGAATCGGCGCGAGGGTCAAGGCTGCGGCAGGGATATCCGATTTGGGGTGGCGGGCGATAAACTGCGCGCCCGCGGCTACGTTTTTTGGTAACCGAGGACCCGGCCTTCCAGTTTTCCCTCGCGGGGATCGTGGCGAGACGGGACCCAGGCGTGCCGTCTCGCCTGCCGCGGCGGATACTGCAACTGTACCTCAGCTTTCTCACTTTCGCCGCCGTCCAGGCGCAGCTCGACCTCGATCTGCACACTCTCTGCCGTTCAATGAAACCGGTCCACCAAACCTCCATCGTGTAGAGGAGCGGCAGACTAAACATGAGACCGCCCGCAATGCCGTGCGCGTATTCACGGAGAGAATCTCCGATTGATGGTCCCGCTTGTTCGCTCACAACCGCAAAATGTTTCCCGAAACCGCCGGGGCAGTGAAAGGCGCTTTCATCTTGCTTCTCTTTCGCTGATCGCGGGCCTAACGGTTGGCGCGATTGTTGCCCACGGGTTTCCAGCGGAATCCATTCCAACTCCCGGGGAGAATCAGGATGTGTTGCGAGCGCAGATTTTGCTTGATGGGTCGGCCTTTAAGCCGGGAGTAATCGATGGCCGGTGGGGCGAGTTCACTCGTCAGGCCCTGACCC
>DATBDG010000245.1:0-17243 GCA_036270055.1 Chthoniobacterales bacterium
GAGGCCGTTGAGCTCGTCACCGGCATCGCTGAAGGCGGTCGCGAATTGATCGAAAGGAGCGAGCGCCGCCTGTGCCTGCTCGTTGCTTCGGCCGCGTTGGTTCAGCGCGTTGAATTCGCGCAGGCGGATGCGGTTGAGCGCGCGGCTCAGCTCGGCATGTTCTCGCGCCTGGGCGCGGATAATGTCGACATACTCCATCCCGGCGGTCCGATAGATCCGCAGATTGCGCAGGTTTTCGCCGAAGAATCCAAAGCCTTCGCGGAATAGAAAAATCGTGATGAGGGCGAGGACAACCATCGCGATGACCGCGTTGCCGCCGAAGAAATATTTGATCGCGCGCTCCGCCAGTTGCCGCGAGCGGCGGCGCACATCATCGGCGGCGGAAGGCAAAATGGGCGCGGCAATCTCCACCGCCAGACGATGCAAACGCGGGGCAGCGCAGGCAAAGTTTTTCGTGTTACGATTGCGTGACGCGGAGCGGGAAATGCACCCGCACGGTCGTGCCGCGGCCCACTTCGCTCTCTGCCTCGACGCTCCCGCCGTGCAGTTGGGCGATGTGTTTGACGATCGAGAGGCCGAGCCCCGTGCCGCCCAGCTCCCGGTGGCGCGCCTTGTCCGCGCGGTAAAAACGCTCGAAGATTCGAGGCAAATCGCGCGCCGGGATGCCGGCTCCCTCGTCCGACACGCTGAGAGTGACGTCGTCGTGGTCGTGCGTCGCACCGACCGTGATGCATCCCTCCGGGCGAGAATATTTCACCGCGTTATCGAGCAGGTTGTAGATCACCTCCTGCAAACGTCCCTCGTCCACGCGCAACGGCGGAAGATCCTCCGCGATCTCCAGCTCGGCGCGAAGATTTTTTGTGGCAAAGGGCCGTTCCCAGTCGCGCATGATGCCGCGCAGGAATTCCGCCGGGCGCACATTCGTCAGGTCGAGCGCGACCCCGGGACCTTCGAGCCGCGCCAGGCTCAGGACATCGTCAACCAGGAGGTTGAGACGATTGGAATGGCGCTCCATGACTTCGAAAATCCGGAGCAATTCTGCCGGCGGCTGTTTCGGATTCTCGAGGAGCGTCTCGAGATAACCGCGCAGGATCGAGAGCGGCGTACGCAGCTCGTGCGAAACATTCGCCACGAAATCCCGGCGCATCGCTTCCGTCTGGCGCAGCTCGGTGATGTCGCGAAATAGAATAACCGCACCACTCACTTTTCCCGGTTTGTCCTTGATCGGCTCCGCCACGACTTCGAGATGCCGGCCATCCTCCGCGCCGCGCCGGAGAACGATTTCGCCCCGACCGGTCTCGCCGCTGGCAAGCGCTTTGCCTAACAATCGTTCGACGGCGGCGTCTCGCACCGTCTCGAGCAGCGTGCCGCCAAGCCGGCGGGGATCGACCCGGAAGACCTCGCGAAAAGCCTGGTTCATGAGACGAATCCGGCGGGTCTCATCGGCCACCACCAGGCCGTCGGCCAGCGCGCCGACGATCGCCTGGACACCGAACTCGCCTTCTTCCACCCGGGTGCGGAGCGCTCCCTCGCGTCGGGCCAGTTGTTCGAGGGCGAGCGCGATCCCGCGTAACCGTTCGCTGCCACCGATGAGAAATGTTTTCGGGAGTTGCTCCCGGTTAACTTCCCGCACCAACTGCTCGAGCTCGCGGCTCGGCTGGATCCAGCGGCGCCAGATCCACCACCAGGTGTAGAGGAGAACGGCTAGGGCGAGGGCAAAAGCGATCCAGCCCATTTCCCTTCGCTTATTCGCGCAGGCGATAGCCGAAACCGCGCACGGTCTCGATCGCGGCCGCCGCTTTCCCCAGCTTCTCGCGCAAACGGCGCACGTGGGTGTCGACCGTGCGGGTGTCAATCGCGCTCTCGTAGCCCCAGACTTCGTTGAGCAAGCGATCACGCGCCTGGACTCGGCCGGGCCGTTTCATCAGCATGCTGAGAAGCTTGAATTCGACCGCGGTGAGAATCACCGGCTTGCCCGCCACCACGACCCGGTGCCGCGCGGGGTCGATCGTGATCGCGCCCCGCGTCATGCTTTCCTCCGCCCCGTTGTTATCCCCGCGGCGCAGAATCGCCTTGATCCGCAAAAGCATTTCGCGCGGACTAAACGGCTTGGTCACGTAATCATCGGCCCCGAATTCGAGGCCCACGATCCGATCCACCTCTTCGGCTTTCGCGGTCAGCATAATGATTGGGATGTGACGGGTAGAACTGTCGGTCTTGAGAAGCTTGCAAACTTCCAGGCCCGACATGCGAGGCAACATGAGGTCGAGGACGATGAGAGCGGGCGATTCGTCGCGCGCTTTTTTCAGGCCCTCGGCGCCGTCCTGGGCGCTGATCGCGGAAAAGCCGCCCGCTTTGCGTAACTGCATCGTGAGGAGATCGATCACATCGGGTTCGTCTTCAATGACGAGGATCTTTTTGTTAGGCGAGGTGCTCATGGGCGCATGGGAAAACGAGATTATGACAAAGGCGCGGCGGCTGACAATTTGTGAATCAACCGAATTTTAATCGCGCGCTAATTTAACGTTGCTGTAACGATTCGCTCCGGTTACTTCGTCTCCAATCCAGTCCGGCGGCCGAAAGGAATGGTAGGTCTGGACGTCGGGGAATTCGACCTCGGCGACCATCAGGCCTTCGTGCGAGCCGTGATAAATGTCGATTTCGATCGTGAGTTTTTTCCAGGGAACGTAATAGCGCGTTTTCGTTAGGCGCGCGCCCGCCGTCGCGGGCCAGAGAATGGCGAACTGGGCCGGGTTGAGATGGATTTCGCGCTCTTCGCGCGCCCGAGCCGGACCGCGCTTGAAGGTGAGGGTGCAGACGCGGCCTCTGCGGCGGAGGCGAACGTGCGCCTTGCGATCAATTGCGAGATAACCCTGGGCGATTTCGCTGTGGGGATAGCGCGCGAGATTGCCGGGCAATTTGTCGATCAGAAATTTTCGCTCGATCTCAAGGTGCAGATTTTTCATGAGAAGCCCTCTGCCAGGGAGGGGACTCGAACCCCTAAGGATTGCTCCACCAGATCCTAAGTCTGGCGCGTCTGCCAATTTCGCCACCCTGGCGTTTGCGGGCGGGGCATGATAGCACAGTTCGCCGCGCTAGATGTTGCGCTTTGCGAAGCCCAGGGGAAAGCGCTGTTTGAGGGATAATCGCGAGTGCCTGTGGACGTTTCGCTGTGCGAAAAGGCGAGGGACGCGCGGCGTCTGCAAAAGATCACTCCCGCGCGTCCCACAGGGACGCGTCCACAACGGCGTGCGCTGGATTCTCGCGAAGGCTAGTTCGTCGCCAGTGGCATGGCGCAGCAGCCGGCCATTTCTTTCGCGGCCGCCGCCGCAGCCACAGTCGTGCTCACGGTCGGGATCATCTGACCATTGGCCACGGTTTTGACCTCGGCTTTGTCGATCCATTCGTCCGTGACCCCATCGAGATGCGCAAAAGCCCGTTTCGCCAACTCGGCCACGTTGGTGTTGGGCGCGAGCATGCCGGCGGCGATCATTTCGTTAGCTGCGGTCGTGACGGAGGATTCAGCGCGCGAAACGCTTGGGATGTAACCAAGCTTGGCAAGGGCGGCTGCGTTCATTTTTGGATTGGACGCAAGATATTTTTTGTCGATCGACATTTGCGCTGCCGCCATGGGATTGGCGTGGACATATTTCGCCCCGCGAAGGAGAGCGCGGGTGGCGCCGGCGGCCGCCTTGGGATTAGCGCTGAGCCATTTTCCATTCGCGATCACCTCGCAGCAATATTCATCCTTGTAACCTTCGTCCGCGGCCTGGTCGGCAACGTTACGCACTTTGCCCGCTGTCAGGAGCATGGTGCCGATGGGTTCGGAATCGGCCACCGCGTCGACTTCACCTTTGTCGATCGCGAGACCGAGTTCGCCGACCGGGAAGACCTTCCATTCGATCTCTTTGCTGCTGTCGATGCCGTGACGTTTCAAAACGCGGTTGGTGTAGACGAAGGGCGGTGTTCCCATGCCCGGGACGCCGATGCGTTTCCCGCGCAGTTGTTCGACACTCGTGATGTCGCTTTTGGCTGCGGCCTGGACCCGGAGACAGCCGGTGTGAATGCCGCCGGTGAATTTGACGTCGAGTCCCTGCTCGATCGGCTTGAGGAAATACATCACGAGGTGCTGGGTGATGTCGTAACCGCCCAAGGCGAGAGTGTCCTTGTAATTTTTCCAGTCACACTTGATCAGCTCGACGTCCAGTCCTTCATCTTTGAAGTAGCCATTCTCGACCGCGCTGAAGATCGACGCTTCGCAGGTAAGTCCGATCCAACCGACTCGGACCTTGTTCGATTCCTTCTTGGTCTCGGCGGTTTCTTTTTTGCTGCAGCCGGCAAAGACCAGCAGGGTAAGCGCTGCGGCGGTGATGAGTTGCTTCGGGTTCATGGACTTGTTCTCCTATCGTTTTTTGTCGGGTCTAGAAATTTTCAGAACTCATAGCCGATCGACACAGCCACAAATCGGCCTGCCCCCGGAATCCTTGCGCCCACCGGCACATCGCTGCGAAGGACGCGATTGATTCCGGCGAGATGATCGGCGTAGTTCTCGTCGAAAAGATTTTCCAAGGCCACATCCACGTTCAGATGTTCGCGAAAAGTGAAGCCCGCGCGCAAATTCACGACCGCATAGCCGTCGCTTGTTGGCTCGGCGTTGAAGGCTGAGACGTCATCCTGCCCGGTCGCCCAGACGAGCTCGATCGCGCTGCGCCAACCGCTCCAGTGCTGCTCGAGGCTGACGGTGCCGTGCAGCGGCTCGATGCGATAGAGATTGTCGTCGTTGTCGCGATTAACACCACGAACGTAGCTGAGTTGGCCGCGCAAGGTGAACCCCTTCGCAAAATCGTAGTGTGCCTCGCCATCCACGCCGTAAAGATCGGCGCGACCGACGTTCTGGTATTGCAGGACGGGCTGGCCATTAACGAAGCGGTTGATTGGCGTGCCTTGGATGTAGTCGCTCAGGAAATTATAAAACGGAGTGGCTCTGAATCCCCAATCCTCTCCGTGCCAATTAGCCGTGAAGGCCAGTTGATGTGACACCTCCGGATCGAGATCCAGATCACCGACGTAGGTGCGGCCGTCCGTCTGGCCACTGGCCGCCGGCTGCGGTGTGTAAAGATAGCGCTCCAGCAAACTGGGCGATCGAGTTTTCCGGGCAAAGGCCAGCTGGTAATCGCTGTGTTCGTTCGCCTTGAAGTGCACCGAAACCATCGCGTCGACATTAACGTCGGTGATGTCGTGCGATCTGGCGTTGAACGCGGCCGCGTCGGCCGTCGCAGGGGGTAAAAACTTCGTCACGTTATCGGCGTCGCTCCAGACGTTGTCGTTACGGACTCCGGCCAGCGTCGTCCATTGGTCGTTCCAATTCGCCTGCCACTCCAGATAACCGCCGACGCGAGCCCGGGTGCCGTTATTTATCGTATTCTGCTCGGCGCCGAGAGCCACGTTCTCAAGCAAGGCGTCGAGACGACTCAACTGGAAATCCAACCCCGTGCGAAAGGTATTCCGATCGCGTGGGAGCGTGACCGCCAATCGGCCGCTCAAATCATCACTCGTCGCCGTCACCATGAGGGGAGCAGCGCCCGGCGCGAGGGGACGGAGCGAGAAGGTGTTCATCATGTGAGCGATGTGGTTGAAGCCGATTCGACCTTCGACCGTGCCAAACTCGTACTCTCCGTTCTGCCGGAGACCGGCGTGCCAGCTATCGTCTTTCAGCATGTCCATCGGGAGAGAGGGTGTGCCGGCGTTGCGGGTGCGACTAACTCCTCCGTATGCCTCGAGGACGCCGCCGAGGGCTTGGGTCGCGAGACGGCCTTCGTGCTCCTGGAATTCGTCAAAGCCGCTGTCCCGCACGCGTCCGCCTGGGAAACGCAGGTCTTCGCCTGTCTCCCACGAGCCGCTGTAAGAGCCACTCCAGTTTTGATTGGCCAGGGTTAATCCCTGGTTGAATCCGTAGCTGTCGTTGCTGCTGCGAAAGAACGAACCTAATTCACCCGCAAAAAGAATGGGTTGGTTGATGGCGAAGCGCGGCGCTCGCGGCTCTGCCAGGACAACTCCGCCGATGTTGTCGCCGCCCAGGCTGACCGGGCTAATCCCAGGGACGACGGTAAGCGAGCCAAGGGACGATGGAGTCGTGTAATGGAGAGGCGGATCCATGTGCATGGGGCAGGCGGGCGTAATGGCCCTCCCCCCCACCGATACATTCACGCGGTCACCGCTTAGTCCGCGTAATTGCACGATTCCGGTGAGGGCGCCATTGCGGACGACGGACGCACCAGGGACCTGTTCGAGGAGCGACGCGGAATCCGGCGCGCGGATCTGTAGCTCCGGGCTCGGGACGATTACGGTCGCTCCCGGGATGGGCTGGCCGGTGACCACGATAGTTGACATTTTGTTCGGGGTTGCCGATGGAGAGGCGTCAGGGGCTTGCGCCCACACGGAGAAGGTTGGGATGGCGAGCGTCAGGGCCGCCAGCGCAACATCTTTGGAGATGGTAAAATTGGATTTCATCAAGCTGTAGGTTGAGTCTTGTCGTTCCCTGAACGCTCGGACCGGGCCGCTGCGCGCTGCTCTTCGGCGCGGAAGGTCCAGGATTAGTTTCAAATCTCCGGCGATTCATGACTTCGAGACTTGGCTACAGTTCATGGCGCAGACGGAGGGTTACTGGTTGAGTTATCAGACGACCCTCGGCGGCGGTTTTGGAGGGACGGTGAAAAAGTCGTTGTGCAGCGACGAGATCAATGGGAAATCCGCGATCGTCGCGGGCAGGGAAAAAAAGTGGGTGGCGGTCGGAGCGACAAACTCAGGCAAACGCTCCCCGCTCAGGGTTCGCGGCACCTTGCGTTCGCTGTTGTAGCCATTTCGGATTTTCGGACAAAGCGGGCATGCATAGCGCTCGTCGAACGTTTTTTTCACGGCCACAGACCATGAATCTTCCTGCGCGAACTCGACCAGCATGCGGGTGTAGGCGAGCGATTGCAGGACCGCCCAATGCCCGCCGGCAGAGAGGAAGATGGCGAGCAGAGAGGCAATTGCGCCCGCGAGCCGAAGCCCGCGCCTCCCACGCCGAGCGGCGCGCATGCAGAGACTCGCCGTGAGTCGGCACAAACGGCGAGTGGTTCTCATCGGGATTCGCTTCCGCCTGCTCTAGAAGTAAAACTGCGTCTGGACGTAAACGAAATCGGCGTCCTCGTTCGGCCCGGTTTGCCGGATGAAATCGCCGGGAAAGAAATGGCTGTAACCCGCCTCGATGTCGAGGTGACGGGTGAACTTGTAGTTGACGACGAAATCGACCTCAGAGCCCACTTCATCCGAAGCGCCGGGAAAGCCACGGCGCACGACGCCGCCGCCCGCATTGTAAAGAGCATCCGTCGACTCGGCGAGCCAGAAGAAATGCCCTTCCGCTTTCACGGTCATCTTGTCAGAAGCACACTTGATCGAGGCACCGGGATGCACATCGATAATGTTCTGCCGACCGACAAAGTCCATGTAACCAAAGTAGGCGTGCCCAAGGGGGTAGAGTTGATTGAAGGTCCCGACGTCGCCACCCGCTGCATCGTCGCCACTGGCATAATCGAATCCGAGCCAGAGGCGCGGGGTGACCGGGAAAGGTTTAATGGTGTAGCCAACCTCAGTCGCGAGCATCCACGCGCTCACGTCGCCGTCGCCGACCTGACCGAACTGGTAGGCCGCTTCAATTTCATAGTCGAAATCCTTCACCGGCGTCCCGAAGACGCGTCCGCCGATCGTATACCGATCTTCGGGTCCGATGGTGTTATTAAAGGCCACATTGTCCTCCTTGTTCAGCCCGAGAAAGTAGAGATCGCCCGCGATGAGGTCGGTGGGTTTGCCGTGCGTGGCGTAGAAGCCCCAGAGCTTGGTCTGACCATCCGGAAGATCGGCTTCGTACTTATTAACCGGCGAAAACTCTGTCCAGAAAGCTCGGGCATTCCATCCTTTGATGTCGAGGATCGCGCTGAAGCCGTCCCAATGGCGATAGGCATTGCCCCACGGAAGCGGGCTGACCAGCCGCTGCTTGCCGAAAGCAAGTCCTTCCCGGCCACCCCGCAACGTTAACTTCCCGGCGTCGATCGGGATGTTGATGTCGAGGAAGCCTTGGTTCAGGTCAAACGCGTTGATGTCGGTGGTGCGCTGATTGCCCGGAAGGTCGCGAAACGTTTGTTCCGCATCGATGCCTTCGACGAACACGCGCACGAAGTTGGTGATATGGAGGTCGCCGTGGAGCAGGAAATGATAGAGCAAATATCCGTCATCGAGGGTCGGCACGAAATTGAAGTTCGAAAAATGCTCAACCCGGGCGCGGATGCCGCCGCCGATGCTCAGGTAAATCGAGCCATCGCTATTGAACGGGATGAACTTGATCGGGTCGAAGGCGTCGCCGGTTCGATTGCGATCACGGCCGCGCAGGCCGGACCAATCCTCTTTCCAGCGCAGGACTGGATTGTAGGGCGGACGTTTGAACTCGTCTTTTTTCTCGGTGGCAGTGACCTGTGTGACGGTCGCTTGGCCGGCTGCAACCGGCAGGGCGCAAGCGAAAGAGAGGCCCGCGAAGAGAGCAAATGAGGCGAATATTTTGGCAGGTTTCATAGGTATTTTGGCAACGCGATGTCAAATACGATAATAAGGTAATCTCATGGAAGTCTTATTTCGTAAGTTTTTTGTCAGTCTCGTGACAGAATCGCTCTGGCCTACTGCTGAAAAGCGATCTTCGTTCCCATGCGGCAGGAACCATTCGAAATCCGACAGTTGCGCTACTTCCTGGAAGTGGCGGATGCGGAAAGCTTCAGCCGCGCGGCCAAGCGGCTTGAGGTTTCGCAGCCCACGGTGTCGCAGCGGCTCCGCGATCTGGAGGCGTGCGTGCGCGCGGTCCTGCTCCAGCGTCGCGGCAAACGCACCATGCTTACGCCAGCCGGCTTATTGTTCCCAGAGCATGCGCACGTCATCCTGCGGCAGATCGACCAATCGCTGCAGGAGCTGAGCAGCGGCCGGCGTGATCCGCACGGGACATTGCGCACCGGCGTTATCCCTTATCTGGACGTGGCCTTGATGCCGCGCCTGCTTGGCGCATTTTCGAGTGAACATCCAGCGATCGATCTGAGCATCCTGGAAACTTCATCCAGCGAAATCGAAAAGGACCTGGAGGAGGGTCGGCTGGACGTGGGCCTCGGCTGGGTGACGGGCCATTCTCCAAATCTGCGCTACGAGCATCTCTGCGACGACCGGTTCACGGTTGTCGTTTCCGAGACTCATGCGTGGGCGAAGCGCCGGGCGGTCGATCTCACCGAGATGCACGGGCAGCGCCTCTTGCAGTTGCCCGACACCTACGTCATGCGGCGGATGACGGACGAGATGTGCCGCAACGGCCGGATTCGCCCGCGCACAATTGCGGAAATCAACTCGATTGAGACGCTCTTGCGCTCACTTGCGCCACTGCAGGCGGTCGGCCTCATGCCGCGGATCTCGCTCGGAGATGCGGCCACCCTCGGGCTTAAATCGATCCCCCTCGAGGGCCGGAATCTTGCGCTCGAGATCGGCCTGTTGCGGCTCGTCGGCTCGGGCACAAACAGCCTGGTTGCGGCTTTCATAAAACTCGCCAAGGCGGTCGTTCCGAAGGTCGGGAAGGAACGCAGGATCTGACCGCTGCGGTCGAAAACCGCGAGCTGCCCGAAGTGTTAAGACGAGGCCTGAGCGTTCTGCGATTTTTGCTCGATCAGCTGGCCGAGGCTGCGCATAGTCGCGAAATTCTCCGCGATCAGCTCCTCGTCTTCGACGCGGATGCCGCAATCGCTTTCCATAAAAGCAACCAGCCGAATCAACCCGAGCGAGTCGATTTGAAGCGGTTCGTCGGGGTCACTGACCGGGGGCAACGGCGCCCGGCTTTCATTGATGTAGTCCTTGAGTTTCTGTGGTATTTCCATGTTTGATTTGGCGGTTTGAAATTAATCAATGCTGATCAGCTTCGAACTCGATCGTTGGGAGGCGGGGCTTTCTGAGGCCTCATGCTGGCCGTTGCCGCGGCCGATCCATGCCTCGGTCCCTTCTATGGGAGAATCCGGCTCCCAAAGGGCGGCGCGCTCCGGGTGATAACGCGAACCGATCGGCACCGAGTAATCGTCCGGATGATTGTAATCCCGTTCCCGCTTGAGCAGCTTACGGAATTGCATGATCGCATTCGATGGCTGGTGCTCGCTCGCGTAAACGCGGCCAGCGAAGGCATCGGTTAATTCATGGCGATAGCGGTGATGGACAAAGGTGGCAAAGGCGAACGGTTGCTCCCAGAAGAGGTCGACCATGTCTTCCAGATTATCGAGACCCATCTCACAGAAACGTTGATATTCGTCGAAGGGATTCATAGCATCGCGGCCTCGGCCGTTGAGATAGGCGACAATATGCGGGATGGCAAACTCGGCCTCCCGCAGAGTGGTCGATAAGCCGAAAGAAAAAATGGGATCGACGAAACGATGGGCGTCGCCAATGCAAATAAAGCCTTTCCCGCAGAAGCCCCGCACCTGGTAGGAGTAGTTCGGGATCACCCGGACCTTTTCCACCAACTCGATCTTTTCGATCCGGCGGGCGAGCTCCGGATGGATCGTCGGCAGGTAGCTGGAGAAGAAATTCGACGGCGTTTGCTGGTGTTTCACATACTCCGCCGTCGGCACCACCAGCCCGATGCTGACCACTTCATTGTCGACCGGGATCGCCCATGCCCAGTGAAATTTCTGTTTGTAAAAGATGAGCGTGTTGTCCTTTGCCATCTCCCCGGACGTTTCGCTGTCCCGGATGGCGCCCTTCACATGAGCGAAGAAGGCGATCTGTTTGTCATAGCTGCCAACATATTTCGGCCCCGTCACTTTCTGGTTGGCGAGGAAGGTCGCCATCCCCGAACAATCGAGCACGACCTGCGCTTCGACCTCTTCGCTCGTGCCGTCCGGCTGCTCGAACCGTACCGCGCGCAACCCGCCGTCTGCCGTTAGCAAGGCTTCTTTAGCCCTGCCGCGCATGATGATCGCGCCACGCGCCTCAGCCTCTTTCAGCATCATGGAGTCGAATTCGCTCCGCCGCACTTGCCAGGTCGAGCCTAGTTCCAATTCCCAATTCTCATTCCGGCGCGCGACCGGAATAAACCAGCTGCTCGTCCCGAACACCCGCACCCCGTATTTGACTGGAAAATCCCGTTCCACCATCGCGTCCCCGATGCCGAGCCGGCGCAGGAGCGCGGCTGCCTCGCCAGTCATCGATTCTCCGATGTGGAAGCGCGGAAATTCCTCCTGCTCGATGAGGAGCGGTTTGATCCCTTCCCGGAGGAGAAACATCGCGGCGGCGGCCCCACCTGGGCCCCCGCCGATGATTAGAACATTGGTTTTTTTCATTGTGGACAAAATAATCAACCCGCCGGAGTCGGGAGCTTCTCCGGTTTACCTAAAGCACGTTGTGCACCGCTTTGGATCGGAGCAACGAATTTGCCGGAGCAAAATTGCCACGACGATAGCGAATCCACTCCCTCTGGTCTTTTCCTGATACTGCGAAAACATGCCCTTGCTTGTAAAGACAATTCTCCGTCGACCAATCGGGCGCTGCTGCACATAAACGGAGCTAGCTGGGAAGCCTTCCGGCTGCTGGCGGACTGGTGCGCGATACAGGGTTCGAACCTGTGACCCCTACCGTGTCAAGGTAGTGCTCTACCACTGAGCTAACCGCGCCGGTAAAAGCGAAGGACAAGAGACCAATCGCGCGCCCGGAGTCAAGCGCGAACAAAATGCAACGGGGGCGAAACAGCTTAGGCCGCCAGCTTGGTCGCTTCCTTGTGCCCGAGGATGCGGACCGTCTGCTTCAGCTGCTCGGCCTTGAGCGGCTTCTTCAGGACGGTAACCGGCCCCTTGGCCAGGATGCGATTGAGCATTTCGCTGTCGGGATAACCGGTGATGACGACGATTGGCAACTCGGGATCAATTTCCTTCGCGCTATCGTAGACGTCGTCGGCCGGTCCATCGGGCAATTTCAAGTCGAGAAAGAGCAGATCGAAATGTTGCTTTTCCAGCGCCGCGATCGCCTCTTTCACCGTCCCAACCACCACCCGGCTGAAACCGATTTTCTTGAGAAACACCTTGAAGAGGTTCTGCAGACTGACATCGTCATCCACCACCAGCACGGTCGGCTGGCCGGAGCGATCTTCTTTCAGGACGTCTTTGTCGAGGGAATCCTTTTTGATCCGCCACCGACCTCCAATCTGGATCGCGGGGAGCTGCCCCCGTTGCACCAGATAGTAGACGGTCGGTAGCGGAATTCGGAGGTATTTCGCCGTTTCCTTAACCGTCAATAAATTATGCATGACTGGAGGTCATCAAGTTTGGGCGTCAGTGGCAACAATAATTCCCG
The DNA here is from genome assembly GCA_036270055.1 of Chthoniobacterales bacterium. Lineage (GTDB taxonomy): Bacteria > Verrucomicrobiota > Verrucomicrobiia > Chthoniobacterales > UBA10450 > Palsa-1392. Next base: position 12,397 of record DATBDG010000245.1, read on the forward strand.
AGGAAATCCAGAATTATAAATTTCAGAAAATCTGTCAACGATCGAATTTTCACGCGCTCAAGCCGTTCAGTCGTTCGCCGCTCCCGAAAAGCGAACGATCAATATCCATTCCGCGACCAGGATCAAGGCATCTGAGACGCAGACCGAACTCGAATTCCTTCAAGACGATGCGACCTCGGCCGTGAGATCGTCGCTGGACAAGGGGGGACCCGGGGTTCACTATTCGCAACCTTTATGAGCGCATTGTTTTTCAAACGGTTTTTGCAAAAACCGTTTCAGATCGCCTCGATCATCCCCAGCTCCAAGGCGCTCGTCGATCGGGTCGCGAGCAAAATGGATTTCAGCGAGCCGCGCATCATCGCCGAATACGGACCCGGTGAGGGAGTGCACTCGCGCGCCCTGGCCGCCCGCATGAGCAACGATTCGCAGTTGTTCCTTTTCGAATTGGATCGCGCTTTTTCCCGCGATCTCCAACGCCAGTTCGCGGAGGACCCGCGCGTCCACGTCATCAACCGCGACGCCGCCAGTCTGGCCGAGGAGTTGGCCGGCCGCGACATCGCGCAATGCGATTACATTCTTTCCGGCATTCCTTTCAGCATTCTCGAGATTAAAAAGAAGCGCGCTCTCCTCCAGGACACCTACGACGCGCTCCGGCCCGGGGGTGCCTTCATCATTTACCAGGTGACGAACGAACTCCGGCAACACGCGACGTTTTTCGACCGGGCCGAATCGGAATACTGCCTGCAGAATATTCCCCCGATGTTCGTCACCGTTTTCCACAAAGCGCAAACCCGCAACGGTCACGCTCGGGTCACGCCCGCCCGCTCCAGAATCTCCGTCCCGCGCCCGGCATGAGCGTCTGCCAGACCCGCCTGGAAAAGGATTCCATGGGCGAGATGTCCGTCCCGGAATCCGCCCTCTACGGCGCCTCAACCCAGCGCGCGGTTTTGAATTTTCCCGTGAGCGGCTGGCGTTTTACGCGCCCCTTTATTCGCGCCCTCGGTTTGTTGAAATGGGCCGCAGCGCAGGCGAATCACGATCTCGGTTTGCTCGATGCGGAACGAAGCGCCCTGATCGTGCAGGCGGCGGAGGAAGTCGCGGAAGGCAAGCTCGACGAGCATTTCCCGCTCGACGTTTTCCAGACCGGTTCCGGCACGAGCACAAACACGAACGCGAACGAAGTCATCTCCAACCGCTGCTGTCAGCTCGCCGGCAAACCGATCGGGGCGCGCGAGCCGGTTCACCCTAACGACCAGGTCAACATGGGACAGTCGAGTAACGACGTCATCCCCTCCGCCATCCACATCAGCGCCGCCGAGCAGCTCAAACATTGTCTCCTGCCTGCGCTCGAAAAACTGCACGATGTGCTCGCGGTCAAAGCGACTGAATTCCACGACGTGATTAAGATCGGCCGCACCCATCTAATGGACGCGACGCCGGTCCGGCTCGGCCAGGAATTCGGCGGTTACGCCCAGCAGGTGCGCTACGGAAGACGTCGCGCCGAAGAGGCCATCAACGCGCTCCGGGAACTGGCGCTCGGTGGCACCGCGGTCGGCACCGGTCTCAACCGGCATCGCGATTTTCCGACCAAGGTCATGCGGCATCTCGAACAGCGAACTGGGATCGCTTTTCGCGAAGCGGAAAATCATTTCGAAGCCCAGGGCGCGAAGGACGGGGCGGTCGAAGCGAGCGGCCATCTCAAGACGATCGCTCTCAGCCTTTTCAAAATCGCGAACGACATCCGCCTCCTCAGCAGCGGTCCGCGCTGCGGCCTCGGCGAAATTCAATTGCCCGCGACTCAGCCCGGCAGCTCGATCATGCCTGGGAAAGTTAACCCGGTCATCTGCGAATCGGTCATGATGGTTTGCGCGCAGGTCATGGGCGCCGACACCGTCATCGCCTGGTCGGCCGCGAACGGAAATCTCGATCTTAACGTCATGATGCCGGTGCTGGGCCACAACCTTCTCGAAGCGATCCGGCTGCTCGGCAATGTGGCCGATATTTTCGCCGAGAAATGCGTCAGCGGCATCGTCGCCAACCGGGAGCGCTGTCAGGAATTGGTCGAACTTTCGATGGCCATGGTGACGAGCCTGGCCCCCAAGATCGGCTACGATCGCGCCGCCGAAATTGCCAAGGAAAGCGTCAAGACCGGCAAAACCGTCCGCCAACTTGCGCTCGAAAAAAAGGTTCTGCCCGAAGCGGAGCTAAACGCCGCGCTCGATCCAGTGGCGATGACGGAGCCGGGCGGCGGTTAGCCTAACGAGTGGCATTCGTCTTCACCGCAGGCAGATTGTCTCATGGTCGCCAATGTGAACAGCCCGAACTTTTCGGGCGGCGCGAACATCGCCATCAAATGTCCGTATCACACCTACGAGCAGACGATCGCCTTCTATCGCGACACCCTCGGCCTGCCCCTGATCGAGGAAGAAAAGGAAGGCTGCATTTTTCAGTTTGGCCCGGTCAGGCTCTGGATCGATCGGGTGCCGAACCTCAGTCATCCCGATATCTGGCTCGAGCTGGAAACGAACGATACCGAGAGCGCCGCCGCCTATCTCAAAAGCCACGGCGTGGCGCGGCGCGATGAAGTGGAACAGTTGCGGGAGGATTTCGACGGCTTCTGGATTTCCGATCCCGCCGGCATCGTCCATCTCGTCGTCGGGGACGAAGACTAAGTCGTCCGGTCTGGTCACCCGGACATGCTTCCGCAGGTCCAGAATCGCTCTATGCGCTCTCGAAAAGCAGACCGTCGAAAGTCGGTTGAAAGGCCCCGGTCCGCGTCGGCCCGATCGCAAAACGCGGACTGAGTTCGCTCTGGGCCGCACAAAAAACCTCGAGGTCCGGCCGCCCGATTTTTTCCAGTTCGGTCCGCACTGTCCCGGCCGCCAGTTCCGGGGTGTTGCAGTCGCGGCTGAGATGCCCGAGGACGACCCGCGCAATCTTTCCGCCTAACAATTGTCCGACCACGCCGGCGGCGGCGGCATTGGAAAGATGTCCGTGCCGGGATTGAATCCGCTGTTTCACCGGCCAGGGCCGGTGCGGATCGTTCTGCAAAAGTTTCTCGTCGTGGTTCGTCTCGATCACGAGCGTCTGCACCTCGCGCAGGCGCTCGATCGCGAGGCGGGTGGCATAGCCGAGATCGGTCACGTAACCGAGCGCGTTCGGACCGGCGTGAAACGTGTAGCCGACCGGCTCAACCGCGTCGTGCGGGACGGGAAAACTTTCGACCGTGATGTCGCAGATCAAAAAACTCGCGCCGGTGCGAAAAATCCGCCAGTTGCGATGTTCGCCCAACGAACCATAACGGATCGCCTCCGCCGTCAGGGCGTTGCAATAAATCGGGACCTGAAATTTGCGGCAGAGCACCTCCAGCCCGCAGACGTGGTCGCCGTGCTCGTGGGTCAGAAGGACGCCGTCCAGCTCGTTAGGCATGACTCCGCAGAGGGCGAGGCGGAGCACGAGCTGGCGCGCGCTCAAGCCGCCGTCGACCAGCAGCCGGCAATGCTCGGTCGCGATCAGGGCGCTGTTCCCCGCGCTCCCGCTCCCGAGCATCGTCAGACTAAACATGTCCGATACTTAGCGAGCACCTGCCGCGGGCACAAACAGAATCCGGCCCGCCCGGCCGATTCTGCGAACAATTTTCGACAGGCGCCTTCGAGTCGGATACGATTTGATCCTAATGGATGCGATCGATCTGGTCGGCTTGCGCCGCGAATACGAAACCGAGGGTTTGCGCCGGGTCGATCTGCACCACGACCCGATCGAGCAGTTTGCGACCTGGTTTTCCACGGCCATCAATTCCGGGCTGCCGGATGCCAATGCGATCGCGCTCGCCACCGCCACTCCGGGGGGCAAACCGTCGGCCCGGATTGTCCTGCTCAAGGGCGTCGACGAACGCGGCTTCGTTTTTTTCACTAACTACGAAAGCGCCAAGGGCCACGAGCTGGCAGCCAATCCGCAGGCCGCCTTCACAGTTTACTGGATGCCTCTGGAGCGGCAGATCCGAGTCACCGGGGCGGTTGAGAAAACCTCCCGGAAGGAATCGCAAAACTATTTCCACGATCGACCGCGTGGCAGCCAGCTCGGCGCCTGGGTCTCGCGTCAGAGCGAAGTGATCGATGCCCGCCGCATCCTCGATGCGCGCCTGGCGGAAATGACGCAGCGCTTCGCCGGCCGGGAAAAAATCGATCTTCCCCCACACTGGGGCGGTTACCGGATCATTCCCGAGACGATCGAATTCTGGCAGGGGCGAGCCAACCGGTTGCACGACCGGTTTCGCTATACCCGGCAAGAGGATCGTTCCTGGCTGCTGGAGCGCCTCGCTCCCTAGTCGTTAGGCCACGGATCGGCTCCCCAAACCCGAGACGGTGCAGGCAGAGCGTTTCAGCGTCGCCCAAACGCGGTGCTCCCGACGCCGTCGCGCGACGACGCCGGGAACGCAACACACGCGTTAGAATTGAAACGAAACGCCGGCGAAACCAGAGCGGCCCGGCGCAGGCTCGATGCTGCCACCGCCGAATGGGAACACGCGGGAGTAGTAGCTCTCGTCCGCCAAATTGGAGAGAGTGCCAAAGATGCGGATGTTGCGGTGGATGTAGTATTCGCCCGAGAGATTGAAGACTACGTAGGAAGGGATCTTGGCCGGCGGAATACTGGCGCTTCCGAGGTTGGAGTCCTGCCAGAACTGGTCAGAAACATAGACGCCCGAGAAGGTGATATTGAAACAGTGGTCCCGCTTGAAGGTGATTCCGCCTTTGAGGACGACGCTCGGTGCGTAGGCGGGATCATTGCCGACAAAAGTCCGGGTCGTGCCGGGGACAATCTGGTCACTGTCGGTGAACTCAGCATCG